>CP126122.1:4294874-4616681 GCA_030123565.1 Nitrospira sp. | reverse complement strand
CCTACTTTGACCATATAGATCAAGTGAAGCGGGGGCTGCGCCCCCGAGCCCCCCGGCCGTCCGGCCCCGGCAGTCCGGAGCGGCCGGCGGGCCTTCGTGGTCAGCATATTTCGCGTCTAGTTGATAATCCTGGGCAGACAAAGTCTTCATCTCAACTCTGCATGGCCACTAATTCACCAAGGGGACGGCCAAGCTAGCGCATCGCCGTCACCACTTGAAAATAACCCTGCATTTCCTCCCTCTCACCCCCTGAGAAGCCAACAGGTGGTGACAGGGTGGGGCGGATATAGAGCCTATAACTAAGTATTAGAAGTAAAGATTTGTGAGTACCAGCATAGAAGTGACCACCTGTTCCCAGGTGGTCACCGTGTTCTGGAACGCGCGAGCGAAATAGACTAGCGACTGAGAATATCGAGGATTTCATCCAATGGTCGAATGGTCCCCAACAGGAGAGGATCACCGAAACGCCTATTATGACGGTTCTCCTTGACCTTGAGCAATCCAGTCACAAGATTGTTGAAATCATCCAGCTTGGATGTTTCAAAGTAGGTAATAAAATCCCAATCATCCAACCCGCTGGAGTGATAGAGCTTCCGTTTCACCGTCTTCAAGTATGCGACCGTCGCATCCGTGTGTTCCTTCATCAGGCCTGTTCGGGTGTCTTGTCCAGAAATCCACCATTCTGCGTCCTTGCGTATAGGAACCACTATAACGTATGGGCTGCCCTGAGGTGGCGGTGTCTTCAACTCCCCCTTCAGTTCTTCTGGGAAGCTAGGGACATAATTTAGGGTTTTGGTGATGCCATTGAAGGTGTCAGTATTTTTCATATCCATCCCCATAGTGGTCCCCATGAGGTCTAACAAGAAGTTCTGATTATGAACCATCTCTTTCGAGTGAATCCTGACAAGTACATCAGCTCTCTCAGACAGACCACGAAGCAAATGCGTATCGACTATTAACTTATCGGCGTGCTTTTCGAACACCTTTTTCATTTCGGAGGCCGCCTTGACACGCGCTTCATGATCCATCTGCCACCAGTGCTCCCCCATCTTGAACACAGCAAACGTTGCGTAGACACCAGGATCCTTTAAGAGCTTGTCGTGATCCATGGCCGCCTCACTCACTACAGACAACATGGGAAGGAAGCATAATAGAAGCGCAACCATCGAAATCTGACTGATTCTCTTCATAAGTCCGTTCTCCTTTTCGGTTAAAAGGGCTGGTACAACCCAATGCATGGTCAAGCATAGCCCTGCCCCTTCACATCGATCTCACGAAATTGTCACATTTTTATCACGCCTGATGTGGCGAGCGGCCCGTAACGGTCGAGAACAATAGAGACTAGAAGTGCACGGTGGGCAGTTCAAAGCTGATGATGGTTCCGATGTTAGGTATACTCTCTGCTCGAATTGTACTTCCATGTAGCTCTAGGATTCGCTTAGTAATGGCCAGCCCGAGCCCAGCTCCTCCAGGCTGATTTTGTCGATTCGCCCTATAAAAACGATCAAAAATATAAGGCAAGTCGTGATCAGCGATACCACAGCCAGTATCAGAAATTCGTATCATAACCGAGCCGGATTCGTGGCTTAACGAAATCGCAATGGTCCCTCCGCTCGGTGTATAGCGAGTAGCATTATTGATTATGTTTTCTAGCGCCCGCTCGATGAGGCCGATATCAGCCTCCACAAATGGCAGATCATCTGTAAAACTGCTCTTTAGGGCTATCCCCCTATTTGCGACGGTGAGTTGAAACTTTTGACACACATCCTGGACAAGCTCGGCTAAAGAAAATTGTTCGCATTGAATGCGAGCTTCACGCGAATCTAAGCGAGCCAATTCAAAGAGTTCCCCCACAAGCTCCCTAAGCCGTTGGCTTTGCTTGAGGGCAATGTCGAGAAACGTCCGGTATTCCTCTCGTGTAAGCGTCCCTTCTTTCATCAGTAACGTTTCCAGATACCCATGCAAGGATGCCAGGGGGGTACGCAAATCATGGGACACATTGGCCACCAACTCACGCCGAAGGATGTCCGTCTGCTTCAAAGTGGCCACTTGCTGAAGAATTCGTTCTACCATCCGATTGAATGTGGACCGGAGCCGATCAATTTCATCACTATTCCGCTCAGGAATGAAATCCTGAGGATGCAGCTCGAGCGCCTCTGAAAAATCGCTCTTTGCGAACGTTTCCATCGTCGATGCTAGTTTGGTTAACCTTCTGGTGAGCATGTTGAATAGAAAGAGACCGCCCAAAAGAGCGAACAGTAAGCCGGTAAGTGCTGCCCAGAGACTCAGCCGGAAGATGTAGCTCCGATTCAGCATATCGGCGACGGAGTCATACTCCTCTCCGCCAAGGACAATGTACAGATATCCTGTTGGTTGTCCGTGTAAGGGTATGGCTGAAACAGAAAAGACCTTCTGGCGAGTCGCATCACGGGGATCGTCACCAAGAATAGGAAATGCGTCCGCCTCGGTGAGAAAACGATGTATTGGTTCTAACGAGACAGCCGAGCGCTTGACCTTCTCAGTGGGAGCGGAGAAGTTGACTATGCCCCCATTCTCATCAAGCAAGTACATCTCAATGCTCGGATTGATAACCATAAGTAGGTGAAACAGTTCTTTCAGAGCGTACGGACTCACCTCTCCTTGGCTGCTTAGTAACTGGTCAGCAACAATGTTTCTGGCCAGAGCACGGTTCAGCTTCTGATTCACTTCCTGCTGATACATGCGCGTCGTGAAGACCGTTAGGAGAGTGTATAGAACCCCAACCGCACAAAACAGGAAGAGCAACACAAGGGCGAGTTTGCCGTAGAGTGACCGCGACATGGTCAGTCCTTTAAGCCGGATCCTTCTAGTTCACAGAATTTGTATCCGACGCCCCACACAGTCAGAATAAAGTCGGGCTTGGCCGAATCCTTTTCAATCTTGGCGCGCAATCTGTTGATATGGGAATTTACCGTGTGTTCATAGCCGTCGTGACCGTAACCCCAGACCGAATCGAGAAGCTGACTGCGCGTATAAACTCGGCCTGGATGGGATGCAAACTGCAGGAGCAAATCGAACTCTTTGGCCGTGAGATCCCTCAAGCTGCCTCTCACTGTGACCTTCCGTTTTTCAACATCGATGAAGAGGCCCTTTGCGCGGATAGTTTTCTGAAGGTCCTGCGTCTTATCTCTAAATGCTTCAGAACGGCGGAAGAGGGCCTTTACACGTGCGAGCAGTTCTCGAACACTAAATGGTTTAGTAACATAGTCGTCAGCACCAACTTCCAGCCCAAGGACCCGGTCTATTTCTGAGGATTTCGCAGTCAACATGAGGATGGGTGTATAGGTGGGGAGCGATCGAAGCTGCCGACATATCTCTAACCCGTCGATGCCAGGCAGCATCACGTCAAGAATAATAAGGTCATATCTCTTCGAGAGCACACATTGAAGGCCATCCTCTCCGGTTTTGGCGATCTCTACGGCATATGCGGTGTCGGTCAGGTGCATCTCCAAGAGCCGACCAATATCTAAGTCGTCTTCTACGACAAGAATTTGTTTAGCCATAAAAACCATATATTCGAGGCAGCAGGAATGCCTTTAGCATAGCGTCCGTCACAAATTCATCACAGCCATAGATTATAGACCCAACTGAAAAAATCCTGGCATGCTGAGGAAATGTCCGCTTTCAATGCCAAGGCCTGGTTTAATCGAGCGAATATTCCATGTGGCGGTAGCCGAGAATTTTAAGAATCGAGACTACGAGTGGTCAGCCCCGCACAGTCGATACAGAGCCAGATTTCGCATGTGACGTCATGCTCCCTATAACAAAACCGCACCCACGCCCGTTCAAATTGGCAAAACTCGCAGAGCCGTTCCTTCGTATGCTCAGAACAGAGACAGGCTTTGCGCGCACGATCATACGTGGTGGCTTCCCGTCTGCAACCTGCCGGCCCAAATAGACTCGGCAGCTTCAGATCGCATCGATGCCAGATCATCCTCACACCTCCTGATAGACAAGCCCCTTCCCCAGCACGAGTTGCAGAATGGTGCCGCTAAACCAAATGGGATGCCCTGACAGCAGATCCTCCCAGGTCTTGATGAAAACGATCCTCGGGATTTCAATCTCGCCTCTGATCCGTCGGTAGGCATTCCTGGTCGACCATTGATGCCGCATCTCCTCCCACAGTCGGCTGATGGGAAAGCCCAGCGACCGCTTCCAGGACCAACACATATTCACGTAGCCACATTGATCCTGGACGTACTGGCTGATGACATAGCGGCTGAGACGGTTTCGTGAACGATGGCTAGGCTGATAGGCCTTGATCCAGACCACCGGAGCCCCGTGGAGGGCTTGCCACTGGGAGGAAAGCCATTCCTGAGAGATCCAGAAGCGGCGGGCGCGCTCCCCGTCCGGCACCCGCCAGGCCCAGAAGATATGGAGGACGCCATGCCCTTCCTCAGTCCGGACCTGGTAATACTCCAACCCCTGAAAGCCGAGCTGGCGTTCGATCCGCTGACGCAGTTGTTTATGATGGTAGGTCAGCTTCTCCGCATCCCCGCCTTCTGCCGTGGAGAGCGTGACCCAGAGCACCTGGAACTGGTGGCATTCCCAGAACCAAAGCAGCGACCGGACGCGGTGATAGCCTCGTTTCTGCTTTCGCGTCCATTCCCCGGCGACGGGCTCCCGCCGGAACTCCTTCCAGCGGCTCATCGGGCACCTTCCGCTTGAGGGATGGCAGGTCTGAGGCCGGCAGACAGAATCCGTTCGAGTTCTTCGATGGGAATCCGTACGGCGCGCACCGACGGCTTCACATAGGCGATCTGCCGTTTCAGGATGTATTTCCTGATCGTGCTTTCCTTGAGCCCTAACCGATTTGCCGCTTCTCGAATGGTGATCAATTTTGTACTCGGGACCATCGGGCACCTCCTTGGTAATGAGTGAATCATTTCTGTTATGCCTAATACTTATTAGGCATAACGCTCATTGACATGCATTACCATTGACGAGGTACACTCCCCAAGAGTTTTCAGTCCCAAGGTGCCTCGTTCACCTCCAGTTTTTTCATATGAAATGGGGTGGAGTGATGAAGCTGCCGAAGCCAGCTACAGAAGGAGAGGTCAGATGACCATAGACCGTGCCGCAATTTTTGAGCAGTTCTACGGCGAGATGAAGAAGGCCAGAGAGCGGATTCTCACCACAGCAGACGGCGAAGTCGGCTGGCTCTTGAAGTTTATCCAGACCGACCTAGAAGCTCTCACGCCAAGTGAATGGATGGTCCTGGCTTTCGAGGTGGCCAGCTTTGTGGATGACGTCGCGAATCGCCATGGGGAGGAAATCGCGACAGAAGGAGGGTGGAGCGTCCAATCTATCCCAGGAGAGAGGTTTCGTGGCACTATTCCAAGCAGCGCAGAGGCCAAGGAGGTTCAGACCATGGTCCTCCACAGCCTGGAAAACTTATGGGAAAAGGCAGTGACTGCCTTCACGTTCCCTCAATTCACCATCATTGTCACACTGCCTGGCGCGGACCACGAACGAAAAGGGAATGTGTTTGTTGCCACAAAGCGAAAAGTGAAGGAGTTTGAATATCGGTTCGCCCATTTATTGGTCGACTATTCCGGGCGAATTCGCCGTTGCCCAGAATGCCAACGGATTTACTTAGCGATTCGGTTTGATCAAACATACTGCGGTCCTCGGTGCCAGACACGAGTGGCCACTCGTAAATGGCGAGAGAAACATCTACCGAAGAAACAAAAAGCCTCAGTAGGTAGGACTGGCACAACGGCGGATTCCGACATGAAAAACCGAAAGGGAAAGCCCGATGGCAAGGCGAAACGGTAAAGACCGTGGGGTGGTGTTTAAGCAAGGCGGTTGGTGGGTCCGCCTGTATGTGAATGGCCGGGAGAAATGGTTCCGGGCGGACTCCAAGAGCCAAGCCAAGACACTGTACGGTCGGTTGCGGTCCGAGGCTCGCGAAAATCGCTACTTTCCCGAGAAGTATGCCGTCTCCAAGGAATTGACCCTCCGGGCATGGATTGCGCGGTATCTGGAAGGCGTGACTTCACCAGGTCTTCGGAATGTGCATCGCTATGGAAAGTTCTGGTCGAAGCTCCTAGGACGGAAGCTTCTGACCGAGATTACCGCCGACGACTTACGGCATATCCAAGCCAAAATGAAGCACAAGGGCACACGAACCGCCCGAACGATTAACCGCTACTTTGGAGCCCTGCGACGCATCCTGAACTTGGCGATTGCCGATGGTTTGCTTTCGGCCAATCCAGTCAAAGGCGTGAAGTTCTTTTCAGAACCAGCCGGGCGACTACGGTTCCTTAGTGATAGAGAAATCTCCAGCCTGCGCGATACCTTGCCTCCAGAGCACTGGTTGATTGTGGCCTTCGCTCTCGAAACAGGGTTACGCCTCACCGAGCAGTTTCATTCGCGCTGGGACTGCCTGAACACCGAACAGGGCATCTTGACCATTCCATTGAGTAAGTCCGGCAAGACCCGCCACGTCATTCTGACGGATGCCGCGCTGGACATCGTCAAGGGTCTCACCTCGTGGATGCACAGCCCATTCCTGTTCCCGAGTCCTCTTACCTCCGCACAACCGATGCAGGGGCGCAACTTTGTGGTGAAGATCTACGAGCCAGCCTTGAAGCGAGCTAAAATCGAAGATGTCACCTGGCACACCTTACGGCATACCTTCGCGTCTCGGGCTGTCATGGCAGGAGTGGATATCAGGACAGTGCAGGAACTGATGGGCCATTCCACGATCACGATGACAATGCGCTACGCCCATCTCTCCCCGGCCCATCTGCGAACGGCGGTAAATCGAGCGAGTTTAGGAGCGATTGCGTCGAAAAGTGCGAGTGGAACCGGGAGTAAAACCGGGAGTAACGAAAATCAGCGGGTGGAACAGGGTCCGGTCAGAATCACCGAACCCTCTGAGATATCTGCAGGAATGATTGGAGGCGCCGGGCGGGTTCGAACCGCCGCATCGCAGTTTTGCAGACTGCTCCCTTAGCCACTTGGGTACGGCGCCACGGGTCGGATTATAGAAGGGGGAGCTTCAGGAACTCAACCGCCAAGAGCGGAGGAACGGGGAATATTCGGACAGGACCGTTGCCGTCGAGGGAAAGGCTATCGCTTGTTCGGGAGAACGGGAATGTCGCGGACAATGGTCGACTGTTGATCCGCCGCATGGCCGATCGGCTCCCAACCGGACTCTGCATGCCTGTTGTGCGATGCCGCCTGGTCGTGAGGTGTCCCGGCTTCGGCTTCCTTTTCCTTGGCCAGGAGTTCGACTTCCTGAATCAGCGTGTCCATGAGTTCTTCCATGGGCACCTTCCGCATCAGCTTGCCCTTCTTGAAGAGAATGCCCTTGCCTTCTCCTCCGGCAATGCCGATATCCGCTTCCTTGCCTTCCCCGATGCCGTTCACGACACAGCCGAGCACCGATACATTCATCGGCGTCTTGATATGGCCCAGTTTCTTTTCCAGCTCATTCGCCATGCGCACCACGTCGATCTCAACCCGGCCGCAGGTCGGGCAGGCGATCACATTGATCCCGCGATGGCGCAATTCCAGCGACTTGAGGATTTCATACCCGACTTTGACCTCTTCCACCGGATCGGCAGCGAGCGAGACCCGCAGGGTGTCGCCGATACCTTGCGACAGGAGCCATCCGAGGCCGATGGCGGATTTGACCGCCCCGGTCATCGCCGTCCCTGCTTCCGTGATCCCGATGTGCAGGGGATAATTCGCCTGGGTCGAGAACAAATAATAGGCGTCGATGGCATGGTGCACGTCGGAAGCCTTGAGCGACACCTTCATGTTGGTGAAACCCTCGTCTTCCAAGGCATGGACCGCATTCAAGGCCGATTCCGACAGGGCTTCCGGCGAGGGCCATCCGTACTTATCCAATAAAGGTCTCTCCAGCGATCCGCCGTTGACCCCCACACGCAAGGGGATCCCCCGCCCATTGACCGCCTTGATCACCTCCTGCACTTTCCACCAGGCTCCGATGTTACCGGGATTGATGCGGACGCAATCGACGATTTCCGCGGCCTTGAGGGCCAGGCGATGGTCGAAGTGAATGTCGGCGATCAACGGTACCGTCATCGCGGCCTTGATCTGAGGAAGGGCCGCCGCCGCTTCCTCGTCCGGCACCGCGACACGAATGACCTCGCAGCCGACCTCTTCCAGTTGGCGAATCTGCGCCACCGTAGCCTTCACATCACGCGTATCGGTCGAGCACATCGACTGGACCGAAATCGGCGCATCCCCGCCGATCTTGACCGACCCGACCCTGATCTGCCTGGTTTTCTTCCGAGTGATGTGCATGGAATCTCTCTGTTACTCTTTGATCGCTCTTTTCAATTCATAACTCATAACTCAACACTCAGAGCTCGCGCCTCGCGTTAACTTCCCTGCTCGTCTCCGTGCGGCAAACTCCCCACAAGCAAGGCCAGTCGCGCAGCTTCATCCGCGGCGACGCCGGCTCCGAACAAGGTCTTCACGTTCGAGTAGATGCCGTCCGCCGTCAAGCCATACCGTTCACGCAACAGATCTTGCGGTCCCTGCTCGATGTACCAATCCGGCAGGCCGATGAGCTTCGTCCGCAGGTGGGTGATCCCCGCCTCCGACAGGACCTCCAGCACCGCAGAGCCGAACCCTCCCATCTTGGAGCCTTCCTCGACGGTGACCAGACAGCGCACGTTCTTCGCCGTCTTGACGATTAATTCGCCGTCCAATGGTTTGGCAAACCGGGCGTTGATCACGGCCGCGGAAATGCCCTCTTCCGCCAACCGTTCGGCAGCTTTGACCGCGGGCCAGACCGTGACCCCGATCGCCACGATCGCCACATCGGTCCCTTCGCGCAGCAATTCACCCTTGCCGATCGGCAGCGCCTTGGGCTCCGGGTCCATCGGAACTCCGAGGCTCACTCCGCGGGCGTACCGCACCGAGGCGGGACCGTCGTAGCTCACACAGGTCTTGATCAAGTGCTGCAATTCGTTTTCATCCTTGGGGGCCGTGACCACCATGTTCGGCACATGCCGCAAGAAGGCGAAGTCGAACGCGCCATGGTGGGTCGTCCCGTCTTCCGCCACGAGTCCGCCGCGATCGATACAGAAGGTCACGGGCAGGTTTTGCGTGGCGACATCGTGCACGACCTGGTCGTAGGCCCGTTGCAAAAAGGTGGAATAGAGGGCGACCACCGGCTTCATCCCCTGAGCAGCCAATCCGGCCGCAAAGGTGACGGCATGCTGCTCGGCGATGCCGACGTCATAGATGCGATCCGGGAACACCTTCTCGAACGCATTGAGCCCGGTGCCTTCGCACATGGCCGCGGTGATGGCCACGATCCGCTTGTCCTGCTTGGCCACCTTGATGAGCGCATCGACCGCCAGTGCCGTGTAGCTTGGCCTCGCCGCCTTCTTGGCCGGCACGCCCGTTTCGCGCACGAACGAGGGACAGGCATGGAACCAGACCGGGTTTTCCATCGCCGGCTCATACCCCAACCCTTTCTTCGTGATGACGTGGAGCAGGACCGGGCCCTTCATCTTCAGCACATTCTCCAGCGTCGGCAGGAGGTGCTCGAAATTATGCCCATCGATCGGCCCGGCATACTGAAAGCCCAATTCTTCGAACAACAGACCGGGGAGAATCGCGCCCTTGGCCAATTCCTCGGCTCGCCGCGCAATTTTCTGCACCTCCACGCCGATATGGGGAATCTTCCGCAACAGTTGGCCGGTTTCTTCCCGCATGCGCGCGTAGAATTCACCGGTGAAGGTCCGGTTCAGGTAGGCTGAAATCGCTCCGACGTTCTTGGAGATGGACATCTGGTTGTCGTTCAAGACGACGATGAAATCCTTATTGGTCCCTCCGGCATGGTGCAACCCTTCCAGAGTCATGCCGGCGGTCATCGCGCCGTCACCGACGACGCAAATGACTTTATGGTGCTCATGTCGTTGCTCCCGAGCTTCCACCATGCCGAACGCGGCGGAGACCCCGGTGCCGGCATGCCCGGCGTTGAACGTATCGTAGACACTCTCCTCGCGCTTGCAGAATCCGCTCAGCCCCCCGTACTGCCGAAGCGTATGGAATTGCTCACGGCGGCCCGTCAGCAGCTTGTGGGTATAGGCCTGGTTGCTGGTATCCCACACGATTTTATCCTTCGGCGTATCCAGGAGATATTGCAGGGCGACCGTCAATTCCACCACGCCGAGGTTGGAGGCCAGGTGTCCACCGACATTCGACACCACAGAAATGATTTGCTCACGGATCTCCTGGCATAGTTCGGGGAACTGGTCTGGGGAGAGACGTTTCAAATCAGCCGGACTGTGGATATTTTTCAACAGCGACATTGCACAATCTCCTTGTCAAATCGTGACGACTGGACGCAGGTATTCATTCAGTGGGAAGTAACCGTCTTGAGAAGGTCGCGGCGAAGCAGCGAAAGAAGTTTCGTACAAGTGCTCACATCCTCACATATGCCAAAGCCGGTGTCAAGATTTCCTCACGCCCGTGAAAGGACCACCACTGTCTATCATAGACTCTTGTCCCACGGTCGTCTGTTGCACTGTTCCACTTTGCTACGAACGGAACCGGTAGGTGAGTACGGTCGAGACGGTGAAGTCCGCCGCGGCCCCGGTAATAAAATCCAGATTCTCCACCCCATAGAGTTGCCATAACCATCCGGGGAAAATACGATAGCTCACCCCGAGCACCGACTCCGTGACACCCTTGTCCAACACGCGCGTCCCGGTTCCATGAAACGGCGGCGAGTAATAATCGAACTGGGCGGTGAAGGACAGATTCTCCGACCAGAGATATTCCACCGCCGCCAACCCGCTCACCACCGGCTGAAGCCCAAGCCCGGCAATCCGTCCCGTGGGAAACACCCCATTGACGTTGGCATAGACGATCCAGCTGGATGCAATCAACTTCTCCATCGCGAGGCCGATGCCGACATCCGGGTGGCCGCTCCCGAACACCTGCGAGGTATCTCCGGTGGGCGCCTTGACGGCAAGACGGACCGACAGTGCCGGAAGGCTGGACGTCTCACGAAGGACCTGGTACTTGCCGAACAGTGATAGGTCTCCCAATCCAACGGCGCCTTCCGATCCCTGAAAGAGGGTTCGTCCTCCGTTGGAGATGTTAAACGCATAGCCGATGCCCTCTAAGGCTTTCCGCGCCGGTGCGACCCCGGTCGTCGCACTTTCCACTCCCTTGATCGCACCGTCCATAAAACCACGATAGCGGTGCAGCACGGGAAGCTCCGCACCGAACTCAAGTCGGTCGGTCAGGCCATAGCGGAGAAACAGACCGGTGCGAATCGTCTCGAACTTCATCGTGACATTGGCCTGTTCCTCACTGTCCCTGGAGATGGTGGCGGTATTGGCCACTTCGAGCCGCACGTCGAAATCACCTTTGCGTAGCACGGCTGCCCGGTCACCCGGCATACCGAGGACCAACTGGTCCAGCGCTTGAAAATTTCTGACCGGAAAGGGGCCGAACCCTTCGGCCCTGAGCGCGGTCGCATACCCGCTCAGGATGGCAAGGCTGCAGAAGAACATGATTGTCCGCGGCATGAGCAACATCGGCTAGTGCCCCCCGGTCGCCTAGTAGGGAAAATCCAACCCTGCAAAGACGGCCCCGCCTTCGCGACTGTAGCCATAATCGATGCGACCGACGACGTTGGGACGGACGATCGCACGAAACCCGAGACCAGGCGTCATGCGATAGTCCTGAAAGCTGACGTCCTTGAACGAATTGAACACCTGGCCTGTGTCCAGGAAGGGCGCGATCTCGAAATCCGCCGTCACGCCGGCCAATTTCGTTCGCAGGACGTGGATGCGCTCCTCGATGCTGAGGGCGATCAAATGCTTATCGATATATCGATCGACACCGAACCCACGCAGGTTGTTCTGTCCCCCGAGCGAGGACTGTTCGAAAAACGGGACCTGCGTCCCCAACGTCGCCTGCAAATCGGCGCGCACGACGAGAATGGCGCGTTTCGATTCACTGGGGAACAACTTCTTGACCTCGATCTCGTATCGCGAATAGACCGGATGGTCGCTGTTTCTCACATTCTGGTTCACCTCGGCATAGGCGGTCACGGCCATGCCGTCGGTGGGCGTGACCAGGCTGTCGCGCGTATCGTAGTGGAAGGTCACCCGATGCCCCACGATGATGGATTCGCCCTGCATCCCATCGACCGTCGGAAACCGTTCGCCCGAAAAGGGGAGGCCCGTGGCGCCCCGCTGGATGTGCATCTGCCGCACCCGCTGCCCCACCGAGACCTGCGTCACTTCGTTCGCATACAGACCGAGCCGCCAGTAGGCGCGCGCCTCCCGAGCCGTGTAATTCGTCTGGTCCTCCAGCACGGTTTTCTCTCCGAGCCCGAAAAACCGCGACGTCGCGTTCTTGAAGAACGTGCCGCCGAAGTTGAGGAAATATTGCCCGTTGCCGAAGGCCGGATCGACGTAGTCGAACAACAGCTTGCGCTCGATCCGTTCGGTCAGCGAAGCGATGAACCGCATCTGCCGCCCGCCGGGTTCGTATTTGAAAAGATTGAACACGCCGCGGGTGCCGACGATCGAATTCTGGATGAGCATGGGCGCCATGAGATATTTCAACTCGCCGTCCGGGTCCGCGATCAGGATCGGCATGATCAGGCCGGCATCGTTGCCGTCGTTTTTACTCGTCGAGACCGAGGGAATGGGGAAGATTTGCGTGTCTGCGAGGGCCGGAACCGGAAGGCCCAGCAGCAGGACTCCGGCCAGCGCCAGGAGAATACGAATCGAAAGCAAGTGATCACCCTGCATGGCGCTGCCGGAATCGGTCGTCCCTACCGGGACTACGGGGCTTTGATCTTTTCGGATTTTTTGCGGAGTTGATCGACGAGGTCGGGATACGAGGAGGTGTGGAGGATCTTAGAAAATTGCCCGCGGTAGTTGTTCACCAGACTGACGCCGTCGACCACCACGTCGTACACACGCCAGTCGTTGTTCTTCTGCAGCAACCGGTAATCCATTGGGATTTCCGTTTTTCCGGATAGGACCTTGGTGCGCACCTCCGCGTAGTCCTTCTCGGTTCGCTCGTTGAGATACTGCACGCCGTCGCCGGAATAGGTCTCCACCCGATCCGCATAGGTGTTGGTCAGCAGGGTTCTGAAGAGATCGACGAACTCCTGCTTGTCTTTGTCGGATAACTGGTTCCACGGAGCGCCCAAAGACCGCCGCGACATTTCAGAATAGTCGAATCGCGCCCCGACCACCGTCTCCAGTCTCTGCCGCCGGTCTGCATGGCGGGCCGGCTCCTTCAATTCCTTATCGTGCAATATCTTGAGCACCTCGTCGATCGTGCTCTTGATCGAGTCGGTCGCGGGTCCTGCCATTGCGGAGGGCAGCCCCCCCATGAACAACTGCAACGCCAACATCCCCCCGATGATCGTCCACCGCGTTCCATCCATCCCGACACCTCTCCTGTGAGTGGTGATCCAGCGTCCCCACCGCTCTCGGTTATTCATCCCCATCCCCCGCCCCATCTTCTGCACACGTTAATTGACCTTCCCGTGCACATACTGGCTGACCAATTCCTCTAGATCAAGCCCCGATTCGGTATCGCGAATCTTATCCCCCGGCTTTAACGGATCGCCCCCTCCACCGACGGACAGGGCCAGGTACTTGTCGCCGATGATCCCGCGTGTCTTGATCGAGGCGATCGTATCCGAGTACAACTTCACGCCGTCCTGAATCGCCAGCGTCACCAGGGCGCGGTCGCTGTTCAGGCCGATGTTCCGCACTCGCCCCACCTCGACGCCGGCTATTTCCACCGAGGCGCCGGACTTGAGTCCTGAGGCCGACGTAAACTCCGCTTCGACCGTGTAGTTGTTTCCTCCGATCACTTCCAACCTCCCCAACTTGATGGACAGATAGCCCAGACAAGCCACCCCGACGAGTACGAAGACGCCCACCAGCAACTCCAGCTTTGCACGTTCCATGTCGTCTCCTCTCAGAGGGATGCGGCCGGCGCACCTTTCGTCGTGACGGTGCCTCCGACAAAAATAAAATCTCGAATCTCTTCGTCCTTGGTTTTCACGAACTCGCTCGACGGCGCCATCTCGGCGATCCGCCCATGCTTGAGCATCGCCACATAATCCGAGATGCCGAAGATCTCCGGGATCTCGTGACTGACCATGACCGCGGTAAAGCCGAACTGCCGCTGCATCGCCACGATCAGATCGTGAATGGACTTGGCCATCAAGGGATCGAGGCCCGTCGTCGGCTCATCGAACAGGATGATTTCCGGTTCCATCACCAGGGCGCGAGCCAAGCCGGCCCGCTTGCGCATGCCGCCGCTGAGTTCCGCGGGAAATTTGTGCCCCATGCCGGCCAACCCCACCTGCGCCAGCTTCTCTTCGACCCGGCTGGTGACGATGTCCCCCTTCAAGCGAAGCTTTTCGCGCAGGGGAAAGGCCACATTCTCAAACACTGTCATCGAATCGAACAGCGCCGCGCTCTGGAACAACATGGCGAACTTCTTGCGGACCTCGTTGAGCGCCTTCCCCTTGAGGCGGGCGATGTCCGTCCCGTCGACCCAGACTTCGCCGCGATCGGGCTGCATGAGGCCGATGATGTGCTTCAGCAGCACGCTCTTCCCCTCGCCGCTGCGCCCGATGATGGTCGTGAGTTTCCCCGCGGGAATCGCCAGGTCCACCCCCCGCAACACCGGTTGGCCGCCCAATGTCTTTTCGACCCCGACCAGTTTAATCATCCAAACAGTCCAACTATGACGGCGATCAGTTTTCAGCTATCAGCTCGGAGCTGCTGGTTGCTGATAGCTCTAGAGCAATACCGACGTTAGAAAATAGTCCCACACCAGGATCAAGACCGCCGACAACACGACCGCCTCGGTGGTGGCGGTGCCCAACCCCTCCGCGCTGTGCTTGGTATGAAACCCCTTATAACAACAGATCCAACTGATAATGAGCCCGAAGCTGATGGATTTTAGAATGCCGCCGTACACATCCTTCCACTCCACCGCCGATTCGATCGAACTCCAATAGGCGCCTTCGTTGCCGTTCAGCAGCTGCACTCCGACGACATAGCCGCCGTAAATCCCCACCACATCGAACAGGGCGACCAGCAGAGGGACGGCGATCAGACTGGCCACCAGCTTGGGGCCGATCAGGTATTGCAGCGGGTTGATCGCCATCGTATCCAGGGCATCGATCTGCTCGGTGATCCGCATGATGCCGATCTCCGCCGTCATGGCGGACCCAGCCCTGGCCGTCACCATCAGCGCCGCCAGGACCGGCCCCAGCTCCCGAATGATGCTGAGCGCCACCGCGGAGCCGAGCACCGCTTCCGAACCGAACTTCCGCAGCGTATAGTACCCCTGGAGTGCCAAGACCATCCCCGTGAAGACAGCTGTGAGGACGACCACGAAGGTGGATTTATAGCCGATAAAATTCAGCTGTTTGACGATCTGGTAGAAGCGGAAGGGCGGGCGGGTCAACCAGGCAAAGGAGGAGAGGACGAACAGCATCATTCGCCCCATTTGCTCCGTGAGGTCGAGCGTATACCGTCCGATGCGCGCAATGCCTTCCACGCTAGCGCCTCCTCTCATCTATCGGCCGGGGTGAGGGAATCTACGACGTTCCGCCCCTGTCAGATCCGCCCTCCGGCACAGCCAACTCGGCAAGCACCCGATACAACGCCGTGAGTTGTGTCCCGGCGACACGACTTTGAACCCGCAGTCGATTGAGTCCGACCAGGCTCGTCGGATGAACCAGGCAGGCGGCCACACCCTTGGCCCATCCAGATGGCCTGAGAAACAGATTGAAGTCAAGCGGAAGATCTTCATCGACCAGATCCGACACGGTCCGGATGATCGCAAACGGAATCTGCCGTTCCGCTGCCGCCAGCCCCAGCGCCGCACTCTCCATGTCCAGCCCGATGCCTCCGATGCGGCCGGCGATCTCCTGCTTATCCGCCGCCCGCCAGAGTACCTGAGGAACCGAAACGAACCGTCCGACCTGAACCGGACGGTGCTGCTGCTCCATGGCCTGTCTTGTCCATTCCACGATCGCCGGGGCGCAGCCGACCGGAGACTCCACACCTGCCTCTGCTTCCATGGTCACCTGGGTGCCGATCAACACCTCGCCGATGCCGGCCGGCCCTAGGGCACAGGCAAACCCCGTCGACCAGACCGAGGCAAACCGTTCCTGCGAGAGCACCTTCCGCGCGGTCGCTGCAGCCCGTTCAGGACCGACGCCCATCGGAATGATCCACCAGTCTGCCTGAGCCGCCCGCGCGACGATACAGCCGACTCCCCCCACCGATCGCCGTTCGATCGTTGCGAATGCCCGACGAACGGCGTCCATTTCCCATCGAGTCGCCACGAATACTCCGATCGCGGTCACGGATGCTCCCGAGGGAGGATGGCAAGGAAAGCTGAAACGGGAGGACGCACGGCGTCAGTGTGGCGACCGGAACTGTCCTGTTTGATAGGCCTGTCGCCGCAACTCATCGGCCCTCGTCGTTCCACGAGTTTTGAGATTGCGGTACATGGCCAGGGCCCAGAGGGGGAAGTACTGACAGTACCAATGGTAACGGAGATAGAACACGCGAGGGAAGCCGGTCCCGGTATGGCGCACCTCTTCCCATGACCCATCCTTCCGCTGATTACGAATCAGGTAATGGATGCCCCGCGCCAGGCTGAAGGAGTCCGTCACACCGCCGGTCATCAGGGCCAGCAGGGCCCAGGCCGTTTGCGACGGGGTGCTCTCGCCTCGTCCGCTCTGCGAAACGTCGCCGTAGGACAGGCACGATTCACCCCACCCGCCGTCGGGATTCTGTTTGGACTCCACCCAACTGACTGCGCGGCGGATATAGGGAGAGGAAATATCTTCTCCGATGGCCCGCAGCCCGGACAGGACGGACCAGGTCCCGTAAATGTAATTCACCCCCCACCGACCATACCAACTGCCGTCTTGCTCCTGATCTTTCTTCAAGAACGCCAGCGCCGACGCCACCGCTGGGTGGGTCCAGTCATAGCCCAACGTCGCAAGCATTTCCAGACAGCGCCCGGCGAGGTCGGCCGTGCTGGGATCCAACAGGGCTCGATGGTCGGCGAACGGAATGTAGTTGAACACGATCCGATTGTTGTCGACGTCGTAGGCCCCCCAGCCGCCGTCGGAGCCCTGCATGGCGACGACCCATCGGCAGCCTCGCCGGATCGCCGCGCGCTGCTGCTCCTCATCGGGAAGCCGAACCTTCGCCAGCGCCATCAACACCACCGCCGAATCGTCCACATCGGGATACAGTTCGTTTTCGAATTGGAAATACCACCCGCCCGGCTCCGCGCCGGGCGAGGAGATGATCCAATCCGCGACGGTTTTCGTCTGCTTCGACAACAACCACGCGGCCGCCTTCTGCAGCGCCGGATGGTCCTGCGGCATGCCTGCCTCCGACAGCGCGTTGATCAACAACGCAGTGTCCCAAATCGGAGAGTGGCAGGGCTGCAGGTGCATGGCATCGACGCATTGGCCGTTCTCATGCACCGTGTCGTGTATTTCAAGTTCTTCGATCTCCCGCATCGCCTTCACCACCAGGGGATCGTCGTTCTTGTACCCAAGGCAATGCAGGGCGACGACGGAATTGGCCATCGCGGGATAAATCGCGCCGAGGCCGCCGCTCCCCTTCATGTGGTCGAGCATCCAGCCGGCGGCGCACTTGAGCGCCTTCTGCCGCACCCACTCGACCGGCGAACGATCATAGATCTTGAGGAGCGCGTCGAGGTTAATGAAAAAATTCCTGGCCGTACACCAGGTGCGGTCCTTCTTGAACGGAGGAACCGTGCCGTAGTCGATCAGCGCGGGCGGTTCCGTGTAGAGCTCGTCGATCCCCTGCTCCTTCGGAATCCGGCACAACGGTCGCTTCGCGAAAATGATCAACAGGGGAATCAGCACCGCGCGCGACCAGTACGAGATCGCATAGATGCTGAAATAGAATCGCTTGGGCAGCAGCATGATTTCCGGCGGCATGCTGGGGACGCCACGCCAGTCATACTGGCCGAAGAGCGCCAAGGCAATTTTCGTGAACACATTGGCCGCGACGACACCGCCCTTGCTGAGGATGCATTCTCTGGCCGCCACCATACAGGGCTCGTCCGGAGAGACGCCGGAGAGTTTCAATGCGAAATAGGCCTTCACCGACGCGCTGATCTCGGCAGGCCCTCCATGATAAATGGGCCACCCGCCGCCGGGAAGCTGCGCGGACTTCAAATAACGAACCGCTTTGCGCTCGCGCTCGGGATCCACACAATCCATGAAGCGGCGCAACATCAGGTATTCGGAAGTCAGGGTCGTATCGGCTTCCAGTTCTGCGACCCAATAGCCTTCGGACGCATCCTGTCGCGCCAGAAACCAGGCCTGACTTTTCCGGATGGCCTCTTCCAGCGCTTCGAGCTGACCGGTGGAATGGGCCGGCGCGCGCTTGGCGACACTTTCACCGGAAACCGGAAGGGCCTTTTTGTTGGAGACGAGTCGCAATACCGGTGCAGAGGCGAATTCCCGAGCCGCCCTGATTCGGCTGGGCACCTGGACCAGCAGGCTGTCGGACAGACGATTGAACAGGTTCTTGAGAAGTCGCATAACGTGATGCCGTGAATCTGAAAAGGACGGCAGGATCGATAGCCGAGACGGTTCCATCAATCAGGCAGCGATCACACGAAACCGCACAGTACTAGTTCTTACCATTTCGGGAACATATAACAAACTCGTCCAAGCCAGTCAAGGGACGGAGACTCGCAGGCGCACCGCCGACGGCCTCCGGATCGTCGCCGCCCTACGCCGGCTGCAGGTCGCCGAGCTTGACTGAAATCAAGGTCGAGACGCCCGGTTCTTCCATCGTCACCCCGAACAGGGAATCCGCCATCGCCATCGTCCGCTTGTTGTGGGTAATGACCAGGAACTGGGCCGAGGTCGACAGGCTTCGCAAGACCGCCGTGAACCGCCCGATGTTTTCTTCGTCGAGCGGCGCGTCGATTTCGTCCAACACACAAAACGGCGTCGGGCGAATCAGGAAGCTGGCGATCAAGAGGGCCATCGCGGTGAGCGTTTTCTCTCCTCCGGACAACATCGTAATGCTCTTCAGCCGCTTCCCCGGCGGCTGGGCCACGATCTCCACGCCCGGCTCACGCGCCCCATTGTCCTCGGCACCCTCTTCCGGCGGCGCCTCGATCAATTGCAACTCGGCGCGGCCGCCGGGGAAAAATTGCGCGAAGACCTCGCGGAATTTTTCCTGCAGTTCATTGAAGGTCTCCACGAACATGTCTTTGGTCGTCCGGTTGATCCGCTGGATGATCTCCTTGAGCGACGCGATGGAGGCGGACAGATCCTGCTCTTGTGTCGTGAGGAACCGGTAGCGCTCCTCCAGTTCACGATGCTCGTCGATCGCCGCCAAATTGATCGCGCCCATCCGATCCAACCGCTCACGGATTTTTTGAATCTGCTCCCGCAACTGAGCGGTCTCAAGGATCGACGCGGGGACCGGCGGTTCCTCTCCGTTGGTCGCAACCTGCTCCTCGGTCGCCGGCGCGAGGAGCGTGGCCGGATCGATTTGATAGGTTCCGGCGAGCGTGCTCTCGATCACCGAGAGCTGCGTCTTCACCTCCGCCTTACGCACCTCCGCCGCCATCCTCCGGTCGTGCAACGCAGACAGGGTCTGACGTACCGCCGTGAGAGACTCTTCCACCGCATGCAGCCCGGTCATTTCCTGCGCCTGACGTTCCTGCGCCGACACCAACTCCGCCTTGATGCCGTCCGCCTCGGCCCCCAATTCCCGACACAGCCCTTCCTGCCTGGCCTGCTCCTCCCGGCTCTGCTCGATGGACCGGACCAACCCCGCGACCTGTTCCTCCAAGTCGAGAGCCCGCTGCCGCGCTGCGTCCAGTCGTTGCGTGAACCGTGCGACATCGTTGGTGCCGTGATCCCGCCGCCCGCGCATGCCCTCCAGCGACAATCGGACCTCGGTCAGCCGTTGCTGAACCGCCATGCCCTGACTCTCGATCGCACTCAACCGTTCTCTCACCTGAAGCAAGCTGGCTTCCTGTCCGGTCTTTTCAGACATCCATTGTCCCAGTTGCGCCTGACTCGAATGGAGTTCCTCCCGCAGCCGCGCCTGCTCGCCAAGGTTCCGCTGAAGTTCTTCAGCCAACAGATCGACCCGCCGATGCAACTCTCCACGCTGACGTTCCACACCGTCATCGTCCTTTTGCAGCGACAACTCCAACATCTCCGCCTCGCGGATGGCCCGGGCGAGGCGCTGCTCCTCTTCGCGCGCCACCACCGACTCGGCAGAGGCTTCGTCACGTGCGAATCGAGCCTGTTCGAGCGCCTGAACCGCCTCGGTTCGCCTTGCGTCCAATTCCAACACTTCCCGGCGGCGCTGAAGCAACCCGCCGGCGGCGTTGCCGCCGCCCCCGCTGATGACGCCGGCCGCATCCAAGGTTTCACCTGATAGGGTCACGCAGGTCGGACCGGACGGGGCGGACCATTGGTGCTCCTCCCACAATTGCAGGGCCACGGCCAAGGACTCCACGATCACGATCCCGTCGAACAAATACCCCAGCGTGGATGAGGACTCACCCTCCGCACGGATCAGGTCGATCGCACGGCCGACCACCCCTGGCCGGCCGGCGAGCGCCTGCCACCAGGAGGCCGACGAATCGGCCGCCGCATCGAATGTCCATCGCAATGGCTGCGGGATGAAGGCTCCGCGGCCCAGTTCCTTCCCCTTCAAAAATTCCAGGGCGCGACAGGCGGCCGACGGTCCATCGACCAACCAGCCGTGCACCCGATCGCCGAGGATCGTCTCGACGGCGCGATCCAGCCCGGGAGGAATCACCAGCCATTCCGCCAGCGCCTCCCGCACGCCGTCGCAGGTCTTCAGCGCGGTGCCCTCTTCCTCGCCTTCCCTGCCGTATCCCATTTCTTCCCGCACCACGCCTTGCAGCGCACCAAGCCGCGATTCCACTCCGGCGACATCTTCCGAAAATCGGACGATATCGCGATCGAGACCGGCGATCTGCCCGCCGAGTCCCTCTATGCGCTCGATCACCGCACGGCGTTCGGCCATGAGACCCTGGATGCGCTGCCCTGCCTCATCCCGCTGCGCGATGAGGAGGTGGCGCTGTTCATCCAACAGGGCGATTTGCTCCGTCAGGGCCTCCCGCTCGCGCGAGACCTTCTCCGCCCGTTCACCGGCTTCCTGCTGACGGGCCGTCACCTGCGTGAGACTCTGCTCCGTATTGGCGACGAGGACCGCCAGATTCAACACATCTTTTCGCGCCCGTTCTTCCTCCGCCGTCGCAGCCGCGCGATGGCCGGCCAGGGACTTCGCCTCGACGTCCAACTTCTGGAACTGCCCCTCCTGTTCGACGATATCCCCTTCCAGTTGCAGCAACATCGCACGCAGGTCTTCGATCTCCGATTGCGCCTGTGCCTGGTCCGCCGCCAGCCGGTCCATTTCCTGCGCGGCCTGGACCCGTTGCCGTTCGAACAGTTCGGCTCGATTCCGCTCGACCTCCGCCGCCGTCAATGCCTGCGATTGCCGTTGTTCCGTAACGGCTAACCGCTCACGCACCAGTCCGATCGCCTCCGCCGCCTCGTTCATGCGGAGCTTGATGGCCTCCTGCTCCGAATCCAAACGGGCCTGTTCGGCCGCCTGCTCCGCTTCATGCGATTCCACCTCTCGCGCTTCCCGCTCCACGGTATCGAGGTCCGTCCGCATCGTGCGGTAGTCGCGGGACAGGAGTTCGATCTCCAAGCCACGGGCTTCCTGCTGCAAGGTTTGGTAGGAACGGGCCTGGCGGGCCTGGCGCTCCAGTGAATTCAGCTGCTTTTTGACTTCCGCCACGATGTCGCGCACCCGCAACAGGTTCTGCTGGGTGGATTCGAGTTTGCGAAGGGCCTCGCTCTTTTGTTTCTTGTAGCGAACGATGCCGGCGGTTTCTTCGATCAATTCCCGGCGGTCTTGCGGCGACGCCTGCAGGATCTGCTCGATCCGTCCCTGCTCGATGACGGTGTGGCCCTTGGATCCGGCTCTGGTTTCGATCAATACGTTTCGAATGTCCTTGAGCCGGCAGGGCGTCTTGTTGATGAGGTATTCACTGTCGCCGTTGCGGTAGAGCCGCCTAGTGATCATCAGTTCCTGATACTCGCTGAGTTGGCTCGGTAGTCCGGAAATCGTATCCAACCGCAACTCTCCCAGCCCGCCGATGACGAGCGATACCTCCACCAGTCCCAAGGGCTTCCGCACCTCGGTGCCGTTGAAGATCACATCTTCCATGCGCTCGCTCCGAAGCGTCTTCGTACTTTGCTCACCCAGCACCCAGAGGATGGAATCCACGACGTTGCTTTTGCCGCTGCCGTTCGGCCCCACGATGGCCGTGATCCCTTTCGGAAATTGAATCTTCGCCTCTGCGAACGACTTGAAGCCGAGCATGTCCAATGACTTCAGATACACCGGCGACCTCCCGACTAGAAGGTTGGATGGGACGGATTGTTGGGAATGAAACGAAAATCTTCTATCACAGCGATAGAAGCAAAGCAAAGAAAAACACCTGATATGGGGGAACATTGATCCCTCTCCCCCAATATATTGAGGGGGCAGAAGAATCCGAGCTTGAAGACGAAAGACGCTCGGCGAACTCAGTTCGCCGAGGCCGTGACGCGCGTGGCGGACTCGATCGTGACCAATTCCTTCGGGAGGAGAAACTCCACATCTTCTTCGATGACGGTCAGCTCCTCGACTTCTTCCGAGGAGCCGAGGCGCTTCAGATAGGCCACCACTTCCGTGACCAGCACTTCCGGCGCAGAAGCCCCGGCCGACAGGCCGACGCTCTTGGCATCCTTCAACCAAGCCGGGTCGATGTCGGATGCCGCGTCGATGAGATAGGACGGTATGCCGCAATGCTCCCCCAGTTCGCGAAGCCGATTCGAATTCGAGCTGTTCGGCGACCCGATCACGAGGATGACATCGACCAGCTTCGACAAGGCCTTGACCGCGTTCTGGCGATTCTGCGTGGCGTAACAAATATCTTCCTGGTGCGGCCCCTTGATGTTGGGAAACCGCCGATGCAAGGCCTCGACGATGTCCCGGCATTCATCGACGCTCAGCGTGGTCTGGGTCACGTAGGACAGATTCTGCGTCTTCTCGACATGCAGCTTTTCCACATCTTGCACCGAAGATACCAGGTGGAACTTATCCGGAATCTGCCCCAGCGTCCCGATCACCTCCGGGTGCCCCGCATGGCCGATCAGGATCAATTCATACCCCTGCGTGTAGTCGCGATTGACCTCGTTGTGAACCTTGATGACCAGCGGGCAGGTGGCATCGATCACGTGCAGGCGGCGGCTCTGCGCCTCTTCCCACACCGACTTCGCCACGCCGTGGGCGCTGAAAATGACCACCGACCCTTCGGGCACTTCGTTCAGCTCCTCCACGAACACGGCGCCCTTCTGCCGGAGCGAGTTCACGACATGCCGGCTGTGGACGATCTCATGGCGCACATAGATGGGCGCGCCGTATTTTTTGAGCGAGAGATCGACGATATCGATGGCGCGGTCGACGCCCGCGCAAAAGCCACGAGGATTGGCTAAATAAATTTTCATATTGTGTTGTTCCCCCTCACGATCGCTGGACCGAGGATGGGCTGCCGGAAGAGTCATGTGGTTCACCACAGGCACCTTACGTCAGACCCGCCCTTGCCGTCAACAGATTCGTCCCGTCCTTCTCGTCGCCATGGGGTTGAGGCCGTTCAGCGGTTGTGGGAGAATCCGCCCATGTCACCCTTCGCGCCCAACAACAAAAAAATCCTGATCGTCGAGGATGAGAAGGACATTCTTCAGCTCGTCAAACTCTACCTGGAAAAAGAAGGATTTCGCACGGTCGCCGCGATGACCGGCACGGAGGGGCTCCGCCAGGTCAAGGCCGAGCACCCCGATCTGATCATCCTCGATTTGATGTTGCCGGAAATGGACGGGCTGGAAGTCTGCAAGAAGCTCCGTCTCAATCAAGACACGGCGCTTCTCCCCATTCTCATGCTGACCGCCAAGGCGGAAGAGTCCGACACGGTGATCGGCCTCGAGTTGGGAGCCGACGACTACGTCACCAAACCCTTCAGCCCCAAGGCCCTGGTGGCGCGGGTCAAGGCCCTGCTCCGGCGGCTGGAACGGAATGCCACCAATCCCCAGACGCTGTATCACTACGGTCCGTTGGTCGTCGATCTGTCCCGCCATGAAGTCCGGCTGCAGGGACAGGAGGTGGCGCTTACCGCCAAGGAGTTCGGCCTGCTGGAGCACCTGCTGCGCAACGTCGGACGGGTGCTCACGCGCGACGTCTTGCTCAACGCCGTGTGGGGCTACGATTATTACGGCACCACCCGCACGGTCGATGTCCACGTACGCCGGCTCAAACAAAAGCTTCCGCTCTTGAACGACGCCATCATTTCGATCAAATCACTCGGGTACAAACTTCGCGAATCCGACATGCCTGCATGAACCTCGGCATCCGGTGGAAAGTCACCCTCGGCACCATTGCGGCCGTCCTCGTCGGCCTCGCCGTCGCCGGTTGGCTGGTCATCCGCTCGGTCGAACAAACGGAACTCCACCGCATCGCCGACACGCTGGAAGCTCGCGGCAGTTTGGCCGCCATGTCGCTCAGACCGCTGTTCGATCAGCCGAGCAGGACCCCGTCCTCCTCCGTCCTTCACTCGACCGTCAGTGAACTGAGCCGGCATGCCCGCGTCCGCATCACCGTCATCCGGCAGGACGGCGTCGTCTTGGCCGACAGCGCCGTCCCGACAGAGGGATTGGCCGGCATCGACAACCATCTCTCCCGCCCCGAGGTGGCGCAGGCGCTGGCGTCCGGACGCGGCATGGACATCAGGGCCAGTCACACCACCGGAGAACGCACCTATTACGTCGCGCTCCTCCTGTCGGACCAGACCGCCTTGCATCCTGGGATCCCGGTCATCAGACTCGGGATGCCGCTGACGGCCATCGACGAACGCGTGCGGCACATCCAACAGGATTTGGCCGCCGCCTTCGGCCTCGCCTTCCTCATCGCCATGGTCCTCAGCCTGTGGGTCTCGCGCAATCTGACGAAGCCGCTGTCGGAAATGGCCGCCGCCGCCCGCCGCCTCGCCGGCGGCACTCCCGGAATCCGCCTGGTCGTCTCCTCGACGGACGAAGTCGGGCTGCTCGCGCAGACGCTCAACCAGATGACCGACCAGTTGGAGATGAAAATCAAGGAAGTCTCCGACGACCGCGCACAACTCCTGGCCATGTTGATCGCGATGGTCGAGGGCGTCATGGTGCTGGACTATCGCGGCACCGTGGTCCAGGTGAATCCGGCGCTGGAGCGGATGTTCGCCTTGGGGCTGACCGAATCGCGGGGACGCCACTATGCCGACCTCATCCGGCACGAGGGGCTCAACCAGATCGTGTCCTCGGTGCTGGAAACCCGTTCTGGTCAGGGCGGCGAAATTACCCTGTCGCCGAGCGGGCGATGCCTGCGGGTCGAAGCCTCCATCGCCGGGGGCAGCCGCGAACAGGAGGCCTGCGCGGTGTTCGTGTTTCACGACATGACGGAACTGCGCCGTCTGGAGAAGATCCGCAAAGACTTCGTCGCCAACGTCTCGCATGAATTGCGCACTCCCCTTACCTCCATCAAGGGCTACGTGGAAGCGCTGCTGGACGGAGGCAAGGATGAACCGGAGACGGCGGCGGCGTTCCTGGAAATCATCATGCGGCAGAGCAACCGCCTCAATCTGATTCTGGACGACCTGCTGCAGCTGTCACAGATCGAATCGGGGCAAGTCCTGTTCCGGCACGAGCCGGTGGAGTTGCGCGCGCTGCTGGAACGAACCGTCGCCGTGATCAAGCCATTGGCGGACAAGAAGCGTCACACACTCGACCTGGCCCTGCCGGACGAGTTCGTGGTGATCGAGGGCGACGAAGAACGTCTGGTGCAGGTCTTCATCAATCTGCTGGAAAACGCGGTGAAATACACACCGGACGACGGCCGGATCACCGTCGGCATCCGTTCCGTCACGCAGAGCCGGGGGACCGCGGAACGCGCCATGGTTGAGATCGTGGTGGCGGATTCGGGGATCGGCATTCCGGACGCGGACCGGCCGCGCGTCTTCGAACGGTTCTACCGTGTGGACAAGGCCCGTTCGCGCGAACTCGGCGGAACCGGGCTCGGCCTTGCCATCGTGAAACATATCGTCGAGGCCCACGGCGGGCAGGTGTGGGTGGAGGGCAATGTGCCCAGGGGCAGCCGGTTCGTGGTCCATCTGCCGACCGCGCAGGAATCGCCTACGTCAGTTTCGACAGGAACAGGTAGCAAATAGTCGCGAGCAGCGCAGCCCCCGGCAGGGTGAAAAGCCAGGCCGACAGAATCCGCCTCGTCACGCCCCACCGGACCGCCGACAGCCGTTTCACCGCTCCCACGCCCATCACGGTGGAGGTGATCGTGTGGGTCGTGCTGACCGGCAGCCCGATATGGGCCGTCGCCAACAACACCATCGCGGCCCCGGTTTCCGCGGCAAATCCATGGACCGGTTCGAGCTTGACGATCCGCATGCCCAAGGTCCGCACGATCCGCCACCCGCCCACCGCCGTGCCGAGCCCCATGGCGACGGCGCAGGAACCGATCACCCACGTCGGCACCTCGGCCGTCGGCAGCACCCCTGCCGAGACGAGTGCCAAGGTGATGATTCCCATGGCCTTCTGGGCATCGTTCGCCCCATGGCTGAATGCCATGAAGCTGGCGGAGACCAGCTGCAGACGCGAAAACAGGCGGAGCGCGAGCGCGCGAGGCACCCGGAAAAACATCCAGCTCAGCACGATCATCAACAGCAGGCCGATCGCGAACCCAAAAAACGGAGACAAGACCATGGCCTCCAACACTGCCCGCAGTCCGGAAAATTTGACTGCCGCCGTCCCTCCGTGCGTGAGGGCGGCGCCGACCAACCCTCCGATGAGTGCGTGGGACGAACTGGTCGGAAGCCCCAGCAACAGGGTAAAAAGATTCCACACGATCGCGCCGGCCAGTGCCGACGCCACCACCGTCTGCGTGACCGACTGGGGATCGACGATGCCAGTCCCGACCATCTTGGCGACCGCCGTGGACATGAAGGCGCCCGCCACGTTGAGCGCGCCGGCCACCAGCACCGCCGTGGAGGGACTCACCACACGGGTCGAGACCACCGTCGCGATGGCATTGGCGCTGTCATGCCAGCCGTTGGAAAAATCGAAGAGCAGCGCCAGGATGACGACGATCAACAACAGTCCGCTCAGTTCAGCCATGCATGCCGGTTCCTACCATCAGACAGTAATCTGGATTGTTGTCGAAGGAGACGCGGGAGGCGCTCACGTGTGCTTCAGCGCGATGCGTTCAAGGATATTGGCGACATCCTCGCAACGATCGGTTCCCGCTTCGAAATTCTCGTAGATCTCTTTCCATTTGATGACGGTGATCGGATCGGTTTCCTTCTCGAACAGCAGCGAGATAGCATCGCGGGAGAGGCGGTCGGCTTCATTTTCCAAACTATTGACCCGCACGCTGCACTCAATGACGGCCGGATGCGACTTACCGAGCAAATCGACCGTGGCGCCCACTTCCACCGCCGCTTGATAGAGCACATTCGCCAGCTTGACCGCAGATTCCGTGGGGGCCGTCACCTTGTAGAGGACGAAACGATCGGCGATCGCCTCGACCACGTCCAAAATGTCGTCGAGCGCGCTCGCCAGGTCGTGGATGTCCTCCCGATCGATCGGCGTAATGAAGGTCTGATTCAGTTTCCGCGCAATCTCGTGGGTAATGCCGTCCCCGATATGTTCGACCTCCTTGATGCGTTTCGCCTTCTCGACCGGATTCCGGAAGTCCTCCGTCATATCCTTGAGGAGGCGACTGCCTTCGATCATGTTGTGCGCCGCATTCTTGAACAGGTCGAAAAAGGCTTCTTCGCGGGGAATGAGACCGAACATACGATCCTTTCTAGCCGAGAGGGGTCACCACCGCACCAAGCCGGTGGCCCAGGTCAAGCCGCCGCCGAACGCGCCCAGCAACAGGAGGTCGCCGGTCGCAAGCCTTCCTGCCCGCACGGCCTGGTCTAACGCAAGGGGCAAGGAGGCCGAGGAGGTGTTCCCGTAACGTTCGATGACCGAATACAGCGCTTCTTGCGGAAATCCCAGACGGCGCCGCAGCTGCTCCAGAATTCGTGCATTGGCCTGGTGCATGATCACCTGCTTCACCTCGCCTGCCGTCAGGCTATACTCCTTCAATAACTCGGTCGCCGCCTGCTCCAGCCGGCGCACTGCCGATCGAAATACTGCGGCGCCTCGCAGACGCAGTCGGTGTTCGTCGGCGCGTATCGTCTCCGCCCGAACAGGCCTTCGTGACCCCCCGGCAGGAATGGTGATGAGGGCATGGCCCGCACCATCCGCATACAGGCGTATCCCGAGTACGCCGGGCGCATTCAGACCGGAACTTTCATCCCTCACGACCAACACGGCGCCGGCTCCGTCACCGAACAGAATGGCTGTTTCTTTGTCCAGAGGATTGAGAGACTGCGACTTCACTTCCGCCGCAATGACCAGGCAGGAACGGATCTGTCCGCTTCGGATCATGACATCGGCCATCGACAATCCATACAAAAACCCCGAACAGGAGGCCGACAGGTCGAACGCCATGACGGTCTTGGCACCCAACAACCGTTGCACATGGCATGCCGTTGAGGGAAAGACGCTGTCCGGTGACGTCGTCGAGACCAGAATCGCCTCGACGGAGGAGGAGGCCAACCCCGCCGCCTCGCAGGCCCGTTGTCCCGCCACCGCCGCTAAATCCGAAGAGGCCTGCCCCGGCTCCGCCCAATGCCTGCTGCGAATACCGGTCAACGCCGTGATCTGATCAGGATCCAGACCGAGCGGCCCTGCCACCTCCTCGTTGCCGACGACCCGGGAGGGAACGAACGAACCGGTTCCGACGATGCGACTGCGCGTCACGGGATCCCTGCTGAAGCCTTGTTGTGATTCGCCTGCGGCGACCTGTCGCCGCACCTTGCGAGATGCGGCGCGATTATAGGACCCAGGCCCCGGAGGGTCAACCACTAGATGCTGAATTCGTTGCTTTTCACGCTTCGATCTGCTAGAGAAATTATGCAGTTACGATTCACTTTCCATCTTCAATCGGGAGTCGTCGGATGCGGATGCATTCCAGGGGTTTGTGTATCTGTCTCAGTGCACTGGTGAGCTTGCTTTGGCTTGCGGGCGGCTGCTCGAGCAAACCGAAATCCACCGCTCAAGGCAAACCCATCAGCGGCACCGACGAGCAGATCTTCCTCGGCGACACCATCGAAAAGAACTACGACCCCAATGTGATCATGAAGCGCGGCGAAGCGTTCTTCGACAAGGAAGAATTTGCGGAGGCCATCGTCGAGTACCAGCACTTCCTTGAACTGCATCGATCACATCAGCTCGCGGTCTATGCACAGTTTCGACTGGCGGAGAGCCACCTGCGGATGGCCAAGTCCATCGATCGGGACCCGGAGCCGATCCAAAAGGCCATCGCGGCCTTTGAAAAATTGCGGAAAGAATTCCCCGGCAGCAAGTACGAAGCCCAGGCCCTCCAGCGATTGGAGGATTGCCACGATTGGCTGGCACAGACCCATCTGTTCGTCGGACAGTTTTACTACCGGCGCTCGTCGTATCTTGCGGCGGCCCATCGATTCGATCGCATCATGAAAGAGTATCCGGATAAGAAGGTGGCGCCGGAGGCCCTGTATTACCTGGCCTTGACCTACCAGGAACTCGGCGCCGACGATTGGGCGACGGAAAAACTGAGACTCCTGGCGGAGAAATATCCGAACAGCGATGTCGCGAGCAGTGGCCGTCGCTTGCTGGCCAAGCTGGAAAAGAAACCATCTTCGGCTCCTCCAGCGACAGTGGCCAAAGCGGAAGAGCCGGCGCCCCAGACTCCACCACCCGCCGACCTACTGGCCGCCGTCGCGCCGCCGGCCGGTTTCAAGGCAGCCTCCCCATCAAACATCCCGAGCCTACAGAGTTCGACAGGCCTGTCCCTTCGCCAACCGTTCGTCTCCTGCCGGCTCGGCGCCTGGTGCTGACGACGAACGACGCTTCCACAATCGACCTCCCTACCGGAGGTATAACGCTTCGAGCAGCAGATCGTTGACCGACGTCCTGAGGCGTGTCTTGGCCTCGGCCATAAATCGTTCGGCAGTGATACGACCCTGCAGCACTTCAAAGTAGGACTGGACCACGTCCTGATAACGGCGGAGTAGTTTGAAACCCAGGCGGGGGAAGGCATAGATCACCCGGGCAATGCGGGCGGTGACCCGGAAATCCGGCAGGATGTCCCGATCCAGCGCCGCCTGATATTCCGCCAACGACAACCGATGGTCGAGGGCGTTGGCGAGGATCGCACGGGCAGCCAATTGTCCCGAGCGGATCGCATAATAAATGCCCTCGCCGAACAGCGGATCGACCAAATGGCCCGCATCCCCGACCAGTAACGCACGGCCGTTGACGAACTGACTGTCCTTCCGCTCGCCCCGCCCATCCTCGCCCTCCGAAAAGGCGGGAATCGGATGCCCCACAGGGCGAGGCACGGCCCATCCGGTCAGCCCTCGAGCCCCGCGTACGAAGCGGTCGAACGTCTCGCGCAGCCCGGTGGATTTGCGGCGAAACTCTCCGACCCCCACGGACAGGCGCTCCTGCTTGGGGAAGATCCACCCATATCCATTGCGGGCGGCACCGACATCCACCAGAATCGTCGTGGGGCCGGGAAAGTGCCGGTCGCCCCCGATGAAGACCTCGCTTTCCAAGGCCGGCGCGCGATACAGGGAACGTTCGGGGAAGAGGTGCCGCGCCACCACACTATTGGCCCCGTCTGCACCGATGACGATCTTCGCGCGATATCGGCCCTGTTCGGTCGTAATCTCTACGGCGTCCGGTCCTTGACGGACGCCGACTACCCCTTCGCCGTTGCGGATCTCGCTCCCGGCACGAACCGCCTGCTGGACAAGATAATGGTCGAAGCGATCCCGCATGACCATATAGGCGATGGGTTGCGACGATTCGATGAGCAGGGGATCTTGCCCACAATAGACGAACTGCACCCCGTTCACCCTATGCTCGACGACCGAGAGAAACTCCGGCTCCAGGAGCTGGTCGACGCGGGCCGACAGCCCCCCGCCACAAACCTTATAGCGTGGATGCGCCTCCTTATCGAGCCCGAGCACGGCCAAGCCGCCCCGGCTGAGTGTGGCCGCGGCGGCCGCCCCGGCCGGCCCCATTCCGACGATCACCACATCGTAGATTGTGTTTGTCGACCCAAGATACATGGACTACCTACCGCTGTTGAAGCCTGCGCCTCCCGGCCGGTCGAGGCCAGGGGAGAGACCGACGAGCTGTGGGTATTCAGAAAAAGACCTGAAAGAGAGGAAGAACCATGTCCGATTTATTGCCCCAGGTACCAGCCGATCCCGTACCGTTCGAGAAAACTTGTAATCATGGTCAGCGAATTCGCATAGATCATCACGCCCACCAGGATGAGCAGCACTCCGCTCACGGTCGATACACCCCAGAGATACGCACGCACTTCCTTGAAGTAGCTGAGGAACCGATCCACGCCCAGCGCCGTCAAGAACAACGGCAGGGCCAACCCCAACGAATAGAACGTCAGCAGGACCACCCCGCTGAGCAATGATTCGGTGGTGCTGGCATAGAGAAGGATCGTCCCCAGGACCGGTCCCACACAGGGAGTCCAGCCAGCCGCGAACGCAATGCCGATCAAGAAGGACCCGAGAAACCCTGCAGGCCTGTTCCGAAACTGGTACCGATGCTCCATTTTGAGGAAATTCAGATTCAAAATGCCGAGCAAATACAGGCCGAACAGGATCACCACGATCCCGCCGATCCGCCGTACATGTTCCTGATAGGTGATCAAGGCCTGGCCCAGCAGGCTGGCCGAGGCCCCGAAGGCGACGAAGACCGTCGAGAACCCGGCGATAAACAGCAGCGAGTTCAAGATGATCGCCTTCCGGAACCGGCTCCGCTCCGAAACATCGGTAAGCTGTTCGACCGAGAGACCGGTGATGTAGGAAATGTAGGACGGGACCAACGGCAACACACAGGGAGACACGAAGGACAACAGTCCTGCGGAAAAGGCCGCCACCAATGAAATCGACTGCACCGATTCGGTCATGGTCAGGACCCCTGCAAGAGCGATTCGACCAGTCGTTTCCCCTCAGGCGTATTCCAATCGCGGGCCCCGGGAATCCGGTTGCGAATGATCCCGTTGCGATCGATGAGAAACGTCATCGGAAGGGTACGCGCGCCATATCGGAGGCCGATGCGAAAATCGGCGTCATGGAGCACGGGAAAGGTAAAGCCGGTCTCCTGCTGAAAAGGACGGGTGACGGCCGCGCCTTGGGCATCGGTCGAGACGGCCAGGATCTCAAACTCCTTACGGCTGAACGATCGATAGAGTCGTTCCATCGCCGGCATCTCAATTTTGCAGGGGCCGCACCAGGTCGCCCAAAAATTCAGCAGGACCACCTTTCCACGAAACTGATCGAGCGTGACGTTGAACCCCTGGGAGTCTTTGAGCAGGAAGTTCGGCGCTTCCTCATTGACCTGGGGAACGCGCTCGACAACGGCGAGAGGAGAGGGTGTCCGCAGGGAATCGACCCCGTAGGCATCGGCAACGGCGAACGCCCCGAACATCATGGCGGCACCGATCATGGAGAAGAACGACCAGCGGTCCATCGCCACACTTACAGCGCCGGAACATCCTGCGCAGAGGATGCGCGCGCGGCCTTTTCACTCGACTTCAGGAGTTGCGTCAGCACCTTGAGGTTATCCAGCCTGGTCCAATCACGAGGCCCGATCACCTTTTCGCGGAGGATGCCTTGCTGATCGATGATGTAGGTTTCGGGAACCCCCATCAACTTGTAGCGCTTGTCCGTCTGGCCCCAGGAATCGACCAACACGGGGAAGGTGAGGTTGAGCCCCTTGACGAACGGCGGAATTTCCTTCTTCGTGGTGACCCGATCGATGCTGACCGCGAGGATCACCAACCCGTCCTTTTCGAAATTCTTATACAGGACCTCCATCGACGGCATTTCCTCACGGCAAGGCTTGCACCAGGTCGCCCAGAAATTCAAAAAGACGACCTTGCCGCGATAGTCGGAAAGCCGCAGCTGTTTGTCGTTCAAATCCGGCAACTGAAAATCCGGCGCCTCCTTTCCCACGATCAACGGCTCGTACTTCGAACTCTGCAGCCAGACGACGAGGAACATCACCCCGAGAATGGCGGCGGCGGCAAGCACGACGATCGTTCGAGACGGACCGGTCCGTGCAACCGTACCAACGGGGCTCTGAATCGATTGATCAGCCATCTAGGCGTACGCGTGCAACCCGGAGAGCAGGAAATTCACTCCCCAGAAACAGAAAATCACCATGAGAAACCCAAAGATCGCATAGATCGCCGCCTTATGTCCCTCCCATCCCCGCGTCATGCGGGCATGGATATAGGCGCCGTAGATCAACCACACGATCAACGACCAGGTTTCTTTCGGGTCCCAACTCCAGTAGCCGCCCCAAGCATAGTTGGCCCACATCGCGCCGAGAATGATCCCGAAGGCCAGCAGTGGAAAGCCCAACATGATGGCCTTGTACCCGAGTTCATCGATGGTCTCGAGATCCGGAAAGGCGGCGTAGAACCGGGACTGGCTTCCACGATTCACCGCCCGCTCTTTGAACAGATACATCAAGCCCAGCCCTCCCGCCATGGCGAATGCGGCATAGCTGGTCAAGGTGACCGACACGTGGATGTAAATCCAGTAGCTGTTCAAAGCCGGCACGAGCGGCTCGGCGGTCTGGTACCGATAGGGCAGGAGGGACGCCGCCCCCATGGCAATAAATCCGATGCCGACCACGAAGGCCCCCACGGCCTTGATCCTGTATCGGAATTCCAGGAGCACGTACCCCAAGATAATCGCCCAGGACACGTAGGCCATCGCTTCGAACTGGTTCGACCAGGGCGCAAAGGTACCGGAATGCTGCATGCGCTCGAACGCGCGCGTCGTCAAGGCCAGGGTGTTCAGCACCCACCCGAAGACGGTGACCAGCGTGGCGACCTGTCCCAATTGGGTGGCCCAGGCGCCGTCGCGTTCTTCTATGTTGTCGATCGGATGGCCGGCGGCAGCCAGCTGCATGGCAGGACGTTTGGCAAACAGATAGGCCACATACAATCCCAACGCAGCCAAGTACAGCCAGAACGTCATATCGAAGAGAAACAGTGATCGCATCATACGGGCCTCCGTCTATCGTAGATTGCAGCGCCGACCGGATGAAACGTTTCCCACGGCCGTACCGCGTCTGTCTTTAAGATGAGGGCTTCGACAGGATCTTCTCCGTCAGTTTCTTGAATTCTTTTTGGAAGTCGATCTGACTCTTGTGTGTCGTCCCGCCCATATGGAGGGTGACGCCGGATTCGTTCGGAACGATCTTCGCCCATAACCGGCGATGGTAAATCAGGGACGACAGCGTCATCCCCACCACCAACATCGTACACCCGATCCACACCATATTGATGCCGGGATTTCTGGCAATTTGCAGACCGGTGAATTTCTTCGGCTGGTATCCGATGAATTCGAACTGGTACGCGGAATCCTTGATCTCGAACAGATCCGGGTAATGATAAAACACCCAGGGGGTGGACTGCACGCGGCTCCGTTCATCGACCGCCAGCCTGATCGCCGGATTGGCATGTTCGGCGGTCTTGGAAAACACTTTTTTCTCGGTCGAATTGAATGCGAAGTCGGCCACGAAATCGGTCATCTTCATCTTCAAGGGAAGGCCGTCGACGGCTTTCTCTTTGTTCCACTCCAGGTCGACCGTGGCGACGATTTTATCGCTGGCTTTCTCCTTGATGTTGATCCGCGCCGCTTCGATCTGATCCCAGGCATCGCCGTAACTAGACTGGTAGAACCAGATCCCCTTGTAGACCAACGGATCATTGACCGTAATCGTCTTGGTCGTGGTCGGCGTCCCCTGATCGATCACCGTCAAGGTGCTGTTGTAGGATTTGACCGATCCGTTTTCATGGTAGTCGATCCAGAATTTGTCCACCCGGAGATCGAAGTTGCCGCGCGGAATATGGTAGGTCTGGCCCTCCAGGCATACGCCGAACTCCTGGAATCCGTAGTAACTGCCCAGCAGGCCGCCCAGCACGATGACCGTCGCGCTGAGGTGGGCGACGTGGGCTCCGACTCGGCCCATGATCCCTTTTGTCGCATAGACCGTGACCTCGCCGGGGTCGCTCTTTGCCAGAACGCGATAGCCCTTCTCGGCAAACAGCCTCACCAACTGTTCCGCCGCCGATTCTTTCGGCTGATTGAGCGAAAGGGTCGTCTGCTGCTTCATGCCCTGGATGAAGGCCAGCGACACACTGACCTTGTCCTGACGCATGGACCGCCACACGCCTGGGAATCGTTTGTAGAAGCAGGTGAGAGAATTCACACAGAGGAGTCCCAGCAGGCTGGTGAACCACCAGGTGTGGTAGACGTCGGTGAATCCTAAGCGGAGGAACCAGCGATACGCCTCTTCTCCATACTCCTGCACATAGGTTTCCGCCCGTTCGCCCTGCTGGATGACCGTGCCGATGGTCGCGGTCATGGCGAGCACGATGAATAGGAACATCGCCAGCTTGATCGAGGCGAAGAACTCCACGACTTCGCGCGAAAACTCCTCCCAGCCCAATCCGGATGTGGACGGACCGGTGGTGCTCGACTCGGATACTGCGTCTGGTTTACCGTTCATGAATCTATGGACCTACCTGCTTCGACCCGGCCATCATACAGACCCCATCATCATAAAATAAACGATGGCTTGCTGCTTGTGGGATCCTGCGCCACTGGAGGCCGGTACCACGAGGTTGGAATAGCCGGAGCAGACTGTTTAATATGAAAAAGGTTCCAAATACGCGAAAAGTAAGCTATCTTACAAGTCGCTTTGAAGGGCTGTCAAGCAAGAGACCGGTCCTGCGCGAAAATCGATCGATTCACTGACAGCGGTGGACAAACAGGGGCCGGTCAGTTACTATTGCCTCAGCTTTCTGCTGAGTTACCTGATCATTCTGAAAACAGCGTCTTCCACGTTCAGTCGCCGTGCTACCTGAACTCAACCGCCGAATCCTCGACTCACTTCAATTCCAGGGGGAACAATGAGACATAATTACCTGTTCACGTCTGAATCGGTCACTGAAGGGCACCCGGATAAGATCGCCGATCAAATTTCCGACGGAATCCTCGACGCCATCATTGCACAAGACAAGCATTCGCGGGTCGCCTGCGAGACCATTCTGACCACCGGTATCGCCTTCGTCGCGGGGGAAATCTCGACCAAGGCTTATGTGGAGATCCCCGATATCATCCGCGAGGTGATCAAGGATGTCGGCTATACGGATGCCTCCTGGGGGTTCGACTCCAACACCTGCTCGGTCCTGACCTCCATTCATCAACAGTCCAGCGATATCGCAATGGGCGTCGACTCGGGCGGCGCCGGCGACCAGGGACTCATGTTCGGATACGCCACGAATGAGACGGCGGAACTCATGCCGATGCCGATTGTGCTGGCCCACCGGCTGACCAAACGTTTGGCGGAGGTGCGCAAGAAGAAGATCCTCAAGTGGGTGCGGCCCGACGGCAAGTCCCAAGTAACGGTGGAATACAAAGACGGCAAACCCTTCCGCATCGACACCATCGTGGTGTCCACGCAACACAGTCCGGACGTGACCAACAAGCAGATCGAGAAGGATTTGATGGAGCACGTCATCAGGCCATCCATGCCGAAGGGGTTGTACGATCCGACGAGCGTCAAGCACCACATCAACCCGACCGGTCGATTCGTGGTCGGCGGCCCGATGGGCGATACCGGCCTCACCGGGCGCAAGATCATCGTCGATACCTACGGCGGCCACGGCAGCCACGGGGGCGGCGCCTTCTCCGGAAAAGATCCTTCCAAGGTCGACCGCTCAGCCTCCTACATGGCCCGCTACATCGCAAAAAATATCGTGGCGGCCGGTTTGGCCGCCAAATGCGAAGTACAGCTGGCCTATGCCATCGGAGTGGCCGATCCCGTGTCGGTGTTGGTCGATACGAAAGATACCGAGAAGGTGGCGCCTGAAATCCTGGACAAGTTGGTCCGAAAACATTTCCCGATGACGCCGCGCGGGATCATCGACCATCTGAAACTGCGCCGGCCCATCTTCAAGAAGACGGCCGCCTACGGACACTTCGGCCGGAACGAACCGGAATTCACCTGGGAAAAGATCGATAAGGCCAAGGCCCTGCGCAAAGACGCTGGCCGCTGAGACCACGCAGCGCGTCGCACCAGCCGAGGGGGGCGGGTCGCAAGCCCGTCCCCTTTTTTCTGCAATCGCAAACATCAGCCGTTCATTCGTCACGACACAGGAGGAGGAACCAGTGGATTACGATGTGAAAGACATGGGCTTAGCCGATCAGGGGAAACTGAAGATTGAATGGGCCGAGGCCACCATGCCGGTCCTGCGGCTCATTCGGAAGCGGTTTGAGCGAGAGCAACCGCTCCAGGGCATCCGCGTCACCGCCTGCCTGCACGTGACGACGGAAACCGCCAACCTCATGAAGACGCTCAAGGCCGGTGGAGCAGACGTCCGCCTCTGTGCCTCCAACCCCCTGAGTACGCAAGACGACGTGGCCGCAGCCCTGGTCCACCATGAAAGCATCCCGACCTTCGCCATCAAGGGCGAGGACAACAAGACCTACTACCGGCACATTGAATCGGCCATCGCCCACAAGCCGCACCTCTCCATGGACGACGGCGCCGATGTCGTCTCCCATCTGCACTCGAAACGCAAGGAACTGCTCCGCAACGTGATCGGCGGGACAGAGGAGACCACCACCGGCGTCATCAGGCTCCGCAGCATGGCCGAAAAGAAGGTGCTGAAGTTCCCGGTCATCTCGGTGAATGACGCCGACACCAAACACATGTTCGACAATCGTTACGGCACGGGCCAGAGCACGATGGACGGCATTGTTCGCGCCACGAATCGATTGATCTGCGGGTCCAAAGTCGTGGTCGCCGGCTATGGCTGGTGCGGGCGCGGTATCGCCATGCGGGCACGCGGCATGGGCGCCGATGTCATCGTGACCGAAATCGATCCCTTGAAGGGCCTGGAGGCCGTCATGGACGGGTTCCGCGTCATGCCGATGGGTGAAGCCGCACCGATCGGCGACTTCTTCGTGACCGTCACCGGCAACCTGAAGGTCATCCGTGGCGAACACTTTGCCGCAATGAAAGACGGCGCAATCGTCTGCAACAGCGGCCACTTCAACGTCGAGCTGGACATTCCCGCGTTGGAGAAACTCAGCAAGAAGAAACTGGCGGTGCGTTCAGGCGTAGATCAGTACACCCTCAAGAACGGCCGCCGTGTCAGCCTCTTGGGCGAAGGTCGGCTGGTAAACCTGGCCACCGCCGAAGGCCATCCCTCCAGCGTCATGGACATGAGCTTCGCCAACCAGGCCCTGGGTGCGGAATTCATCGTGAAGAACTATAAAAAGCTCGAAAAGAAGGTCTATCCGGTTCCTGCCGACATCGATAAAGAAATCTCGCGCCTCAAGCTGGCCGGCATGGGCGTGGCCATCGACAAGCTCACCAAGGAGCAGGTGAAGTACTTGGCCTCGTGGGAGATGGGGACATAGGAGCGAGGTGCAGTGCGGATGCTCTCCATGCTCACGCATCGGGGCACACAAGACCAACCAAATTTGTAAACAGAGGGCGGTGCTCGATGGACGTGCGCACCGGAGAGCAATCCGCACCATGCCTCGCGAGAATAACACTTCGTGAAGGGGGCCGCCTCAGTCGAGGCGGCCCCCTCTTTTTCGGCAAGTACGGTGCCCCGAGCCTGCGCTGAAATCGCAGAACACCCCCGGCCATTCCCCACTTCAGACCAATTGGGAAAAGAGAAATCAGGAAGGCCACCTGTGATGGTGACCTTTCCTCTTGGGCAGTTTCTGCTCTCCTCCAGTAAAGTCTCAATGAGTCCCCACTCCGCGGCGAAGTTGATCAGGGAAAACTGTGATCAGGCCTGTGTTACGAATTGAGCGGAGACAAGGGCGTCGCACTGGCCGAACAGCGGCAGTCGCCAGGCACTCGTTGACTCGTCCTCACAACCGGCGTATCGTTTTGCATGCCCTGTAAAGAATGGAGGGAGCGCCATGTCGGTCATGTGCTCTCTGGCGGTCTGTAGGGCCCAAGAGGGAATGTGCGGCCATGAAAAGGTGATGCTGAGCGTCGCTTTGCTTGCCGCCGTCGGCTTCGGTGCCTACTTTTTGATCGGCTGATCGAATAGTCGCTGGTCGCCTTCCTTCAAACAGCCTTTCGAAGGCTGGGGGGTTTGTGTGTGCCCTCTTTGCCGAAAGCCAACCCATCATGATGGCAGCCACCACCGGCAATTCGACGATGGCGCGAGGACTCATCCTCGACGAGTTGTTCGATTTATCGCTCTATCAGGCATTGCGGGACATCGCGACCGACCCAGACTCGCGCAACACGTTGGATGAATTGGTCGCAGTCGAAGTCCGGCATCTCGCCTTCTGGCAGAATTTTTTTGAAGCGAAGATCGACCGCCTGGATTTTCGACGGCGCATCAAACTGCACATCTTGTTGCTGGCCTGTCGGTTGTTCGGCACGACCGCCATTCACCTCGTGCTCGAGGCGATCGAGGTACACGGGGTCCGCAAGTACCTTGCCTTGTGGAAGGGTTATCGGGACCAGCCGTTGGGGCAGGCACTGCAAGGCATTCTGATGGACGAATTCAAGCACGAAGACGCGCTGGTCACGCAATTGACCGCCCGCAAGATCAATGCGGAAAAGATCCGAAACATCTTCCTGGGGTTGAACGACGGGCTGGTCGAGATTCTGGGAGCGGTGAGCGGATTCTTCGGAGCCTTCGGAAACGCCGGCGCGGTCCTGGTCGCCGCAGCCACTACGGCGGTCGCAGGGGCCATTTCCATGGGGGCGGGCGCGTTTCTCGCTTTGAACTCTGAGCAGGAAGTGACGATGACGGAACGCGCGAAGAAGCTGTTCCTGGAAGAAGACCAAGCGGACAGTGAGACGGGGGAACCACCGCTGAAGTCGGCGCTGCTTGTGGGATCCGCGTACTTCGCCGGAGCGCTGGTTCCGGTGCTGCCGGTGTTGCTTGGAGCGACGACCGCGCTGGTCTCGATCCTCACCGCCGGGCTCATGGTCATTCTGGTCTCGACCATCCTCGCGTTCCTGGCCGGAATGGACATCCGACGGCGGATCGTCCTCAACCTGGCCATCATCACCGTCGCAGTCGGCGTGAGTTATGCCATCGGCTTGGCCGCGACTCGGCTCTGGGGAATTTCCATCTAGACGGCCCTGCCTCTACCGCACATTGACCATCGGAAGCTCGCGGGAGCCTTCTGCTTCCTGCTGAATGCGCCGCCGCTCCGCTTTCGACTCTTTCAGCACACTGTGCAATAACTCATCGCCGAGTTGGGTCAGTTGCGCAGCGGCGTCTTTCAACTCCGCATGCTCGACCGCCCGCGAGAACACCTCGGCCTTGGTCGCCCCCTTTTTCTGCCCCAAGAACGGTTTGATGATGAGGTAAGCCACATCCCGGAAGGGCATGTACCGCAGAAAACGCCGCAGCAATTTGAAGGTCTGGACCGGATAGCGGGTGAGTTTGTAGAGGAAGAGTTTCTTCAGGCCTTCCTGCCGCACCTGATTGATGACCGCTCCCGACAAACAGGTCGGATCGATCTCCGAACACTTGAAATACTTGTACCAATCCGTGGCGTCGCTCACCAGCCCGCGTTTGAGATATTCCTGCCACAGGGGCGTGCCTCGATAGACGCAGAGTCGGTTGAATCCGAAGGTATCCAACGGCAGTTTCGACGCGAAGTCGAACGTCTTCTGCATGTCCTCAACGGTTTCGTCGGGATTACCCACGGTGAAGAAGCCATGGACGATTTCGACCCCGGCCTTCTTGGCATTGTTCACGGCGGTTTCGACTTCTGCCAGGGTCTGCTCCTTCTGAAGGCGATCCAGAATCTTCTGGCTTCCGCTTTCAATACCGAACATCACCGTCCTGCAATGGGCCTTGGCCATCGCGGGGAAGAGGTGCTGCGCGACTGAGTCGACCCGGCCTTCGATCCCCCATTGAATGGAGAGGTTTGCGCCGATAATGCCGGTGCAAATCGCATCGATCCGCTTCGGCTGCAACAGAAAGTGATCATCGACGAAGTACACGGATCCATACCCGTTGGCCTCAAGATACTTGAGTTCCTCGACGACATGCTGCGCCGTGCGCGCCCGCCACTTACCTTCGTTGAAGATCGGGATGTCACAAAAAACGCAGGGCCAGGGGCACCCGCGAGACGTCTGCATGGTCGTAAACCGCTCCATGGACAAGACGGCCGGGACATCCAGGGGCATGGATTCGACGAAGTCCAACTCCAAACTTTCCCGATCCGGGAAGGGCCACTGATCCAGATGACGCTCCATGGTTCGGTTGGGATTGTTGATCACCTGGCCGTCTTTCGCCCAAGTCACACCGCCCACCTCCTCCGGATCGTCGATGCGATCGAGCAAATCCAGCAACAGTTGCTCGCCATCCCCCCGGCAGACGAAATCAACTTCCGGACATTGCAGTTTGACGAGCCCGGCATTGAGACTGGCGAACACTCCGCCGAAGGCCAGCTTCACGGTGCTGTCGGTCGCCCGAATCTGGCGAGCCAAGACCTTGGCATAGGGATAACTGGTGGTGCTGAGAAAACTCATCCCGACCAGCGCCGGCTTCCGCCGGTTGATCTGTTCGATAATGAAATCGTTGGGGGTCTCCGGATTGGCCTGGTCGAACATCACGCATTCGTGCCCCGCCCGTTTGAGCACGGACGACAGGGACATGATGCCGATGGGCGGGAAGCCCATCACCCTGATGCGTCCATTCTTGGCGCGGGTCTTTGCAGGAAGGGCGTAAAACTGGGGATCACGCACATGGATGAGGAACACGAGCATAGTGGCGTCCTTTCATATGGACAGTAACCGGGGCTCCTTACATCGCCGCGCGTCTTCTAAAGGGAGGCCGATCCTATCTCGTGTTTATCGGCGAACAGGGTACATTCCTAGGGCCGTTCGGCGTTGATACGTTCCTGTACAGTATCACGTCTCTTGCGGGGGAGGAAGGAAAGATTCTGCAACGACTGTCGTGCCTGGAAACACCAAGAGGGCGTCGGAGCGCATCCGACGCCCTCTTAGCGAAACTTCCGTAGCGTCAGCGGCCGAGCGCCGCCTTCACTGCATGGCCGATCTCGGCGGGATTCTTCACCACCCGCACTCCGGCCGCTTCGAGGGCCTTCATCTTTTCGGTCGCGGTGCCCTTGCCGCCGGAAATGATGGCACCGGCGTGGCCCATCCGGCGACCAGGAGGCGCCGTGATGCCGGCAATGAAGCTGATGACCGGTTTCTTGACGTGTTTCTTGATGTACTCAGCGGCCTTCTCTTCGGCATCACCGCCGATTTCGCCGATCATGACGACGGCCTGAGTTTCAGGATCCTTTTCGAACAGCGGCAAGACATCGACGAACCCGGTACCGTTGACCGGATCGCCGCCGATGCCGACGCAGGTCGTTTCCCCCAACCCAAGCGTCGAAAGTTGGTGAACCGCCTCATACGTCAAGGTGCCGCTGCGTGAGACCACGCCGACGACGCCGCGCTTGTGGATGAAACCGGGCATGATGCCGATCTTGGCTTCATCGACGGTAATGACTCCGGGACAGTTCGGGCCGATCAGGCGAACATCTTTCCCGCGAAGCGCGCGCTTGACCTTGACCATGTCGTTGACGGGAATGCCTTCGGTGATGCAGATGATGAGCTTGATGCCGGCATCGGCGGCCTCGAGGATCGCATCGCCGGCGAACGGAGGCGGCACAAAAATCAGCGACGTGTCGCATTCCGTTTTCTTGACGGCCTCGACCACTGTGTTGAACACGGGAATGCCTTCGACCTCCTGCCCGGCCTTCCCCGGCGTGACCCCTGCCACCATCTTCGTGCCGTAGGCCTTGCATTGCGTCGCGTGGAACGAACCCTCTTTCCCCGTGATGCCCTGCACCACCACCCGTGTGTTTTTATTGACGAGAATACTCACAAGTCCCTCTCTTCTTTCCCGCCTTCCGCCTCACCACGGGAAGGCTTCTAATCGCTCAAGTTCACAAGAGGTATGGGGCTAGGTCCCCCCACTGCGCGCGTCCAACGAGGCCCTTCTGAGGGCGCGCGTTGCGCGAGCATGGGGACTAGGCCCCGCGCCTCAATAGCTCTTACGCCGCCTTCCCGGTCATCTTCACAATCTTCTGCGCCGCTTCCCACAAATCGTCGGCCACGTCCAGCTTCAAGCCCGATTGTTGGAGGAGCGAGCGGCCTTCTTCCGCATTGGTCCCTTGAAGTCGGACCACCAGCGGCACGTTGATCTTCACTTCCTTGGCCGCTTCAATGACTCCGTGCGCGATCCGTTCGCACCGGACGATGCCGCCGAAGATATTGATGAAAATCCCCTTGACGTTCGGGTCCTTCAGCAGAATCCGGAAACCGGCCGCCACCGTCTCCTTCGTGGCGCCGCCGCCCACGTCCAAGAAGTTGGCCGGTTCGCTTCCCGCCAGCTTGATGACGTCCATGGTGGCCATCGCCAGGCCCGCGCCGTTCACCATGCAGCCGATGTTACCGTCCAGCTTGACGTAATTCAGGTTGTTGGCCGTGGCTTCGATCTCCAGCGGGTCCTCTTCATTGAGGTCCCGCATCTTCTGCACATCGTCATGTTTAAAGATCCCGTTGTCGTCGAACGAGACCTTGCCGTCCAGGGCCACCAACGTCTTTTCCTTGGTGATGATCAGCGGATTGATTTCGACGAGCGCGGCATTTTTCTCCATGAACAGCCGATAGAGATTGCCGAGCATCTGCACGAAGGGATTGATGACGGCCGGCTCCATGTTCTGCAACCCCAAGGCGAAGGCCACATTGCGCCCATTGTGACTTTGGAATCCGACGGCAGGATCGATCGCTTCCTTGATGATCTTCTCCGGCGTCTTCTCCGCCACCTCTTCGATTTCCATGCCGCCTTCGGTGCTGGCGATAAACGTCGGCCAACCGGTGTCGCGGTCCACCAAAATGGAAAGGTACAACTCTTTGGCGATGTTCGCGCCTTCTTCCATCAGCAGGCGATGCACCTTGCGGCCTTTCGGTCCGGTCTGATGCGTCACCAGCGTCTTGCCGATCAATTCTTTGGCGATGCCGGCGACGGCCGCCTTGTCCTTGGTAATCTTGACCCCGCCGGCTTTCCCTCGACCGCCGGCGTGGATCTGCGCCTTGACGACGAAGACCGGCGTATTCAACTGAGCCGCCCACTCCGTCGCCGCCTCGGGAGAAGTGATTTCCTTCCCTCGCGGCACCGGCACTCCGAACTGCGCGAACAACGACTTGGCCTGAAACTCATGAACGTTCATAGGGCTCCTGGATTCCGTTAGGGGTGAAGCGTGAGGCGTAAGGGGAAGCGCGTCACACTGTTCACCTCACGCCTGACGCCTTACGTTTCACATCGTTTAGTTCTCTTTGCGCGTGTAGGCCGGCAGCACCATCGGAGAAATGACTCCGCTCGGACTCCCATGTTGCTTGGCTTCGGCACGGAACCGGCGGAGGTGCTGCAACGTGAGCTTCCCTTGTGCCATCGATTGTGCACGGGATGCCGCAGTCAGACCGGCGCGCTTGCCGAACACCATCAGGTCGAGCAGCGAGTTTCCCATCAATCGATTGCGTCCGTGCAATCCGCCGGAGGCCTCTCCGGAGACGAACAGATTTTTCACATTGGTTTCTGAGTTGGTGTCGATCTTCACCCCGCCGTTCTGATAATGCAGCGTCGGATAGATCAGGACGGGATCTTTGCTGATATCGATGCCGAACCGTTCGAACTGGAGCATCATGGCCGGGAAATGTTTCTCGACCGTCCCCGGCCCATGCTCGGCATCCAAGAGCGGAGTGTCGAGCCACACGCCGACACGCCCCGACATGGTCCTGATGCCGCGGCCCTCTTCACATTCGCGAATGATCGACGAGGAGACGACATCGCGCGTGTCCAACTCGTTGACGAATCGTTCGCCTTTGGAGTTGACCAGGTGGCCGCCTTCCGATCGAATTCCTTCTGTCACCAAGGCTCCGATCAACTGCTCGGGATAGACGGCGCCGGAGGGGTGGTATTGAAACGTATCGATGTGGGCCAGCTTCGCCCCCATGCGGTACGAGAGACAGAGCCCGTCGCCGGTGGCCCCATAGTGATTGCTGGTCGGGAACCCTTGAATGTGCAGCCGCCCGATGCCGCCCGTCGCCAGGATCACCGACTTGGCCGCCACCACCACCAGGCGATGGTTGTCCAAATCCTTGAAGATCGCACCGGTGCAATGTCCCTCATCATTGCTGAGCAATTCGACCGCGGCGCAAAATTCGAGCAGCTGGATCTTTTGATTCAACACTTCGTCCTTGAGCACCCGCATGATCTCAAGGCCCGTATAGTCGGAACAAGTCAGGAGACGGGGTTTGGAACTGCCGCCGCCCTTCTTCACATGCAGATTGCCGTCGGCCTGCCGATCGAACAACACACCGAGTTCGATCAGCCACTTGGCGATCGCAGGGCCTTCTTCGACCATGACCTTCAAGAGGGCATGGTCGTTCTGCATGTGGCCGCCCTTCAACGTATCGAGGAAATGCGTCACAGGGGAATCTTCCGGAGCGACGGAGATCTGCATCCCGCCCTGAGCCATCACGCTATTGGAATCACCGAGCCGGAGCTTCGTGGCAAGGATGACTTTCGCCCCCGTCCCGTGGGCGTGCAACGCGGCGGCGCAGCCGGCGCCCCCGCCTCCGATGACCAGCACATCGGTCTGATAGTGGGGAGTCACATCGAGATCATCCGCGATCGGGCTGTCGCCTTCGAGCAAGGTCGCCAGCTCGATGACGGTCTGCTCATCGGCATTGGGCCCGAAACGGATCGGGCGATAGGCGCTCTTCCGAAAATCGGGATGGTATTTCTCGATCAGAGCATCACGATCGGCGGGAGAAAACTTCGGGATCGTCTGCTTCCGGCGGGCATCCCGCGTCTTGTGCACGATTTGCTGGAGGGCGTGTATGTCCATCGTTTGAATCCGTCAATAGTCAACGGTCATGAGTCGTTAAAAGGTTGCCGGCGAATCCGCCATCATCGACCGATGACCAGTGACCAATGACTTCTCACTTCACAGTGGCGCAGTGATCGGCCAGTTCTTTCTCGTTCATCGCGAGCACTTTGTTCCATTCGTCGTTGAAACGGCCGTCTTGAATTTCCTTGATGCGCGTCTCGAGCCCCTGCGGCTTCTCTGTGAAATGCGCGCCCTGGGCGCGGCTCACATAGAGGGCCACGAGATTCGGGGCGATGTCGGCGATACAGACCGGCGTACACATGCCGCACATGACGCAGTCCATGAACATTTCCGAGACGCTCTTAAAATCGCCGAAGACGGCTTTCCAGACACCCTCACGCACATCGATCTTCTGCGGGCAGGCTTCGGTGCAGGCATTGCAATTTCTGCAGAGCGGGGCTTCGGGGTACAAATTGAACAGGTCCTGTTTCGGGTCTTTGAGAGTCTGAATGTCGTAGATCGCCTTGCGCGCCGGAAAGGGCGGCATGATCGTGAACGACATGCCGTCTTGCACGGCCATTTGGCAGGCCAGACAGGTTCTGACTTTGGGATCGTCCTTCGTCCGATAGTAGGTCGCACAGGCTCCGCAGAACCCGCCGAGACAGCCGGCCCCGCGCACGACTTCTTGTCCCGTATACCACAGGGCCTTGATGACGGTGATGCCTTCCGGCACCTCGTACTTCTTACCGGAGATTTCGATCGAGACCATCCGAGGTTTGAGCACCTCGGGTTGATCAATGACATTGGTGTCTTCGTGGGCCATTGCTTTCCTTCGCAAGGCGTGAAACGTAAGGCGTAAGGGGAACCGTTCCTCGAACCTCTCACGCCTGACGCCTCACCCCTAACGGACTTTACGCGAACGAATCGATGATCGCATTCAAGGTTGCGCTCGGGCGCATCGCCTTGGAGGCCTTCGCATCGTCCGGATGATAGTACCCTCCGATATCGACCGGTTTCCCCTGGGCAGCCAGCAACTCGGTCGAAATCTTGGTCTCGTTATCCGCGAGGTCCTTGGCGATCTTACGAAAACGTTCGGCCAACTTCATATCCTGCGTCTGGGCGGCCAGCGCCTGCGCCCAATACAGCGCAAGATAGAAATGGCTGCCGCGATTATCGATCTCGCCCACCTTGCGGGCCGGAGACTTGTTGCTCTCCAGGAACTTGGCGTTGGCCTGATCCAGCGTGTCCGCGAGAATCTTGGCGGCGTGATTGTTCCCCGCCTTTGCCAGATGCTCCAGCGAAGCTGCCAGCGCGAGGAACTCGCCGAGCGAATCCCACCGGAGGTACCCTTCTTCCTGGAATTGCTGCACATGTTTGGGCGCAGACCCGCCCGCACCGGTCTCGAAGAGGCCGCCGCCGTTCAGCAGAGGTACGATCGAGAGCATCTTGGCGCTGGTGCCGATTTCGAGAATCGGGAACAGATCGGTGAGATAGTCGCGCAACACATTGCCGGTGACGGAAATGGTGTCCTTGCCTTCCTTCATCCGCTCCAGCGAAAACCGCGTGGCCTCAGCAGGAGACATGATACGGATGTCGAGCCCCGTCGTATCGTGCTTCGGCAGATACTGATTGACCTTCTTGATCAACTCGGCGTCATGGGCCCTGGTCTTGTCCAGCCAGAAAATCGCCGGGGCTCCGGTAGCTTTTGCGCGATTCACCGCCAGCTTGACCCAATCCTGAATCGGCGCATCCTTCACCTGGCACGCACGCCAGATGTCGCCTTCTTCCACCTTATGCTCCAGCAGCGTCTTGCCCGATGCATCAACCACGCGGATCGTGCCGTTACCCGGAGCCTTGAAGGTCTTGTCGTGCGAGCCGTATTCTTCCGCCGCCTGCGCCATCAAGCCGACGTTGGGGATGCTTCCCATCGTACGGGGATCGAAGGCGCCGTGTTTCTTACAGAACTCGACGACTTCATGATAGACCGGCGCATAGCTGGCATCGGGAATGACGCACTTGGTGTCGGCCAACTTCCCATCCGGTCCCCACATCTTCCCGCTGTCGCGAATGACCGGCGGCATCGAGGCATCGATGATGATGTCGCTGGGCACGTGCAGGTTGGTGATGCCCTTGTCGGAATTCACCATCGCCATCGGAGGCCGCTTCTTGTAGACCTCTTGAATGTCCGCTTCGATCGCCTTGCGCTGATCGTCCGGCAGGGCCTTGATCTTGATGTACAAATCGCCGATGCCGTTGTCAGGATCCACGCCCAACTTCTTGAACGTCTCGCCGTGCTTTTCAAACAGGTCCTTGTAGTACACCGTCACGGCATGACCGAAGATCTTGGGGTCCGAGACCTTCATCATGGTAGCTTTCATATGGAGCGAGAACAACACCCCCTGTTTCTTGGCGTCCTCGATCTGCTCTTCAAGGAACTGGCGCAAGGCGCGTTTGCTCATGAATGTGGCGTCGAGGACTTCACCGGCTTGTAATGCGACTTTCGGCTTGAGCACCGTGACTTTGCCGTCCTGACCGACGAATTCGATGCGTGCGTCCGTCGCCGCGGCCACCGTCAGGGATTTTTCGTTCGACCGGAAATCTCCCCCCTTCATATGCGCCACATGGGTCTTGGAGTCCGGACTCCAGGCGCCCATCTTATGCGGGTGCTTCTTGGCATAGTTCTTCACGGACAGCGGCGCGCGGCGATCCGAGTTCCCTTCGCGCAACACCGGGTTCACGGCGCTGCCTTTGACCTTGTCGTACCGGCTCTTGATGTCCTTTTCTTTGTCGTCCTTCGGATCTTCCGGATACTCGGGCAGCTTATACCCCTGACTCTGCAATTCCTTGATCGTCGCCTTTAATTGAGGAACCGAGGCGCTGATGTTCGGCAGCTTGATGATGTTGGCTTCCGGCGTCTTGGCTAACTCGCCCAGTTCGGCCAACGCATCCGGTTGTTTCTGCTGCGGCGTCAGGTAATCAGGGAACACCGCAAGAATGCGCCCGGCCAGCGAGATGTCCCGCAATTCGACGGACACACCCGCCGCCTTGGAAAACGCGTTGATGATCGGCAAAAAGGAATAGGTTGCCAACATCGGTGCTTCATCGGTCTTCGTATAGATAATCTTGGATGCTTTCGTGCTCATGGTTTGTCCCCTTTTAGCGTTTGTTAGTTCAGCGCATTCAACGCCGAACCAGCCTTGAACCACGCGACCTGTTGCTCGGTGATGCTGTGGTTCGCCTGGATGGTGAGCGCCTTGCCATCCGCCTTATGTATCGTGACCTGCACCGGCTTGCCAGGAGCCAGACTGTTCAGCCCCGTCACACTGATGCGGTCCTGCTGCTCGATCTTCTCGTAATCCTTCGGGTCCGCAAAGGTCAACGCCAAGATCCCCTGTTTCTTCAGATTGGTCTCATGAATACGCGCAAAACTTTTCGTGATGACGACGCGAACGTTCAGGAAGCGGGGCGACATCGCCGCATGTTCGCGGCTGCTGCCCTCGCCATAGTTCTCATCGCCGACGACGATCGACCCGATTCCCTTCGCTTTATAGCGGCGGGCGATCTGCGCAATCGTCAGTCCGGATTCGCCGGTCAAGACATCGGTGCCCTTACCGGGCTCTGAGGCGAACGCGTTGTTCGCACCCAGGAACATGTTGTCGCTGATCTTGTCCAGGTGCCCCCGGAACTTGAGCCACGGCCCGGCGGGAGAAATATGGTCCGTGGTCGTCTTCCCCTTGGTCTTGATCAACAGCGGGAGCTTCTCGAAATCCTTGCCGTCCCACCGCGGGAAGGGCTGCAACAACTGCAACCGCTCACTGGTCGGAGGAATATCGACGGTCAGCGCATCGCCGTTTTCCGCCGGCGCCACGAATCCTTCCTCGCCCTTGGCAAAACCCTTGGCCGGAAGTTCTTCGCCCTGCGGGGGTTGGAGTTTGAATTCCTTTCCGTCCGCCCCTTTGAGCGTTTGATGGACCGGATCGAAGCCAAGATTTCCCGACAACGCATAGGCCGTCACAACTTCCGGACTCGCCAAGAACGAGAGCGTCTCGTTGATGCCATCATTGCGTCCCGGGAAGTTCCGGTTGAACGAGCTGACGATCGAATCGGCCTTGCCCTTCACGCCGTCCGCTCGCTTCCACTGCCCGATGCAGGGACCGCAAGAATTCGACAGCACCGTGCCGCCCAACTTTTCAAATGTCTCCAGAAACCCGTCGCGCTTCATCGTATGATAGATGCGCTCGGACCCGGGTGAAACCAGGAACGACGCCTTGGCCTTCAAGCCCGCCTTCAATCCTTGCTGCGCAATGTGCGCCGAGCGGCTGATGTCTTCATAGGATGAGTTGGTGCAGCTGCCGATCAGCGCCGCCTTCAATTCGACCGGATAGCCCTTCTCTTTGGCTTCCGCCGCCAATTTTGAAATCGGCCGAGCCAAGTCCGGCGTATGGGGCCCGACCACATGCGGCTCGAGGGTGGACAGATCGACTTCAACGATCTGGTCATAATACTTTTCCGGCGATTGATACACTTCCGGATCAGCCACGAGCAGTTCCTTGTGGGCTTGCGCAAAGGCGGCAAGGTCGGCCCGATCCGTAATGTTCATGTAGGCGACCATCTTCTGGTCGAACGGGAATACGGAGGTCGTCGCGCCCAACTCCGCCCCCATGTTGCAGATCGTTCCCTTGCCGGTAGCGCTGATCGTGTCGGCGCCCGGACCGAAATATTCGACGATCTTGTTGGTGCCGCCCTTCACGGTGAGCAGGCCGCAGAGATAGAGGATCACATCTTTCGGTGAGGCCCACCCGTTCAACTTACCGGTCAAGCGCACCCCGATGAGTTTCGGATGGAGCACCTCCCACGGCAGGCCCGCCATCACTTCGCCGGCATCCGCTCCGCCGACGCCGATCGCCAACATCCCCAATCCACCGCCATTGGGCGTATGCGAGTCGGTGCCGATGATCAATCCGCCAGGGAACGCATAGTTCTCCAGCACGACCTGATGGATGATGCCCGCGCCGGGCTTCCAGAAGCCGATGCCGTATTTTTTTGCGGCGGAGGCGAGGAAGTTATACACCTCCTTGTTCTCGTCCATCGCGCGGAGCAGGTCTTTCTCGGAGCCCATCTCCGCACGAATCAAATGATCGCAATGGATCGTGCTCGGCACTGCGGCCTTTTTCTTATTGGCCTGCATGAACTGCAACATGGCCATTTGAGCCGTCGCATCCTGCATGGCGACGCGATCAGGGCGCAGGGCCAGCATCGCCTTGCCCCGCTCCCAGGTCTGGGTATCGAAATTGTCGGCGTGCGACACGAGGATTTTCTCAGCCAGCGTCAGGCCGCGGCCGAACTTCTTTCTAGCCTTGGCGAACAGGTCCGGCATTTTGGCATAGAGTGTTTTGGCTATATCCATCGACATGGCTTGTCTCCGTTCTCTGGTTCTATCTGAATGATTTCGTCGTTCATGTTTCGCGACACGTGTCTCGTGGGGCCTGCGCGCTTCACGAATGACGCTTCACGTTTCACGCTATTTCAGAGGCGGAACCTCCCGCCGTTTGGGTGCTGCATAGTTCACCAGGTAATCGAACAACCGGATCAAACGGCTATCCTGGCGCTTCTGATCGACCCAATGGCCGATCAGGCCGATCGTGCGTGAGAGAATGAAAAATCCGTTCAAGCTGTCGATCGGGAATCCGATATCGACGAGGACCGCGGCCATCGTTCCGTCGACGTTCAGAATGAGATTGTCCTTTTTCGCCGAGGTGACCTTCTCGACTTCCAAGGCGAAATCCAAGCAGGGTGTCTTGATGTTCAGGCTTTTGACGTAGCCGACCAATTCTTTCACCCGCTTGTCCGGGTTCCGAAGACTCTTCACACGGTGGCCGATTCCGGGCACGGGTCCGACATTTTTCTTCATATAGGCCAGGAATTCATCCACCGACATCTTGTTGTCCACCGCATGTTTGAAATAACGTCCCGCATCCGTCACGGCACCGCCGAAACGAGGCCCGATCATGATCATGCCGGCGGCAACCGACTGCGACAACCCGATCCCCGCGCAGGCTGCCAGGATCGTCGCATAGGCGCCGCTGACGCAAGGACCGTGATCGGCTGAGAGCATCATGATCCGCTTGACGATTTCCGCCTCCTGCTTGGAGATCAATCGTTTGTCCCACAGCAATCCAATGACGTGGGGAATTTCGTACCCTTTATTGATCAGTTCGGAGGCCGGATACCCGTCATAACAGGGCTCATCACCGCGGTCATCGCTGATGGTGGTGCGAATCAAGGGCGCAACCATCACTTCGTCCGCCTTCATGGCTTCTTCGACGGATTTCGGCAGCTTGGGTAACGTAGCCGGCTCGATCACTTCCTTCACTTGGCCGGACTTGAGTAGCTCTTGATAGGTCTCCTTGATAGCAGGACCAAGGGCACCGAACGTAGCAGGAACGAGTGCGCCGGCCTTCTTCAACGCATCGGATTTTGACCTGGCCGACCCTTCGCCCTTCATCCCTTCTTTGGCACCGGCATGCCCGAACTTCATGCCCTTCGGCAAACTTTCCTGGCAGAAGCCCGACACCACGGCGATCAATTTGATCCGCCGCTTTTTCGCCCCATACCACTCAGCCGCCCGCTCTTCGAGGTCACCGCCCATTTCACCGACGATCACCACTGCCTTCGTCTGGGGATCCCGCTCGAACATCTCCAGGTACGACACGTAATCGGTACCGGGATAGGCATCGCCGCCGATCCCGATGGCGGTCGTGATCCCGTCGGCGAACTGGGAGCAGATCCAGATGATTTCGTTGGAGAGACCGCCCGACTTGGTAATCACGCCGAACGACCCTTCGCGATAGAGCTTGGAGAGCACGAGGTTGTCGAACGCGCCGCCGATCACACCCAGACGGCAGGCACCGGCCGAAATAATCCCGATCGAGGAAGGCCCGTTGAACACCTTCCCTAATTTCCTGGCATGGGCGCCCAGCAACTTGGCGTCCTTTTCCGGCACGCCTTCCGTGATCATGGAAACCACCTTGATGTGGGCATCGTCGAGCGCTTCCATCCCGCCCTTCATGGCACGATCGGCACCGATATAGACCAGGCTGGTATTGATCTGCGGGTGATGTTTCGTGGCTTCGGCGATCGTCTTGTAGACTGGAATCGCGATCAACCCGCTGCCGTAGGGAATTTCATTGCTCTTGCCTGCATCCGGCGGATATACGAAGGCTTCGACGTTCAGCGGCTTCTTGATTAGATAGCAGAATTCGGCCATGCGGCGGGCCGCGTTGACACCTGCAGCGCCACCCTGAATCACCACGCGGGTGTCTTTGTTTGCCAGAATACTCATCGGGATCTCCCCTTAGTTCCTCTATGATCGCAGTTCGTGTGATTGGTCGTAGCGGGCTAACCCTTCGACTGGACTGCCTTATCGACGATATCCGTCAACGGCGTATTCCGATCGAACACATGGATATCAAACCCTTCGTCCTTCAACGCCCGCATGGCATCGAGGCCTTCCTTTTCCCGAGGGCCGCCGCGGCGCACCCAAATCTTGACGCCCTTCAGCTTGCCGTCGGATTTCGCTTTGCGGAATCCATTGATGATCCCGCCGAACGTTTTCTTGACGTCGGTGAAGTTGGCAATGGCGCCGCCGACGATGATGTTCTTGATCCCTGGCAGGGAACAGACTTTTTCCGTCAACACCTCCACCGCCCAATCCGGTGGGTCACCGGAATATTCTGCGTAATTGGCGAGTTTCCCGCCGCGGGCCACGACCGCATCCGAGTAGTACACGCTGGCGCCGCCGCCGGCCGGCAACATCGCCGTATCACCACCGGGAATTTCGATGAATTTTACCGACCCCTTGATCTTCGAATCGACAGCCATCACTTCAAGTTCGTGCTTGGTATAGGCCCGTCCAAACTCGGCGGCAAACGGAAAGTTCCAATCCGGATGGCGGAACTTTGCGTCCCCATCGAGCAATGTCACCGCATCCAACGCCACCAGTTCGCCGTCGCTCTCGCGTAGGACGACGGGATTCACTTCGAGATATTGAGCATCTTCATTGTCGAAGCACGTAAACATCTTCCCGGCGAACTCTGCCATTTTCTTCACGAGCGCCCCGGTAAAGCCCGCTTCCTTCACCAGCTTTTCAAGGTCTTCACCGGTCGGAGCCTGGCCGATTTCGAGCGTCAACCGTTTGACCCGCTCCCAATTCGACTCCACTTCGATGCCGCCGCAGTTGGCGACGAGAATCTCGGATCCTTCACGGGTCGATTTCACGGCACAATAATATTCTTCCTTGTGCGGAATCATTTCCGACACAATGACCTGCGAGACGGTGATGCTGCCCACCTGACGACCGATCATGTCCTTGGCGGCCGCCTCCGCCCCCTTCAAATCGAGGTCGATCTTGACCAGCCCAAGCTTGAAGCGGGAGCCGAGCGCCTCATGGGCCTTCGCCACGAGCTTGGATTGCTTGAACCAGTCGTTGGCCTGCCCGAGTTTTGCAAGTTCCTCAGCGGAGGTGACGACGGCATAGTTGGGGACATGGATGCCCCACTTCTTCATCAGTCCCATCCCGGGACCTTCGAGCACTTTCGCCATGGTTGACGACTCCTTGGTGTGTGAGAGGGCAGAGAAAAGGAGCGACAGAGTACCGAATTCTGTTGATTAGCTCAATCCTCCAAAGGGCCTACGCTTCGAGCACAGAAGTCCTACCACAATGGGCACTGAAGATTCATCATCATAAATAATTGATAAATTTATTCTTGTGACCTCTCTCCGCGCGACCCAATCACCGGACTTTTCGACGGTGTGGCGGAACGACGGTGCCGGCCACGTTGGCAGGTCGGACAATAAAACGAACTACGCTCGCCGAGAGATCGCCTGATCACTGCCCCACAATCATTCGGGCAGGGCTCACCGGTTTTTGCATAAACCAGGTGCCTGCCCTTGTATCGGCCTTCCGTCCCGTCCGGTGCAAAATAGTCCCGAACACTGGATCCTCCCATTGCGATGGCTTCACGCAACACCTCCCCCATGACCTCGTAGAGCAGCCCGACCGCTTTCTCCCGAAGCTGATTGGCCGCCTGGTTGGGATGGAGCCCGGCGCGGAAGAGAATCTCGTTCGCATAGATATTCCCGATCCCTGCAATCATCTGTTGATGCATCAGTAGTGACTTCAGTCGGCTGCGCGTAGAACCGAGCAGCCGGAGAAACTGTTCCCGGCTGATCGTCAGGGGATCGTATCCGAACCGGCGTGCCGTATACCGGTCCAGCCCCGCTTGGTCGAGCAACGACAGACGCCCGAACCGCCGGGGATTCCAGTATCGGATCTCCGGTTCGGCACCACCATCAAGATGCAAAATAAAATGGGTATGTTGGGGATGTTTGGCCGGCGCGGAACGAAACAACAGCAGTCCTGTCATGCCCAGTTCGGCGGCGAGGAATCTCTCCTGCCCGCCGCGAACAAAGGTGAGGATCACGCTCTTGCCCCTTCGTTCGACCTCTGCAATCCTGGTGCGGCGGTACCACTCCAGGGAAGACAGTCCCTCCCGCACAATATCACCACGGCCGACCCAACAATCACGCACGGTTGCCCCCACGACTCGTTCCCGCAACTGGCGCGATGCGACCTCTGCTTCCGGCAATTCAGGCATCGATGTCGTTTCCAGGACGGCGGATGACGAGGCAGAGCACCACAGACGTTAAATTACGCCATGGAGCCGGCATAAAATGCAACTCCTTCGGCTGACGATCGGGTAGAGACGTAAAAAGGGCGGGAACGGGAGGCACATCCTGGATTGCGCGAGCGGACAGAATCAGGAGAGTTGAGGCTGATGCGCCTTTAGGCTGGCGGCTGGGGCGGGCGCTGTCGACGACGGCGAACGCCTTCGATAATTTCCTGGAGGCGCGGCAACGGCATGCCGCCGGGACGCCGGGTCAGTACGAGTTTGAGTGCATCGGCATAGGACATCTCCTCCACGCAACAGAGGTAGGCAATCACCACCGAAACCGAACGTCCCATGCCGGCTCGACAACAGACCATAATTCGATGGTCCGCGACATGGGATTCGATCCACCCCACGGCCTTGGCCAGGGCTGAAACCGTCGGCTCGCCGAATTCCTTGAACGGGATCTTGGCATACACAATCCTCGGAGGAACCGCCACGTTCTGCTCTTCGGCCACCATCAGGACGGCGCTCACCTGCGGAGGAGGATTCCCGGCATCGTCGGCATTACCGACGAGAAGCCGTTTGTTGATCATGTGCATGGTCTCGTTAGTATAGGGGGCGGCCGCTGCTGGTCAAGGGAATCCTGGGAATCAAAAGCAAGGCGGTTGAAGATTGTCTGCATCGGTGCGTATACTCGGCCCCTCTATTTCTATTCAGGGGAAGAAGGTTGATGGCGCATACCCCGCTCGAAGAAGTGGAAAAACGACTGTCGTCGGTGCGTTGCGCCATTTGCAAAACGAACACCTTCGGCATCGACCGGCGGACCTTGCAAGCCGATGGAGAATGCCGCGGCGTCTGCTTGAAATGCCGGTACAATTTTCCGGTCTATACCGACATGGATTTTTACCTCCGAACCCAGCCCGATGTTCCATATCGCCTGAAGGAAATTTCCTGCCCAAGCTGCCAACATCGAGGTGTGAGCCTCGACTTTCGCATTACCATGTCGGTCCGGGAAGCGGTGTATTTCGTCACTTGCAACGCCTGCAAAACGCAGTTTCCTGAACGTTCGTCACTTGAAGCATTCGAGTAGCCCTTTGTGTCCATGTTTCGTGTATACTCATACAGTATGAGCGACACACCGACTCCCAAGCCTGACGATCCCAAGCAGCCCACTGCCGAGGCCAAGCCCCGGAAGGAAATTCCTCTGATCTCGGTCCCGAATGATCGGGATATGATTGCCGAAGAAATGGCGGAGTTGTTTGACGAAGATCGGGTCAGTCATCAGCACGGAAGTTCGGAGCCGGAAGCGGACTGAACTCTCAAGAAGTCAGCAATCAGCCTTCAGCTATCAGTCATCCTTTCGATCCGAATAAGCGCGCTGAGGGCCCCTGCCCTGCTCAACACTTCGGCCAGACCGCCCTAAGCCTCCATCTGCTCGGCTGCGGAACTTGTTCCTCCCAGGCTTCGACTGAAAGGAACTTCGGACAGTCCTCGCCGTCCGCCTGAGCGGACCGCATCTGATCGGCAAGTGCGGGTCCCTCCCCTCTGCGATTCGCGACGCAGAACAGGCCAGCGCCGCACAAAAAAGAGTGGGCGGTGACGAATCGCTCACAGCCCCTTCGCCTGCGCGAGGAATACAGCCCTGCAATGCGCAAGACGCGCGTCTCGAAATGCCTGAGTGGGCTGATGAGTTCAAGGTGTCCCTACCAGCCTGTCCACCTATTCGAAACTAAACGTCTCGCCCGCAGTACTATCGTCTATTCGTAGCACCTAACACCACCGGTCAGCAGCGGCGGGCAAGCACCGTTCACTGCTAGTCATCGTTAGGTTTCTGAGTCATGACCTATTCGTCGGACTTTGATAGTGAGCTGATGACCTTCCGAAGCTCAACGATCTCAAGGCTGTCCGGCGCGTCGGCCCAGTTGTGATTCCAGCACACCAGGACGTCGCATCCACTTGGGTCGTGGCCGTGCTCAACAAAGTTGCGGCTCTCGAACTCGAATTCAATGCGAACTCGCTGCCACTTGCCGGGAGCAAGCTGTCGTTTGGCTTCACAGTCGGGAAAGCCTATCTGGATTGCCTCCACTGAATACCCAAGCTCTCTCGCAACCATGCCGAAGAGAAAGACGACACCATTCTCATTCACCGGCGCATGCCGGAGGCCGCGGAAGTCAACCGGATCGCCGTAAGTGGGTCGGTCATTCAGCCTGCGATGTCGGCTGAAAGGGTCTCGCATCCGCAAGCTAGCCGCTGCTGGGCGGCCAGATGTTGGGGCAGCCTCTTCGTGCGGAGCTTCCGGTGGAAGAATGGCAAGGACATCTGCCCATTCCCGCTTCTCTAGCGCCCATTCCCGAAATCGCCTGGGAATCTCGGACCATGGACCGAAGTTCGACTCAAAGACGCCGGGTGAAAAGCCGCCATCGATCTTGTAGCGATTTCTCGTGGGGATGGCTCTCTCACGCCGAACAAGGTTTCCCCAGTCCTCAAACAACTCATCGATAGAAATCTTCTGGTTGTAGGGACGCTGGTCGATGCCAGCTGCAGCCACGGCCTCGGACCAAGAGGCAAAGTGGCGGAAGAGATCGGAGTCCTTGAGCTCAGCCTCCTGAAGAAACCGCTTGCGGCTCATCCACTCACTGTTCGAACCCGCGAAGGCCTCGCGGATCATCTTGAGCAGGTTCTCTCGGGAATCGTGGCTCATGTCCCTATCCCATAGGAGCCCAACAAGTGAGTTTCCCGACCAGAATGGTGCGCCAACATAGACTATAAACTCGGGGCGATTCTTGCGCGTGGTCAATCACTTGTCAACGCTTTCCGCAGCAACAGCACGGCATAGCCTGTTCTGTGTTCTAGTCCGAGCAGCAGGACCGATCCGTGATCGACCGGTCCTAGATCCACTGTCTCTCAAGGAAAGACGCAGCGGCGAGCGACTTTGGCCCAGGCGGCAAATCACGGTTTAACCACCTCCTCTTTATGCCAGGTGAAACAGATGCGCGCTGAGGCTCGCGGTATCGCGGACACCGCCGATCGACAGCAGCCTACGGTGCCGAAACCCCGTTCTGCTAATCCGAGAAGGGGCGAGGCCAGAGGCGAGGACAGGCCTATTGGCGTCTTGTCTTCGACACACTTGTTGTTTAGCGCTAGGCTGGGCCGATTCGATACGTTCGGTCTCCTCTGGGGCAGCGACCGAACTGCCGGTCACTGCGCGCATTGACCGAGCACCGCCCGTAATTTGGGAATCCGACTGTTTCTTGGTGCGCGGGCAGCGAGCAAGAAGGGCGGTTCGGTTGCTGCCCCCATCTTGACATAATCTAGATAGGTCGAACTATTTCGGCTGTCGCCGATGCGGGAATCCGTCCGACCGTGCCCGGCCTGCCCTTCCGTTCCTTGCGGACGATCTCGCTGACCCGCACGATGGCGCCGCGGTGCCAATCATCGAATACTGCATTGGACGGTGAGCGTTCCCGATCGAGCCGGCCGACTTCCGGTCTGCCTGTCTCATCGCACCACCAGACTCGTTTCTCCCCCTTCATCACACGTAGTTCGCTCACGACACGGTGGAGATCCGAGCTGCGGGGCACAAGCGTCTTCCCGTCTTTGCGAAGAATCAGATAGGAGAACTTCAGGGCATCTTTGATGAATCCCACCGTTCGATCAACCTGTTCGATCCATTCAGGCCTGATCCAGCCTCGCTCCTCATGGCACCAATCGTCCGGTTTAACCAGGGCCGGGCACTGGTGCTCATGCAAACAGGGGCTATAGACCGTGCAACTACTCTGTTGCAGCAACCGATCCCGGACTAGATGCAGCTCCCGTGAGACTGAACGGAGCGCCGGCTCGATGAGGATGAGCGTCCCTTGGGGCGAGAGACGGTGCAGCAACGCCTCCACCAGGGCCGTCCTCTTCTCTATGGTCTCCGCTTGCCTGAGGTACAACTCTGAGAGAACGTTCTGAACAAGGATCAGATCGTAGGCCGGATGTGTGGGGTCGTCAAACAGTCCGCGGGGTAATCGCTTCTCCAGATCGCATACGATGGTATGCAGGTTTCGTGGCCCGGCTGCCGATCGTTCGGATCGATACTCCCGCCACAGTCCTTCGCACAATCGTAGCGCCTTCGGTGAATGGTCGATCACGGTACATTCCACAGCCTGCCGATCCTCGTTCGATCGTGAGGACAGCCAGTCCAACAGAGCCAGTGCCCCAGTGCCAGGGCCTCCACCGACATCCAGGACGCGAAAGGGCTCTCCCGCTCGAAGGGCCAGCACAGGCTCCGCTTCATCCAGGAGGACCTGCCCCTTGACCAAATTCACAGGAAAAAAATAGGTGAGATAAGCCGCCCGCAGTGATGGCTCTTCTAAGTACGGCAATCCCTCCGCCACCCGGCCCCGGTTGAACATGGATGAGAGTCTGGTTACAGCTTCGGCAATCGGCTGAGGGACCGCCTCGCAGGGTGTCCCGAGCCGTAGTCCGCTTACGGCGGACAGGGCTCCAAGCACAGCAGGCGAGAGTTCGCGGGATGACGGCATGCGGCTCTGTTGACCCCGAAAAAGAGCGTGGGGTATGTTACCCCGCAAGAGGAGACCCTACTATGACCGACACAATCCTACAAGCCTATCGGGAAGTCGAAATGGCAATGGAACGATATACGCTGCTCCTGGACGAACAAGTGAAGGCACTTGAAACCGCCCAGCCGAAGGACGCGAGCAAGTTGGAACGCATGTCCCACGGGGCCAAGGCGATGCGGGACAGCGCGATGATTTACCTTTCCTATGCCAAATTCGTCGCCTACGGGATGCCGGAGAGTCCCGACCTCATCGATGAGGACCTGCAGGGTTAACTCGTCGTTCGCACCTCGTGAAACGTTGTTCGTCATTACGTAACGAGGTACGATTCACGTACGACGAGGTGCCCCGGGCGCCGCAAGAAACAGAAAGAGCCTGCCCGGCATGCCGGGCAGGCTCTTTCTGTTTCAATAACCCGCACCCGGTTAGATGCTGCGCATGAAGTGCCCCATGGCTTCATGGTCGGTCGACGACGAACCCATGATTTGGGACATCGCCACGTTGGTCGATTTCTTTCCGGTCAAGCCGGATTCAACCTCATCGACAATCAATTCGACCGGCATCGACTGGCCGCCGTAGACCCGTGGACCGCCGATGATCTTTGCATTCGAATATCCGTAGATAGCCGTCGCCACTTCCTTAGCCAACCAACCAACGTAGTTAAACTCAGGCACCACAATAAGCTTGGTCTTGGCACAAAGCTGACGCAGTTCTTGTGTCGGGAACGGTCGGAGCGACCGAACCTTGATCAGCCCAACCTTGATGCCCTTTTCCGCACAAATACGCGCCGCTTCCCGAGACTGAGCCGCTGCGCTGCCCGATGCGATGATGACCGCTTCCGCATTTTCCATATTCTCGGCGGTGAGCAATCCACCCATGTACTTATTGATGTATTTGCGGGACCGTTCAACGGCCGCCCATACTTCCTGCTGCCAAACCGCGTGAATGTTGTAGGCCATAAAATTCGACTTCTGGACCGGGGCGTCACGGGACAGACGGGCCGGCGGATTCTCGGCATCAAGAACCGGTACAGCCCCTCGCCATGGTTCTCGCGGCGGCAGTTTGATTCCACGATCTTGCATACGCACATAACCCCTCGCGTGCGTCACAAAAAACCCGTCGCAGCAGACACCGACCGGCAGTGTGACATCGTTTTTCTCGCTGATGACAAACCCCGCCATCGTAAAGTCAAACATGTCCTGCTGATTTTCCGCATGGAACACGATCATGCCGGAATTGATCAAGTATGATACTTCGATGTTGTCAGGTTGGATCGCCAACGGCGCATTCACCACCCGACAGGTAAACATGGCCACCACGGGTAACCGATGTCCGGGCCATGAAGCAATCCCTTCCAGTCCTCTCAATGTTCCAGGACCTGCCGTCGCGGTATAACAACGGACGCCAGCTCGCGAACCGCCCGCGATAGCCGCCATGACGCCGACTTCTTCCTCGCCTCGGTAATATTCTTTGACGTATCCTTCACCATACAAGACCCCGACCAACTGCATGGTTTCACTTTGCGGCGTAATGGGGTAGGCAATGGCGAGATCGACGTTGGAGCGACGGATAGCCTCTTTCGCCGCTTCGCTACCAGTAATAAACTCCTTGGTCCGTGGAGCTTCCAAAAACATATACTCCGGCGTCACAACCTTCTGCCGCTTCGCCTCCGCATGCGGATCCTTCTTGCCGTCGGACTTGGGCGCCGCCACACTCGTAATAGGATCACCTTGTGGATTCGTTTTTTGCTGGGGTTCCAATGCTTCGCTCATCGTTGCACCTCTTGACTGTATCGCCTTGCCTAGCCCCCTAGCCTTCTCTCTTCATCTGCTCGGGCGAGTGGCCGAATGCCGACGCGCTGCCCGGGCCTGCCGCAGAAGGCATGAAGGTCATCGGATTAGTATGAGTCTTGCCGTTATGAACTTTAGACTGAGTTCCGGTGAATCGGACATTTTCACCGTTATCCGGCAACTTAATGCCCATCTCTTCACGAACTTTCTTGAAGATTTGGGCGGTTTTTCTCAACTTCAGCGTGTCCGAATCGCGAATGGTCAACATGGCATCTTCATGCCCTTGCTCGGCGCAAATCGCCATGGTGCAGCAGTTCGTCCCTGCGCGAATCATCTTCAGCGTGAGATTGGCATAGTGACAGTGAACACCGATGAAAATGCAGGCTTCAATCTTATTGCCCCAAATCGTCAGGTTGGGATGGTTCGGATTGATGACCTCTTCGGGGTCGATTTTCGGGTACTTGGGACGATAATCCGGCATGGGAATAATCATCACCTCAGGGATCTGCGCGGCGATTTCAAGCACCGCCTTCGCTTTCTCGACGGCATGGTCGTTCCAGGCCCACAAGACGAGAGGTCCGGGGAAAATCGTCGCATTCGGGCTCGTCAGCATCTTCCGAGCCATCTCTTCAATCACTTTGTCTTCATCGGGCTCCAGCAATCCATAATAGAGCCCCTGCCCAGGATCAGGCAACGACACTCCCAACTGAGCCGCTGAAGGTGGATGGAACCCAGCCGGCCCCGGCACGATAATTCGCTCTCTCGTATCTTGCGTCGTTCCCACGCCCGTTCCCCTTTCGTGCAATTACCCAACTACGGGGCTGACCAAGGTCGCCGTCGTGCTCTTTTCCCCATAGGTAACATTGTCCGTCAGTGCCGCGACCGGCAACTGATCGATCATGATCATCTTAATGGCGTTGTTCTTCGCCATGTTGTCACAGACCCACACGCATTGTGCGCAGCCTTTGCACCGATCCACCGCCACATAGGCCGAGCCGTATTTGAACCCTTTGTCCTTGCCCAGCTCATCGCTGTACAGAATGGTGTTGGCTTCGGGGCAATATTGGGTGCAGAGCTTGCAGCTCTTTGCGGCACAGATCTCAACGCTGATATCGGCTACGAGATACATGAGAACTCCTTGTTCTTGACTCGATTAGGCGGTGACGGCCTCCGCCGCTTCCGAACGCTTCACGGATGGAGCCGCCCACCCGTGGTCCACCGCATAATTCCAGCCGGCGCGAATAACCGCCACATTTTTTTCAATCAATTCTTGTTTCTTCTTAAACTTCCGCTCAACGACGCTATCGAGCGCGGCCGTCCCGCCGGAAACGACAAACCCCTTGCCCAGGAATCGATCCTTCACCGCTTGAGACAGCGCATCGATCGTCGTCAATCCCGTAATGGCGCCGATGGCTCCCATCAAAGCCATATTCGTGGCGAGGTCCATACCTGCCACTTCCAGGGAGATCTTCGTAGCCGGGAAATAATACAGTTTCGCACGGCGCTCTTCGAGCTCGCGGGCCTGGTCCCGGTGAAGCTTCATCGGACCATCGTTGTTGATCAATGCAATCCCGTCTTCCTTCAACCCGAAATAGAACGGCATCGTGTAGGACTTGCCGTGGGTAATGACCTGTGGGTGGAAAATGATAATGATGTGCGGGAAGGTGATCTCTCCGATTTCGTAGATGGGCTCATCCGACACCCGCACATAGCTTTCCACGGGCGCCATGCGCTTTTCCGACCCATAGAACGGGACGATCGTACTTTCCCCCCCGGCATTGATGACCGCCGTACTGAGAATGTGCGAGCCGGTCACAACGCCTTGGCCGCCCACACCCGCCATACGAATATTGAACCGTTTCGCCATACTCGATCCTCCTTGAACGTGGCTCAGGCCTTGGGGAGACCAGGAGCGGGAGCAGCCGGCTTCGGGAGAAACTCCTTGTAGCCATACCGCTCAGTGAGAAATTGCTTCGCTTCGTCGGTAATGTACTCGGAGAACTGATAGCGATCGTTTTCAACGTTTTTGGCGTCTTCCATGACCTTGTCGGTCGGGATGGCATACTCGATGTTACAGGACGTGTAGGCCTGAATGTAAGTCGATCCCACTTCTCTGGCGATCAGCACGGCCTTCTTGATGACGCTCTCGACACGGCGGGGATTGTTCGGCACCACCGTCGCCACATACGCACAACCGGCGACCTTTGCCATCTGCAGCATGTCCATCTTCTCGAACTTCTTCCCCAACGGAGCCATCTTGAGTACGGCACCGCGATTCGTCATTCCGCTCTCCTGTCCGCCGGTGTTTCCGTACACCTCATTGTCCAGCATGATCGTTGTAAACCGCTCTTTACGGAACCAGGAATGGAGCACTTGCTGGAATCCGATATCAGCCGTCCCACCGTCGCCCGCCATCACGACCACGTCTTTCGGCTTATCGCCGAAACGGAGGCGCAAGCCACGGGACAACCCGCTCGCCACGCCATTCTGGTCGCCATAATTGCCGTAGACGAAAGGAATGGCCGCTTGCGAAATCGCCAACCGCCCGCAACCGGCAGTTCCAACGGTGATGGTATCTTCGGGATTGGGGAATGCGATCATGGCGAGCCGGATGAAGAGGGTCATGGCACAACCGGCGCACATCGGATGCTCTTCCAACACTTCCTTGAAGGACCCCATCTGCGAAACGGATACCTTCTTACCGAAGGGGCCATGCTCCACCATATCCCGATATTCTTTCGGCATGAACTTTTCAAAGCCATTTGAAAACTTGACGTAATCAAGGCTCATACGGATTCCCTCCCTTTTATTCGCTGTTGACTTTCCTCTGTTCCGACACAGCCGGAGGAAAGCCACGTGCAGATTATATCGACGTTAACCGGACTGAGTGCTGAGTTGTGTTCCTGATACGGAAAGGAATGTCGGCGCTCTTCTTTATGTTCCGCCGCAGAGTGTAACAAAGGGCGAAAAAACCTGTCAATCTCATGCTCATGCATCGCAGCGGAAACAGAAGCGGCGATCATTCCAAGGCGATCACAAGTCTATAGGGTCCATACCGGCATTGCAACTTTGCAGAAGGCCCACGTTGGACGAAAGAAGGCCTAGTCGAGCCGACAGCGCTAGGCCCTTGGCCCCAAGTGCGCTTGAACATGAATTTTTTCTTTTATCTGCGGCAGTTCCCGGGCTCCTATTCAGTTGCAGTTCACGCGGCAAGCGAGTAAACATTGCTGCTTAATGCGTTTCAGTCTAGACTGAACCTATGCCTATACGAGTCCTCGTTCCCGGAGAAGAGCAGGCCGAGCAACATGTCGGGGGAGTACACAAGCGACCACCGATCCCCGACGGCTCGCTCAAAGCCGAATGTCCGAAATTCATGAGTCACGGTCCCTGTGGAGGAGTCCGCAAGGGCGGGTTCTGCGAGGTCTACCCGGAAATGACCTGCCCCTGGGTCACTCTCTATCACAAACTCAACGAACTGGGACAACTGGAATGGATGAAACAGGTGTGAAAGCCGTGAAACGTTTCTCGTGAAGCGAGAAGCGTCCGGCTGCGAAACGAGATGCGCTTCACAATATAGGACCGAATAGGACCGACGATCCGTGAAGCCCAAGATACTGAGGAGTGAAGAGTGCCGAGCAAGACGAGAACGTCGAAGACGACGCGATTAGGGTACAACGAACGTCATGCGAAGAGCGGCATTTCCACTCCGCTGCCGGACATTGAAACCTTTCCCAACCAATACAGAGGATACGAAATTACGATCGTCATTCCCGAGTACACGGCGATTTGCCCCAAGACCAATCTCCCGGACTTTGGAACGATCACCATCCACTACATGCCCGACAAAGCATGCCTCGAACTCAAAGCGCTCAAGATGTACATCCATGCCTACAGAAACCTGGGCATCTTTTATGAGAATGCAGTGAATCGTATTCTCCAGGATGTGGTGAAAGCCTGTCGCCCGGCCTGGGCTCGCGTCACCGGCGACTTCACTGCGCGCGGCGGACTGTCGAGCAAAATCGAAGCACGCTACCGTTAACGCCTCCACTTACTCGCCACTCCCATCCAGCGGAACATCCTCATCAAACCGATTCAGGCACTCCAACAAGAATTCAACTCAAAGAAAGCCGGATGCACTGCTTGCGAACAGGCGTCACCCGCGCTAGTCTGAGCGACCTATGGCGACCTACGCGATCGGCGATGTGCAAGGCTGTTATGCCTCGCTCCAGCAGCTCATCCGAACGATTCGATTCAATCCCCGACAGGATCGCCTCTGGTTCGTGGGGGACCTCGTCAACCGCGGACCAGACTCGCTCCAGGTCCTCCGCTACATCAAGGGGCTCGGTTCGGCTGCCGTCACGGTCCTGGGCAACCACGACCTGTTCCTCCTTGCCGTTGCAGCCGGTCTGAGCAACCTCCGTCGCAGCGACACCCTGACGCAGGTTCTAGAGGCTCCGGACCGAGACGAACTCATCGCCTGGCTCAGGCGACAACCGTTGCTCTATCGAGAGGGAGCGTTTGTCCTGGTCCATGCCGGGCTGTTGCCGCAATGGACGGTCGAAGAGGCGCAGCAACTTGCAGAAGAGGCCGAAACGGCGCTCCGCGGGGAGCAGTGGGCAGCGATGCTGAAGGCATTACTCACCAGCGGCCATGTGCAATGGGCATCCGACCTTGTCGGCCCGACCCGCTTCGCCGGCATCACGAAAGTCTTGACCAGACTGAGAACCTGTTCGAGCGACGGGGTCATGGAATCATCCTTCTCCGGACCACCTGAGCTGGCACCGGAAGGATTCCAGCCCTGGTTCGAGATTCCGGCAAGAAAACATGCATCCGCCACCATCGTGTGCGGCCATTGGGCGGCCCTGGGCCTGTGTCTCACAGCGAACCTGTTGGCGTTGGATAGCGGCTGCGTGTACGGAGGGCGGCTCACTGCCGTACGGTTGGAAGGCCGCGAGGTCTTTCAGGTGTCCTGCAGAGAATCGATGGGCCAGGGGACCGGTGTGAATGACTGAACCGCCTGTCATGGCAGACCGGCCTCGGTACAGCACTAGGGCCTTCCCCGCCTACCGCTTCGTGCCGGGACAAACTCCTCACCCACGCCGCCATCCCCACGGCCATTCCTTCGGCTTCGCAGAACCGCGTCCGCTTCGCTTCAACCAGGACGAGTGGTCCGCTTCAGAGGACTATCTCTATGCGGTAGACCTCTACAATTTCGCCTATTGGTGGGAATCGCACGAGGTCTTTGAAGGGCTGTGGCACGCATTCGGGCGCAAGACCCAGGAAGGCATCTTCTTCCAAGCCTTCATCCAATTCGCCGCCGCCAACCTGAAATACGTTCTTGGCAAGGAGGCTGCCACCGCGAACCTCTCGCAGCGCGGCCTCGAGCGCCTGCAGAAGGTTCCGCCACACTATATGGGAATCGATCTTGCTGCCTTCGCCGACAGCGTCAGACGGTGGCGGGACACCCATCGCTATCCATACGTACCAATTCGGCTGGACGTCTCAGCGCACAGTCTGCCCTTGGGAAGCCTGTCGGTCTAACGAACCGGGAGGAGAACTATGTGAGGTGTCGTTCGGCCGCCCGCTAGTGATAGCTTTCGGCATCGGAAGGAAACTTACCCTGTTCGACGTCTTCCTTGTATCGACGGAGAGCCTGCAGCGCATCAGCCTTCAGATGGGCATAGGGCTTGACGAACTTCGGCACGAACTCGTCGAAGAGCCCCAAGAGGTCATAGAGCACCAACACCTGGCCGTCGCAGTGCGGGCCGGCACCGATGCCGATCGTGGGAATCGCAATGGTTTCGGTCACGGACTTCGCCAGCCCCGAGGGAATCGCCTCCAGCACGATCGCCACGGCACCAGCCGCGTCAAGCGCCTGCGCATCCTCGAGTAGTTGCTGCGCCCGGTCCTTCCCCTTCCCCTGGACCCTGTATCCGCCGTATTGATGGACGGATTGCGGCGTCATCCCCAAGTGACCCACAACGGGAATACCGATCTTGGCCATCGCTTCCACGCGATCGACCACCGCCGCTCCGCCTTCCAGCTTCACCGCAGTCGCACCGGCTTGGAGAAACCGCCCGGCATTCCGCAAGGCATCGTCCATACAGGCTTGGTACGACATGAAAGGCATATCCCCGATGACCAGAGACCGCTGAGCCGTTCCAGCCACCAGTTTGGTGTGGTAGAGCATCTCGTCCATCGTGACCGACAGGGTGTTGGTCTTGCCCTGCACCACCACCCCCAGCGAGTCTCCCACCAGTATGACGTCGATCCCCGCCTGCTCAACGAGACGGGTAAACAGCGCATCGTAGGCTGTCACAACGATGATCTTCCGCTTGTCGCGCTTGTACTTCTGCAGGTCCGGGACGGTCATCACCCCAATTCCGCCTTTGTGAGAATTTCCGGCAGCCGTTCCGTCGCCTTGATCGCCATGATGTGCACGCCGTCGCAGAAGGGGCGCACGGCCTTGATCGTTCGCACGGCAATCTCCACCCCCACATCGAGCGCATGTTTGTCGCCCGCCGCGCGCATTTCATCGATCATCTCCTGCGGCACACAGACGCCGGGGATGTTGGCGTTCATGAACTCCGCCATCTTGGCGTTGCGCAGCAGGAGAATCCCGGCGAGGACCTTCCGCTTGAAGGGGCGCACCGCCTCCATGAAGGTCTTGAACTGTTCCGGGTGATAAATCGCCTGGGTCTGGAAGAAATCAACTCCGGCCCGCACCTTGACTTCGAACTTCACCAACATCGGTCCCACCGGGTCCGCTTCCGGCGTCACGGCGCCGCCGACCATGAAGGCCGTGGACCCGTCGAGCTTGTGCCCCGCATAGTCCTTGCCCTGATTCAGCCCCTGCACCAACTGCATGACCTGTACAGAATCCAGGTCATACACCGGCTTAGCCTCCTTATGGTCCCCGACCGTCGGATAATCGCCGGTCAGACAAAGGATGTTCCGGATGCCGAGCATGTGCGCGCCCATGAGATCGGATTGCATTGCGATGCGGTTGCGATCGCGACAGGTCAGCTGCATCACCGGGTCATGCCCCAACTCATACAAAAGGCGACAGACCGGCAACGACCCGGCCCGCACGATCGCGGCCGTATTGTCGGTGACGTTGACCCCGTGCACCCGCCCGACCAGCGTCTTGGCGCTCTCCAGCACATGGGTCAGGTTCGTGCCCTTCGGTGGATTGTATTCCACCGTCACGGCAAACTGCCCCTGCGCCAATATATCCTTGAGTCGCCGCGGCTCCCGGGTCATTGCGGTCTCCTACACATGTTCGGTGATCTCCCTCTACTCATTTCCTTAAAAATAGGGATGGTCGGGACATCCCGATTGCGCGCATCGACCGAGCACATTCTGATCGTGCGCGGTCTGCGAGCAAAGGGATCGTCTCGATCGTCCCTACTTCATCCCTGCCATTCTCTTAGCAGATTCAACGGTATTGTCGAGCAACATCGCAATCGTCATCGGACCGACTCCACCGGGAACCGGGCTGATCCAGCCGGCCTTCTGGCTGACCGCCTCGAAATCCACATCGCCGACCACCTTGCCGTCCGGGAGACGATTCGTGCCCACGTCGATCACCACAGCCCCTTCGCGCACCATATCGGCCGTGACGAATTTCGCCTTCCCGATCGCCACCAACAACAGCTCGGCCTCGCGGCAGACCGCCGGCAGGTCCTTCGTCTTCGAATGGCAGATCGTCACGGTGGCATTGCGGTGGAGCAACATCAGCGCAAGGGGCTTCCCGACGATATTGCTGCGCCCCAGTACGACCGCCCGCTTGCCCTCGATCGACACGCCGGTCGACTCGATCATCTTGATGACCCCCTTGGGAGTGCAGGCTTCAAAGATGGGACTGCCTTCTACGAGGCGGCCGAAATTGTAGGGGTGGAATCCATCGGCGTCTTTCTGGGCGGACACCGCATCAAGAATGACTTTACTGTCGATGTGCTTGGGAAGCGGCAACTGGACGAGAATACCGTGGATCTTCGGATCGGCATTCTTCTGAGAAATCAACGTCAACAGCTCCGCCTGGGTCGTGTTGGCGGGCAGTTTCGAATCGTCGATGTAGATTCCCGCCGCATCGCAGGCCTTTTGTTTGCTTTTGACATACAGATGGGAGGCTGGGTCGTCGCCCACCAAGATGGTGGCCAATCCCGGCTTCATGCCCGTTTTAGCCAACACCGCCGCGGACTCTTTGGCAAGCCCTTCGCGAACCTGTTGCGCCAATGCCTTCCCATCGATGATTCGTGCGGTCACAATAATCCTCCTCGACTGAACATGAGCGAAAAAAGTGACGGCACCATAGCAGGCAATTTTTCAACAAGTCAACGCTGGAAGGGGCGGGGAGGAGTCACCGTTTCCCGCGGCTTCCTTGACAGTCTCTGAGACCGTTGGCTACGATGCAGGACAGAATTTTCTGCGCGACACCTTTCGCTCATGACTTCCAAGACAACTTTCAACCGTCTTTTCATTCGGACCCTGTGCCGCCGCAGCCTTGGACCGGCTTTCGCAGCGGCCGTAGGATTTTTCCTCCATGGCTCGTTCGCCTGGGCCCTTCAAGTCAGCGGGCTGGAATCCCCGCACAGCTTCCTCGCCGATCCTGCGACCAATTCGTATTTTATCTCCAACATCAATGGGGAGTCCGAGGTCCGCGACAACAATGGTTTCATCACCAAACTGAGCGACGATGGGCGCATCACCGCGTTCAAGTTCATCGAAGGCGGCCGCGGAGACGTCACGCTCCATGCGCCCAAGGGCATGGCCGTGGTGGATCAGGTCCTCTATGTGACGGACTTGGATACGCTCCGCGCCTTCGACAAGACTACGGGCAAACCTCTTGCCAGCCTGGTCCTCCCGCGCCAGACCAGCGGCGGCAAGTCCCAATCCCTCGTCGATGTCGCCTCCGACGGCCAAGGCCATCTCTACCTAGCCGACCAGGGCGGCAATGCGGTCTATCGCGTCGCTCTCACACCAACGTTGACCCTCTCACCGTATGTGTCGGGTGATCACCTGGCCGGGCCGTCAGGGGTGGCGGTACATCCCAAGACCGGTCATGTGATCGTCGTGAGTTGGGACTCCGGAAAAATTTTCGACATTACCCCCGAGGGGGCCCTGAGCGAATTGGCCTCCAACGGCTTTTTCACCGCTCGCTTCCAGAACCTCAGCGGCGTGGATTTCGATCGCTGGGGCAGCATGTATGTCGCCGACGCGACGAAGGGCAAAATCTGGCGCATGACCCCGAACCAGAAGTTTCAGGTCATCGCGGAATACCTTCCGTCTCCCACGGATTTGGGCATCGACCGCGTGAACCACCTGATTCTCGTTCCCTATCAGGAGTCGAACGCCGCCGAAGTCAACGGCCTCGAATCTCCCGTCGCCTCATCGGGGGACCGAGCGAAACGCACGCTGGCGGACTATGGGTTCGTCGAACCACCGAAATCGGGAAAAGAAGGACCCCCTCGCAAATGAGTCGATGTGTATATTGTGAGCAACGCAAAGGGAAACGATCCTGCCCCGCCCTCAGCGGCCTGATCTGCAGCCAATGTTGCGGGGAACACCGCCTGACACGGATTTCCTGCCCGCCCGACTGCGCTTACCTCGATACCGGGAGCGACTACCAGCAGAAACGGCTCGGCGAGCAGTTCGCCCCGGTGCGGCGTGAACTCTATCGCCAACTCAGCGTGGCCGGCGGCGAGAAGGCCGCCGCCCTCTTCAACCTCATCGAAGTCGTCACGTTCGGCTACTTCCACGATCGGCGCGACGGCCAGGATGCCGAAGTCATCGCGGCCATCCAAGCCCTTCGCCGAACCTTGAGCCCCCTGCATGTGCCGTCGGCCCCCATGCCGGTCTTCGCCGAGCGCCTCAAAAAGGAATATGACACCTTCGCCAAACAGCAGCCCCAACAGATCGCCGACCCCGGCACAGCCCCGGAAATTCTGGATCGGGCCTTGGCACTGATCACGGAATTTTCCGGCCGGGACTTCCAGTCACGCCGCTTCCTGAACGGCATGATCGGTTACGTCAAGGCCTTCCATCCTGAGATCGCCGCACACCTGACCAAACAACAGGAAGGCGGCCGTATCGTCCTGCCTGGCCAACTGACCCCGCCACCGCAGGAGGCGCCGCATGTCCATGGGCCCGGTTGCCAGCATCACCACCACTAACCAGCCTCTTCCTCCCTTTCCTCTTTAGTCTCGTCCTATTCCTGCCGATACAAACAGGCCTAGTGCTATGTTCTGCGGTTGCTTGAACCAAGCCGATCCGGCGTCACTGCCTGAGATCCATGATTCCTCGCCAGGCAGGTCCTTGCCGACTTGCACAAGGAGGATGCGCAGATGCAATTGACCACCGCCTGCATCGAGGCCGGCAGCCCCCGGTCTCCTGCGGCACTCTCTCGACTGGATTCACCGGAAACATTGCTGGTGCTCTTCGGCGCCTCAGGGTTGATCGACGTACCAGATCGCATCGATCAGGTCCTCGAGGCCTGCCCTCGCAGTCATGTATTGGGCTGTTCGACCGCGGGCGAAATCCATGGCAGCGAGATTTCGGATGAGAGCCTGGTGGTCGCAGCCATGCGGTTTGAAAAGACCCGCGTCCAGACGGCGCAGGTCGCCTGTCACTCCCCCAAGGATTCCTACGAGGCTGGAGCGTCGATCGCAGCACAACTCAACACTCCCTCGCTCCGCGGAATCCTGGTCCTCTCAGACGGCCTGCATGTCAACGGCAGCAAGTTGGTCGAGGGCTTGAATGACAGCCTTGGCGGCACCGTCATCGTCACCGGCGGCCTGGCCGGTGATGGAACCAGGTTCAAACGGACCTGGGTGATCAAGGATCGAACCCCACAGAGCGGCTATGTCACTGCCGTGGGCCTCTATGGAGACCACGTCCGGATCGGACAGGGTTCCAAAGGCGGATGGGATCAGTTCGGCCCAACGCGATTGGTCACGAAATCAGACGACAATGTCCTCTATGAACTGGACGGACGCCCCGCGCTGCAGCTGTACAAGGATTACCTGGGCGACCGCGCAACCGGCCTCCCCGCGACAGGTCTGCTCTTCCCCCTCGCCCTCCGAGCCTCGTGGTCGGATGAGAAGAGTCTCGTCCGCACTATCTTGGCCGTAGACGAAACCGCCCAGTCCATGACCTTCGCAGGAGACATCCCGCAGGGGGCGTTTGCCCAACTGATGCGGGCCAATTTCGACCGGTTGATTCAGGGAGCGTCCGATGCTGCGACGCTCACGGTGAACGGCTTCCACAGCTCCCACCCCGGAACCCCCATCCTTTCCATTGCCATCAGCTGCGTCGGACGGCGACTGGTCCTGGGTGAACGGACGGAGGAGGAAACCGAGGCGACGCTCGACATCCTCCCGCAAGACAGCCGGCAAGTCGGATTCTATTCCTATGGCGAGATTTCTCCCTATGCCGGCGGCGCCTGCGACCTCCACAACCAAACGATGACGCTCACCACAATGACCGAAGTGTAATCGCGATGCATCCATTGCTGGCACGACAACTCACGCGCCTGGGTTTGGAGACCACCACGGTTCCCCAATCCCCCGACGCGTGGCAGAAGCTGTTGGAGCGGGTGAACCGAAGTTATATCGAGGCCGACCAGGGGCGCGAACTCCTGGAACGCTCGATCGCCCTCTCCTCGAAGGAGATGCAGGACCTGAACGAACAGGTACGCCGCTCGTCCGAGAGTCGGCTCACCGAGGAACGCGACAAACTGCAGACGGTCCTCCGTTCCATCGGCGACGGACTCTGCGTGGTCGATCAGCACTGGAACATCCAGCTGCTCAATCCGGAGGGCCAGCGTCTCTGGGGCCATGCCGAACACGAGGTCATCGGCCGGTCGCTGTATGAGGTGGTGTCCTTGTCCTCCCGCAAGGACCTCACGGAACCCATCTTCACCCAAATCCTGTTGGAGGAAACCGCAAGGGGGGATACGATCCGGACCGATGACGGACTGCTGACCCTGGCGACCGGGCGTTCGTTCCCGGTCTCCTATGTGCTGGCCCCGATCGTTCGGGAGGATCATGTCGCCGGTGCCGTGCTGGTCTTTCGCGACATCACCGACCGCAAACAGGCAGAGGACTTCCGCCGGCACACCGAGGACCTGTTGCGGCTGCAACAAACCGCGCTCCTCAACCTGGCAAGCAGCACGGTCATCCAAAGCGGTTTGTTGGAGCCGGCGCTGAAAGAAATTACGCGCACCATTACCATGACCCTGGGCGTGAACCGAGCCAGCGTCTGGTTGTTGACCGAAGACCGCCGCACCATACAATGCAAGGACCTCTACGAAACCTCCACCGGCACCCACTCCTCTGGGATGGAATTACAGGCAACCGCGTTTCCGGCCTATTTCCGGGAGCTTCTCTCCGAGCGCATCATCGATGCCGCCGACGCCGTCACCGACCCCCGCACGTCCGAATTCGCCGCCCCCTACCTTCTCCCCCTCGACATCCGCGCCATGCTGGATATTCCGGTTCGCTTCAAGGGGAAACTCGTCGGCATGCTCTGCCATGAACATATCGGATCCCCTCGCCATTGGAGGTTGGAAGAGCAGCAGTTCGGCCATGCGATCGCGTCCGTGGTCTCCCTTGCCCTGGAAGCAGCCGAGCGCCTCCAGGCGGAGCAGGCCCTGCGCAAAAGCGAGGGCCGGACCAGACTGATCATCGACACCGCGCTGGGTGCGGTCATCGGCATGGACGACAAGGGAAATATCATCGATTGGAATGCGCAGGCCGAACAGATATTCGGATGGAAACGCCATGAAGCGATCGGCCGTGCGATGATCGACACGATCATTCCAGCCGCTTACCGTGAGGCCCACCAGCACGGACTTGAGCGGTTCCTCCGAACCGGTGAAGGCTCGGTCTTGAACAAACGGATCGAAATCACGGCGGTGCGGCGCGACGGCACGGAATTTCCAATCGAGTTGGCCATCACCCCGCTCCGCCTTGAAAATGCCTACACCTTCACGGCCTTCGTGGTGGACATTACGGAACGGAAACGGGCGGAAGAAGCCCTGCGGACGAGCGAAGAGCGTTTGGCGATGACCGTGGAAAGCTCGCACATCGGCATTTGGGACTGGAACCTCACGACGAATGCGGTTTACCTTTCGCCACAATGGAAACATCATCTCGGATATGACGATTCCGCCCTGGGCAGCGATTTCGAAACATGGCGGTCACGGATCCACGAGGACGATCTGCAACGGACCCTTGAAACCGTCCGGGCCTGCCTCGACGGCACGATCCACCAGTTCGAGTTCGAACATCGCCTTCGGCATCGAGACGGTTCCTACCGTTGGATCTTGTCCCGAGGCAGTGTCATTCGAGACGTCTACGGTGTGACGATCCGCATGGTCGGAATACACATCGACACCACAGACCGGAAACGCGTCGAGGAGGAACTCCGTGCGGCCAAGGAGGCCGCTGAGGCCGCGAACAAGGCCAAGAGCGAGTTTCTGGCGAATATGAGCCATGAGATTCGCACCCCGATGAACGGCGTCCTGGGCACGACCGAATTGCTCCTCCACAGCGAGCTGTCGGACAAGCAACGGCACCTCGCCTCGATCGTCCACCGCTCGGGCCGAACCCTGCTGGCGATCATCAACGACATTCTCGACTTTTCAAAAATCGAAGCGGGAAAACTCGAATTGGAAACCGTCGATTTCGACCTGTCGCACATCCTGTCGGAATCGATGGAGTTGTTTCGTGAAGCGGCCCAGCGGAAAAATATTCTTCTGGTCCAGCAGATGGGCGAAGAAGTCCCCCTCTATCTTACAGGCGATCCCGTCCGGCTGCGTCAAATCGTCATGAATCTCCTGAGTAATGCGATTAAATTCACCGAGAGGGGAGGAGTCTCTCTGACCACGGAGTTGCTGTCTGAAACGGAGACCGATGTGCGGTTGCGGCTCTCCGTGACAGACAGCGGCATCGGTATCGCGCCGGCGGCCAAGACACGCATCTTCGAAGCTTTTTCACAGGCGGACGGCTCGACGACCAGACGTTACGGTGGGACCGGTCTCGGCCTGTCGATCGCCAAGCGGCTGGTCGGGCTCATGGATGGAACCATCACGGCAGAGAGTACGCCAGGGGTCGGTTCGACCTTCGCCTTTACGGTCCGTCTCGGTCGCCCGATTCCCGGCACTCCTCTTCCCAAGGGATTGACGAGTCCCATGAAATTTCCTGATGGATACCCCCTACCGGGGCAGCACATGGAGCCCCATCCCGCCGCCCCATCACCGGTTCCGCCCGAGGCACCGACCGCAAACCCCGCGGGTCGAATCCTGCTGGCCGAAGACAACCCCGTCAACCGTGAGGTCGCCGTCGGGATGTTGGAGTTACTCGGATACGAGGTCGAGGTGGCGGACAATGGTCGGGAAGCCGTGATGGCCGCCGATCGAGGGAAGGTGGACATGATCCTGATGGATTGTCAGATGCCTGAAATGGACGGGCTCGAAGCCACGCGCCTCATCAGAGCACATGAATCATCGCTCGTGAAACGTGAAGCGTCCGATGAACGACGAGATCCGAACGACGAGATACGTCGAACGCATCGCGTCCCAATCGTCGCGCTCACGGCCCATGCCATGCAGGGGGACCGTGAGCGATGTCTCGCAGCCGGCATGGATGATTACCTGACCAAACCCTTTACCCAGATGCAGTTGCGGGAAATCCTACTCAAATTGATGATGAAGAAGGTCCCTTCGACGCATGCGTCTTCAGCCACCAGCACGTCCTTGCCCGATTCAACGTTCCCCCCTGATTCATCCCCGCAGACGGTTCAGCCGATGGCGAATACCGTCTTGGTCCCTTCCGACATGGACCTGAAGGCCCTGGACGGCATCCGCGCGTTACAGCGGCCCAACCGGCCGGACATACTGGCCTCGGTCCTGCGCAAATATCTGGATAACTCCCGGGACAGCGTGGACGCCCTGCGGGATGCCATCCGGTCGAACGATGCCGCTGCGCTTCAAGCGATCGCCCATCGGCTCAAATCGAGCAGCGCGCAACTCGGTGCGATGGCCCTGGCCGGGCGATGCAACGAGTTGGAAACGATGGGGGCCCGGAAAAATTTGATCGATGCCGACCGTGTCCTGGCTCAGTTGCAAACCGACTATCTTGCCGCCTGCGCGGTCTTCCGCAGCGAAATTGCCAAGGGAGAACAGCCATGACGCAGTTGCGATCAGACCGGACTCCGCTTGCGCTGATAGCGGATGACGACGTCATTATCCGCATGTTCGCCCGCGAGGCCCTAGAGCAAGCAGGCTGGGCCGTTGAGGAGGCGGAAAACGGGCGGGAAGCCTATGTCGCCTTCCAGCGCCGGCCGCCTGACGTGGTGCTCCTCGACGTTATGATGCCTGGGATGGACGGGTTCGGCACCTGCGCGGCATTACGGAGGTTGCCGGCCGGCGAACATACGCCCATTCTCATCATGACAGGGCTGGACGACTTCGACTCCATCACCAAGGCCTACGATGCGGGCGCGACGGATTTCATCGTCAAGCCGCTGAATGCGATCCTGCTGACCAATCGTATTCGTTACATGGTTCGGGCCAACCAGGTACTGCAGGAACTTCGAGCCAGCCAGGCCACCTTGACGCAGGCCCGTGATGCGGCGATCGAAGGGACCAGGCTCAAGTCCGAATTCCTCGCCACCATGAGTCACGAAATCAGGACGCCGATGAACGGCGTGCTGGGCATGACGGATTGGCTGCTCGACACCGAACTCACCGCCGAACAGCGGGACTGTGCCGAGACCATCCGCTCTTCGGGTGATGCCTTGCTGGTCATCATCAACGATATTCTGGATTTCTCCAAAATCGAATCCGGCAAATTGTCGCTCGAACTGTTGGACTTCGAGCTGTCCGACTTCCTGGATCGGGTCCTGGCGTTGTTTACGGAACGTGCAAGGCGGAAGGGCCTGGTATTGACCTCATGGATTGCCGAGGGGGTGCCGTCTACCTTGCACGGGGACCCGACGAGGCTTCAACAGATCCTGAGCAATTTGCTGGCGAACGCCGTCAAGTTCAGCGATCACGGCACCGTCTCCATCCACGTGGATCTCGCGCAACGGCAACCGGACCAGCGTCTCGAGTTTCACGCCGTCGGATCTGACGACGCATCCGCGCACCTCGACCGAGTGGCCTATATCCGATTCTCCGTGTCCGATAACGGGATCGGCATTCCCCCCGGCGCCTTTTCCAAACTGTTCCAACCCTTCGTACAGGCCGATGGGTCCACCACTCGGAAATATGGAGGAACCGGCTTGGGACTTGCCATCTGCAAGCAGTTGGCGGAGTTGATGGGAGGGCAGATAGAGGCGGAAAGTGAACCGGGAAACGGCTCCACCTTCAGGGTCACAATTCCAGTTCAGCGACAATTCCCGAAGGTGGAAACCGACCGCGAAGCAGCCTAACAGGGGAACCCTTCGCGATACCTTCTTCTCCCACCTAAGCCTCTTTAGTTGCCTAACGAGAGTATCTTTTTAGATACAATTCGGGAACATCTTGGATACATTCCATCGACTTCTCTCTAGCCCACTGCGATTATCACATTGAAAATCATTGTGAACTCCGGCGGTTCAAACTTTGCTTTACTTCGTGGGGCACACATAGTATACAAGGGCGCGTTGCAAGGACGTTATCTTGAACTTCCTATCCAGTGACCCACAAGGCACCCCTGCAATACCTCACCCTGTATGCAAACCCCTACAGAGGGGAAAGAACATGTCCGTGCATTGCCTGACATTCGACCTGGAAGAACACTTTCAAGTTTCACGATTCGATTCTCCGATTCGCCGACGGCACTGGGGGTCGTTTGAGAGTCGGGTGGCTTCGAATACCTGCCGGTTGATGGAGCTCCTCGCTCGTCACCATACCAGGGCCACCTTTTTCGTGTTGGCCTGGGTGGCAGAACGTCATCCCGGACTCATCAAACAAATCGCCGACTGCGGACATGAGATCGCATCCCATGGGTATGGCCATGAGTTGGTCACGGCACAAACGCCCGAATTGTTTCGCGCGGACGTCAGAAAGGCGAAACGGATTCTCGAAGATCTCACGGGTGCTCCGGTTCAAGGCTATCGCGCACCGGGATTCACGGTGACGCGCGAGACCCTCTGGGCCCTGCCGATTTTGGTGGAAGAGGGACATACCTACGACTCCAGTGTGGTCCCGATCCGGCATGACCACTGCGGCCTTCCCGACGCCGATCCCTGGCCCCATCTGCGACAGACTTCTGCAGGCCCGATGTGGGAAGTTCCCCCTTCCACCGTAAACCTCGGGGGAGTGCGGCTCCCGATCGCCGGAGGCAGCTATTTCCGTCTGCTGCCGTTTCCGACCATCCGCCGGCTATTGAAGCGTATCGAACGACAAGGCCGGCCTCTGGTCATGTATTTTCACCCATGGGAGCTCGATCCTCAGCAACCACGCATGGAAGGACCGTTTTTCTCTCGACTGTTCCACTATCTGAACCTGGGAAAGATGGAATTCCGACTTTCCGCCCTGCTGGACACCTTCCGCTTTGCCCCGCTCTCGGAGCAGCTCGACTTCTCCCCGATCATGCCGCTCGACCCGACGATCCTCCCCGCCGAAATTGCCCAAGACGTTGTGTGAACGATCCCGAAATCGACCCTGCAGAACCTCCGGCTGTCCCGAGAAACAGCTTCCGCTTTCATGGCCGTCACGGGAGGGATTGCAGTGAACGGGCGGTTTGAGTACGGTAGGGACCATCCGAATTCGGCCGGAGGGCGCATTTCACGGAGAATCACGATGCAAGACGGGAAGAGACACCTGCAGCACCCATCACCCCATACGACCGGCATCACCTGGTCATTGGCGTTGATTCTACTCTTACCAACCGCGGCCTTCAGTCAAACCGTCGAGGACACGGTTCAATTCATCAGCGAGATGGTCAATACCCACGGATTTGTCCGTAGCCTCAGCTGCCGAAATCCCAAAGCCGGGAAACCGACCAAAGTCACTGAAATCTACAGCGTGATCCCCACCGGAACCAAACTCGGGGCGATCGAGCTCAACCACGGCCACGACGAAATCAATACCGGCTTTACCCATTTCGACCTGCACGACATCGAGACGATCGACTACCACGGGCAAGACACCCGCGAGAACAACTTGGTCCTGTACGGAGTGCGTTTCACCTGCAAAAGCAGCGGCCCTTGTGTCAGGAAAACCAGTTTCTGCACCGGAGCCGTTACGGAACTTGAATCCCAGTTTTCAGAGGACACCTTGTTGTTTCGTGCCGCGTCCCATGCGGAACGGGTGACCAAAGCCTTTTCCCACCTGTTGACGCTTGTCCGCGCGCAACAAAACACCCAGCCTTTCTGACAGACTTCGACGGCACCTGACCGGCCGTTCGAATGAAGGCAGGGCACCTTGCCCTTATTTCTCTATTCCACAATCGTCACGGTCATTTCGACTCGATCGATCGGATTGTCGCAGGGCCCCTTGTCGGGAGGGTTGGGAGCCCCCGTTTGGCACATGACCCTCGGTACGGCGACAATCTTATCCGCCACACCGATCCCCTTGACCACTTCGCCGAAGATCGTATATTTCCGATCCAGGAAACGCGAGTCTTCGACGACGACGAAAAATTGCGAGCCGGCGCTGTCGGGGTCTTGCGCCCGCGCCATCGACACCATGCCGCGCTTGTGCGGCAGGTCGCTGAACTCGCCCTTCACATTATGTCCCGGCCCGCCCTGGCCATAGGCGCCCTTCTTCAGGGAATCTTTGGTGTTCGGGTCGCCGCCCTGAATCATGAATCCGGGGATCACCCGGTGGAAAATCGTGCCGTTGTAGAAGCCGGATTTGGCGAGCGAAATGAAATTTTCTACATGCTTCGGAGCCACGTCTGGGAGAAACTTAATTTCCATATCCCCGAACTTGGTCTTGATGACGGCCCGCACATTCTTCACGTTCACCGATTCGGTACCGGCCGGTCCGGCATCTGCCGCCAGCCCGACCCCGGCCATGCCGCTTCCCGCCAACATACCCACTGTCACGACGATTCCCAACAGCCTGTTCCATTGAGCCTGTGCCATCATGCCTCCTCCTTGCTGATCCACCGCCTCACACCGCCAGCTGCGCCAGCGCTTCCTTGGCTGCCATCTGCTCGGCCTCTTTCTTGCTGTGTCCGCGTCCGACTCCTCGCATCGTACCTTGAATCGTCAGCTCCACCTCGAAGATTTTTTCATGGTCGGGACCAGATTCCCGTACGATTGCATAATGCGGCAGGGTTTCGAAACGTTTCTGACAGACTTCCTGCAGTTGCGTCTTGTAATCATCCATCCCCGGCCGCGCCTGGTGTGCGCGGGTCGCCGACAACTCCTCCTCCAACACACGCAAGATAAAGGCCCGGCTCGCTTCGAGCCCGCCGTCCAAATAGACGGCCGCGATCAAGGCCTCGAGCGCATCCGCCAACAGCGAATGTTTCTCCCGCCCCTTGGAGAGTTCTTCGCCTTTCCCCAGCCGCAACAGGCGGCCGAGTTTCATGCGCCGGGCGGCTTTGGCGAGCGAGGCCTCGCTGACGAGGTGCGCTTTGAGCTTCGAGAGCGACCCTTCGCTGCTGTCGGGAAATTCGACGGCGAGGTACTCGCTGATGACGAGCGACAACACGGCATCACCGAGAAATTCCAGCCGTTCGTTCTGTGTTCGGTCTTTGCCGCGCCGCTCGTTGGAGTAGGACTTGTGAGTCAAGGCCTCTTCCAGCAAGCGAGACCGACGGAAGCGGTACCCCAAGAAGCGCTGGACCGCTTCGATTGACGATGCCGGCGTCATAGGGCCTGACTCGTGACCGGAAGGGAATTACGGATCACACCTGCGAAAGAGCAGACAGGCATTGACCCCGCCGAAGCCGAACGAATTGGAGAGGACCACATTGAGTCGGGTCGGGCGTGCCTTGTTGGGAACATAGTCGAGGTCGCAGGCGGGATCAGGATGATCAAGATTGATCGTCGGCGGCAACATACCATGGTACAGCGCCAAAATGCTGAACACCGCCTCGATTCCACCGGCCGCACCCAACAGATGCCCGGTCATGGATTTCGTCGAGCTGACGGGAATCCGGTAGGCCTGCTCACCGAATACCTGCTTGATCGCCTTGGTCTCGATGGCATCCGCCATGGTGGACGTGCCGTGGGCGTTGATATAGCCGATGTCCGATTTGGCGACCGCTGCATCCTTCAACGCCAATTCCATACAACGAACCGCCCCCTCTCCCTCTTCAGGCGGAGCGGTAATATGGTAGGCATCGCTGTTCATCGCGTAGCCGATGACTTCAGCATAGATCCGTACGCCGCGCGTCCGGGCATGTTCGAGTTCTTCGAGCACCACCACGCCGGCCCCTTCGCCCAACACAAACCCGTCTCGATCCTTGTCGAACGGACGGCTGGCTTTCGTCGGTTCGTCGTTCCTGAACGAGAGGGCTTTAGCCGACGCGAACCCTGCCACTCCCAAGGGTGTGATGGCAGCCTCGGCACCGCCGGCGATCATCACGTCCGCGTCGCTCCGCTGAATGATCCGATAGGCATCGCCGATGCAGTGATTGCCTGTCGCGCAGGCCGTGACCGCACAGGAATTCGGTCCCTTGGCGCCGATACGAATGGCCACCTGGCCGGAAGCCAGGTTGATGATCGTCATGGGAATGAAAAACGGAGAGACTCGTCCAGGACCCTTTTCCTTGAGCACATCGTGATAGTGCTCGATGGACCCCAGTCCGCCGATGCCGGAGCCGATATAGACTCCCACCCGCGTGGCTTCTTCCGGTACCACCTTGAGCCTTGCATCGTCCACCGCGAGTTGGCTGGCCCCCACCGCATAGTGGATGAAGGTGTCCATCTTCTTGATTTCTTTTTTCTCGATGAACTGAGCCGGGTCGAAGTCCTTGACCTCTCCGGCAATCTGCGCGTCGTAACCGGCCGGATCGAAGCGCGTGATGCGGCCGATGCCCGATTCCCCGGCGCAAAGAGCCTTCCACGTCTTCTCCACCCCGGTTCCCAGGGGAGTCACCAGTCCGAGACCGGTCACCACGACACGTCTGGTAGGTCGATCCTGCATCTCAGCGATTCCGGCTAGACCTTCTCTTTGATATATTCGAGCGCCTTCCCGACCGTGAGAATCTTCTCGGCATCCTCATCGGGAATCTCGATTTCGAATTCTTCTTCCAGGGCCATCACCAATTCGACCGTGTCGAGCGAATCGGCTCCCAGATCCTCGACGAAATGCGCCTCCGGCGTCACTTCCTCTTCTTCCACCCCCAGCTGCTCGGCGATAATTTTCTTCACCCGTTCATCTACTGTTGCCATTGCCTTGCCCACCTCCTTCCCCATCGTAGCCTCCTCTATTTCCCACCGGGGCACTTCGGATCGATCAGGGCCGATCCGCCCACCTGACTCGCTTACACCATGAGCATGCCGCCGTTCACGTGCAAGACCTGCCCCGTGATATACGACGCTGCGTCCGATACCAGGAAACGAACCGCCGCGGCAATATCGGACGGAAGGCCCAGCCGTCCCAGCGGGATCTGCTTTTGCAAAGCTTCTTTCACTTCAGCCGGCAAGCCCTGCGTCATGGCCGTGTCGATAAAGCCCGGCGCCACCGCGTTCACCGTCACCGCGCGGCTCGCATACTCACGCGCCACCGTTTTGGTAAACCCGATTACCGCCGCCTTCGATGCGGCGTAATTGGCCTGCCCCACGTTGCCCATCGCCCCCACGATCGAGGCGATGTTGACGATTCGCCCGTAACGTTGCTTGGTCATCGGTGGCAGGACGGCCTTCGTGCAATGGAAGGTTCCGTTCAAGTTGACCTGCAGCACCAGATTCCAATCTTCTTCTTTCATTCTGAGCAACAGGCCGTCACGGGTGATGCCGGCGTTGTTGACCAGAATGTCGATCTTCCCCCATTCCTTGATCACCTGATCAGCCATGGCCTTGGTGTCGTTGAAATCGGCCACGTTCACCTTGACGTTCATCGCTTTCCGGCCGATTTTCTGAATCGCCGCCACGGCTTCCTGCGAACGTCCCGGATCGAGGTCCGCGACAACAATGTCCGCACCGTCCTCCGCCAAGCCCTCCGCGATCGCCCGTCCGATCCCCTGCGCCCCGCCGGTGACGATCGCGACTTTTCCCTGTAATGACATCAGTCTGCTCCCTGCAATCCCTTCGGCCCTTACGCCATGGTCTTCCCGCCTAACACCGTCAGCGTGGCATCCAACGATTTCGGATCATGGACATTCAAGGTGGCGGCAGTCGGAAGGATCCGCTTCACCAACCCGGTCAGGACCGTTCCCGGGCCGACCTCTATGAATGTCGTCACACCCAGTCTCGCCATCATCTGCACCGACTCTTCCCACCGCACCGATGAGGGCAGCTGCCGTACCAGCGAAGCTCGAATAGCGTCAGAGCGCTGCAGGGCTGCCGCTTCCGCATTGTTCACCAGCGGCATCGCCAAGTCCCGCCAAGTCACCCCATCGAACTCCGCCGCCAACCGGTCCGCCGCTTTCTGCATCAGGGGCGTGTGGACCGGCACGCTCACCGGCAACGGAATCGCTTTTTTACAGCCCTTTGTCTTGGCGATTTCGATCGCCCGTTCGACGGCGCCTTTCTCTCCGGCGATGACGACCTGGCCGGGAGAATTGAAGTTCGCGGCACCCACGACGCCTGCGGAGGAGGCTTCCTGACAAGCAGCCTTGACGGCATCGGCGGAGAGTCCCAACAACGCGGCGACCAACCCGGTCCCCGGCGCCACGGCTTCGGCCATATATCGGCCCCGCTTCTGCACCAGCGCCACGGCATCGCGAAACGACAACCCGCCTGCCGCATAGACCGCCGAATATTCGCCGAGGCTATGGCCAGCAACGGCTATCGGAGTCAGTCCGGCCGGTTCCAATGCCTTGAGGGCGGCCGCGCTGCTGACCAACAACGCCGGCTGAGTATATTCCGTCAGATTCAGCCGTTCCGCCGGACCTTCGAAACAGAGCTGCGCGACATCGTAGCCAAGGATGGAGGAAGCCTCATTGTAGACCGGCTTCACCGTCGGGAACGCGTCATACAACCCACGCCCCATCCCGACGGACTGCGACCCCTGTCCGGGGAACAACAATCCAATTCCTGAAGCCGTCATAACCGCGTAAGGTATCGTAGAAACCACGCTCAAAGTCAACGGAAAAAGCGGAGCGAGCTGAGAGCCGACCGCTGATTGCCGACAACCTAAGACTTACCAGCGAATCAAGGCCGATGCCCAGGTCAAGCCGGCCCCGAAGGCTCCCAACATCACCAACTGTCCGTCCCTCACCCGTCCTTCCCGCACCGCCTCGTCCAGCGCAATGGGAATCGAGGCTGCGGAGGTGTTGCCGTATCGATCCAAGTTCAAAACCACTTTATCCAGCGGAAGTCCGAGACGGTCGGCAACTGCCTTGATGATGCGCAAATTGGCCTGGTGGGGGACATACAGATCGAGGTCGTCGATGGACAGGTGATGGGCCGCCAAGGTCTCGCGCGCAACCTCCTCAAGGGTCCGCACCGCCGCCTTGAACGTTTCATTGCCCTTCATCTTGATGTACTGCGACCGTTCGGCCAACATCTGTTCCGAGGGAGGGATCCTCGTCCCGCCGCCCGGCACGACGATCAAATCACAGAGACTTCCATCCGAGTGCAGTTGGGTGGACAGGACGCCGCGCTCCCCCTCGAAGGCACTCACGACCACTGCGCCGGCACCGTCCCCGAACAGGATGCAGGTATTGCGATCCGTCCAATCGGTGATCGCGGACATCACTTCCGATCCCACGACGAGGACATGTCGCATGCCGGTTCGGACATAGGCATCGGCCAGGCCGAGCGCATAGACAAACCCACAGCAGGCGGCGGAGATATCGCAGGCCGCAGCACGGGTCGCCCCCAGCCGGTGCTGAAGAAGGCAGGCGGTCGAAGGCAACGGCATATCTCCTGTGCAGGTCGCCAGGAGAATCATGTCGAGTTCGCCGGCCGAGAGACCAGCCGCCTTCAAGGCCCGCTCCGCCGCAATCAATCCAAGGTCTGAGCAGGCCTGTCCTTCTGCCGCGATGCGCCGCTCGCGAATACCCGTCCGTTCCCTGATCCAGTCGTCGGACGTCGCCACCAGCTGTTCCAGGTCGGCATTGGTCATCACCCGTTCCGGCGCATAGGACCCGGTGCCGATGATTCGCGCTCGTATCACGCCTGCTTTCCTTCCGGTCGCTCGTCCTGATGCCGCGCGAGGCTCTCCTCGATATCGCGTTGGATCAATTCATCCAATCGGCTCTCGGCCAACCCCTTGGCCCGGCGAATGGCATTCTTGATGGCCTTGGCCGACGAACGGCCGTGGCAGATCATGGTCGTGCCGTTTACGCCAAGTAGCGGGGCGCCGCCGAACTCGGCATAGTCGATCTTGCGTTTCAGGTTCAGCAAGGGCGATGCAATCAAGGGGTAGGCCAACCGCCCGAGCCAGGAACCGGAAATTTCCTTCATGAGCAGCTTCTTGATGACCTCCGCGACGCCTTCGGAGATTTTCAGGGCCACGTTGCCGATAAACCCGTCACAGACCACCACATCCGCACTGCCGCTGTAGACTTCCCGCCCCTCGATGTTGCCGATAAAATTCAAGGGACTGGCCTTCAACAGTTTGAAGGCTTCCTTGGTGACTTCATTACCCTTGGTGTCTTCTTCTCCGATGCTCAACAACCCCACGCGCGGATTCGGTTTGGCGTAGAGATGCTTCGCGAATTCATTCCCCATCAAGGCGAATTGTTCCAGGTGCCGGGCGGTGCAATCGACATTGGCGCCGACATCGAGCATCACGGCGCTCCCCGTCAAGGTGGGCAACATCGTGGCGATTGCCGGACGCTCCACCCCCTTGGTGAGGCCCAGGACGAAAAACGCCGCCACCATGCTGGCCCCGGTATTCCCCGGACTCACCACTGCATCGGCTTGACCGGACTTCACGAGCTCGGTTGCCACCCAGATCGATGAATCCCGCTTCTTTCGCGCCACCGCCGCCGGCGATTCGTGCATCTCCACCACCTGCGGCGCGTGGTGGATCGTAATGCGTTGATCGGTGCAATGGAGTTTCCGGCAAGCGGCGGCCAGTTCGTCTTCCTTCCCGACCAGGATGACGCCGACGCCCAACTCCTGCGCAGCCTGCATCGCCCCCTCAATGACCGGGGCCGGCCCATGGTCTCCGCCCATCGCATCGACGGCAATCTTCATGTGCGGTCAGTGATCCAGGGATAGAGAGGTGAAGAATCGTGCAGAGACGCCCTGCCGGGTAGGGCCTGAACGGCCTCACGCGTGACATCGCGTCGGATCGTGATCACGGTGGGCGATTGTACCCGAATCACGCCTGGAAAAGAACCGGCGGTTAGGATTCCTCGACGGCGATGACCGCCTTCCCCTTATAGGTCCCGCAATTCATGCAGGTATAGTGCGGCAGCTTCAATTCGTGGCACTGCGGACAGACCGAAAAGCCGGGAGGAACCAGCCTCGTCTTGGCCGTCCGCCGCTTGTCCCGCCGGGCCCGTGAATGTTTATGTTTTGGATTTGCCATGACGACTCCTTCACCAACGGGCCCGTGACCCGGTTATGAGACTATGCCTTTCCACCATTCGACCGGCGCCCCTGTACCACACGAAACGGACTCGGCCTCTGCTCTGGAGGACAGGCGCAACGCCGCTCATTGAGATTTTGCCCGCATTGAGGACAGAGCCCACGACAATCCTCGCGACACAGCGGCTGCATCGGGGCTGCCAGGATCACCTGCTCGCGCAACATCGACGCCAGATCGAGATGATCGCCCTGGTACAGATACAGTTCGTCTTCCTCTTCCGTCTCTTCGACAGGCTCGACCGGTTGACCCGCACGCTTCGGACTTCTCCGGCCCTGCTCCGCCCCGGTCGGCTTGGTTGCCTGCCCCGGTTGCCGGACGAATTCCGCATAGACAGACACGAAGAGCGGATCAGGATACTCCGTGAGACAACGCACACATTGCCGCAGCGCTGTCCCCTCCAAGGTTCCGGTCGCCGTAATCGTCCCCTCCAGCTGGGTCAGCTCCAGACCGATCGTCAGCGGTCCTTGAAACTTTTCCTCCGGCTCCTGCAGACCGAGCTGCGGCCCCGTCACCCTGCAGGAGACCGAAAGACCCTCCGGTGTGATGTCGATGATCGCGGGACTGAGCGTATCCATGGGCATCCCACCGCATTCCTACTCCTCGCCCTATCGTTCTTCGGCGAAACTGACCAGCGCGATATGGCGCGCCCGTTTGACCGCCACCGTCAGCACCCGCTGGTGCTGCAGGCAGTTTCCGGAAATGCGGCGCGGCACGATCCGCCCGCGCTCCGTCAGAAAGTTCCGCAACAGACCGATATCCTTGAAGTCGATCGGTGCCTTGTCCACGCAAAATCGGCAGGGTTTGCGGCGCTGGAAAAACCGACCGCCTCCTCCGCCGCCACCGGCGCCCCGTTCTGTCCGTTCCATACTCGCCTCCGTCTGCTAGAACTGTTCGTCTTCGTATGAGGGTTCTTCATGTGTACCGCCGTCGCCGCCGGCCTCACCCCGTTTCGGCAGAAAGGTGACACCCTGCGCCACGACTTCGTGCTTGCTGCGTTTCTGACCGTCTTCCGTCTCCCAACGACGCTGCTGGAGCCGGCCATCGACGATCACCCCGTTGCCCTTGCTCAGGTACTGTCCGCAATGTTCCGCTTGCTTGCCGAACACGACGATGTCGATGAAGCAGACTTCTTCCTTGAGTTCATCCGCCTGCTTGAACCGCCGGCTCGTCGCCAAACCGAAGCTGGCCACCGGTGTCCCGCTCGGCGTATAGCGCAATTCGGGATTGCGGGTCAGATTCCCGACCAGAATGACCTTATTGAACCCCGCCAACGGTCGCTCCTTGCGGCGCTGCCACAGCCGCACCTCGCGGCGGAGCAGGCTCCTGATCTAATTTCACGGTGAGGAACTTGATGATCGAGTCTTCGAGCCGATAGGAACGTTCCAGTTCGCCGACCACCGTCCCCGGCCCCTGGAAATAAAAATAGACGTACGTTCCCTTTCGCTCACGCTTGATCTCGTACGCGAGCTTCTTGCGGCCCCAATTCTCGGCCCTCACGAGGGACGCGCCGTTCTTGGTGACGACGCCTTTCATCTTTTCGATCAGTGCGGATGTCTCTTCGTCGCTTAACGACGGACGAATAATGAACAGAGACTCGTAGAGCTCCATGCAGCTTCCTCCTGGGCAAAGCCCCCATTCACGGATGGGAGCGAGGTGTAGGCACGCCGGACAAACCGGCATGAGCGGGGAAACCTATCACAGCCTCAAAGAACCTGTCAAACAAGTCGAAAGCTTTTCCGAGCACAGACAGGGCCGTTCGGCCCGATTCGGATGAACCGGCGGCCCTCACAGCCATCGCAGACGCCAGACCGGGATGATCAGTATTTTTTCCTGAATTGCGGCGGCGCATTGGCCGGTGGCATGGGCCTTGGCCCAGGGGAACCGGACGGTCCGTGAAAACCTCCGAAACCTCGATAGCCCCCGTACCACCCATAGCCGAGCGGCCCGTAAGGATAGCCATAATAGCCGAGCGGATTCCCCCACCAATACCCGGCTCCGTATCCCAGCCCATACCCATATCCTGGACCGGGCCAGTAAGAGTAGAAGGGAGCGCCCGCATAACGGGGGTCGACCGCAAACTCACCCCTTGTCAGCCGCTCCGTTTGATGGATCGACTCGGCACAGGCCGTCATCAGCAGCATGGCGCAGAGTGCCATGAGGCAACGCGCGAATCTGGTCATGGCCGAACCCTCCTAGAAATGATAGGACACCCCGAAGAATAATTGATGGGCGCGATAGGTGGCGTCGAATCCCCCCACCGGCCCGAACGCGCCGCCGAAGCGAAACGTGGAGTCGGTGTATTTGTATTCGGTGAACAACGCCGTCTTCGGCGTCACGAAGGCGCGAATGCCCGCCACCACATTTCCCCCGAACGACAGTTGCGTATCGCTCTCCGTGGTGGCGGATCGGCCCAGATGGGCCACGAGCAATGCCGGGCCGCCGCCAAGGTAGGGTTGCCAGGTCACGCCCGGGTAGCGTAACAGCACATTGGCCCCGATGTTCGTGACCGTGAGATGGATGCCCGGCACATCGTCGAGGTTCTTGATGTGCGGGTTACTATGCGTCACATCCAGTTCCAACCCCAACAGCCCGTGGCCGGGATAGACTCCCACCTTGCCGCCGAAGGCCGGGCTGGTTTTCAAATTGAAGTTGGGCGCATCCAAGCCGGCGAGTGTGCCGGTCCCCCGCACGTTTCGAAGGGGGTCGGCGAAATTCCATCCCAACTGGCCGGCCACGTACCATTCAGCTCGGGCCGGTGAAGGAGAAAGGATGAGGAGCGACCAGGACAGCAACCCCGCGATCAACGGGATGAACACAGACCTGCGATACGCCATGGTGCTTGCTCCATGGGCGAGGCCTACCTTCATCATATCAGGCGACGGCGGCAGTGGGTTGGATAATTTCTCCGCGTATGGATGGGGGATGTCGAATGCGTTTTCGGGGTCACGCGGCCGGGCGGTCACATGTCTAGCACGCTGCGGAAAAACTCGATTGTTGCGTAATACGCCGCGATCAGCTCACGTGCCGTCTCGGTGTCAGAATCGCCCGCAGGATGCGCAAAAAGGCCGTCCAGCAAGGCCGCAGCGAGCGAAGAGGCGAATCGTACTCTCTGCCGTACGTTGAGCGTCTGAGTGATGCGAGAACGCCGCTGGCGGACTTTTTCCGCATCCTGCTAGGGCTCGTTGCGGGCGGAGGAATTGTAGAGCCGATACAGCCCGATTCCACCGGCGACGGCGATGAACAATCCCGCGAGGGCGCGGGTGCCGAAACTCAACGGGCCGAGGATAAGTTCGACCACGCGCGGCAACACCACCGTGGCCAAAACGACCAGCAGCAGCGCGATCAGATGAATCCATTGATAAATAGGCTCGCCGGGTTTCCTCATCGGTCAGTCGGCCTGTCAGTCCTGAATGAAGCGCTTCGTCTCTTCGAGGTGCTTGTTCAGGTAGGGCATGAAGGGCGTCCCGCCCGTGCCTACGGCGGTCGGATTGCTCGCATGCGATTGATGTTGTCGAAAGATATACCGTTCGGCGTAGCCGATGTGAATTTCACGGAATTGCGCGAGCAGATCCACGCAGACACAGAAGGCCTTCCACAGTTCAGGGTGCGCCGTTTTGCGATCGCGAACATAGCCGTACAGCAGGGGACGCCGTTGCGCATCCATTCGTTGTTCCAGCGCTGCGACAAACGCGCGGTGGCGCGGCGGCATGTAGTCGCGCATCTCTGTCAAATATTGAGTCAACGGATCATCCGCATGGCACACACCGAGGCCTGCGTCGAGGGTGGGCACGATCGAACTTTGTGACCCGGTTTCGCCTCGAAACTGTTGCGGCCGGTCCCCATAGGCCGCCACACCTTCGTAGAGTAACCCTTCCGGCAGGGCCGGGCTGTTCTTCCAGCCGTGAATGTAGGGCCGTACCCGGCTGTAATAGATATAGGGATCACAGCGCTCCGGCATCCTGAGGAGGGTTTCGCGCATCGCCTCCTGCGCCGCAGCCAGGGTGCGGAGTCCCTGCAGCACCTCTTCCTCCCTCTGCTCCTGCGCGGCATTCTGCGCCTGCACCAACCCCTGCAACCCCGGCCCTGCCTCCGCTTCGATTTCAATATGGACGAGGACGAACCATTCTTCGTCCAGGCCGCCGAGAAAATTCTGCAGGAGCACGATGTTGCCCAGTTCGATGGGCTTCTGCGGGTCGAGGCGACGCCAGTTCTGCAGCGCATAGGACGCATAGGAAAGGACCGGCGGGCGGCCGAGCTGCTGCGCGACACCGTACCAGGGCAGCGCCAGACCAGCCGGCAGGCGGGAAGCGGGATGGTCTGGGTCTTCCCAGACATAGGCATGACCGGCAAAGGACAGGGTGCGCATCGCGCAACGGTAGGCATCGAGTCCCCAGTCGTCGGCCACCGCCCCCATGACCTCCTGGCGGTCTTGAACGAAGTGTCTGACCTGTCGTGCGGTGAGGAACTTCGGAAGCTCCGCACCGAGCTGGTTCAGAACCGGCTCATCGGGAAGCTGCTCCAGCGGATCCGTCGTCGGGAGGAATCCGCGTTCGGCCGACATGTCGAACAGGGCAAGAGAAAGGGGCTGGTGACCGGACGTCGTCATGGCACCTCCGATTCATCGACTTCATGGCCATACAGATATTTTTTACTGTACCACAGTGATCCTACTCACTGCCGAACACATCGGCAGATCTGACTCGCGCGAATCCGCACAGTCACCCCAAAGAATCCGTCCATTCATCATCGCCCAAACGGTGTAGGGAAAATCACTCTCAGCGGGAATGGTGCGCACCTCTTCCTCCCCAGTACAATCAGTTCGTCCCAGCCACCCGTTCAGAGAGCACCCACCATGGTTCACCCAGACCGTTTCCAAGCCAGATCCCCTCCGAGCCTATTTGCAACACAGAAGCGAACGTTTCGCTTCCTACCGGTCGAGAAAGAGACAGCGAATGATCCGGCAGGAAGAGTTCCGGTCGAACGACAAGCTCCGAAAGGAGTAGAACTATGAACGGGAAACCCATACCACTCACCATGCGGCTGGTGCTGGCAGCGAGTTGCGCAGTGGTCTTACTCTGCGGCGGAACGGCCCTGGCCGCCGACTCCTGGATCGACGAAGTCTGGAACATGGTCACCTTCGAAAAGGCCAGCTATCCGGGTTCAGACTTTGCCCCCTACTTCCAGAAACTCGACAGAATCAAGGCAGGCCTGGAGCGCGGAGATCAGCATATCGCCAAGACGGAAACCGACCGCCTCCTTAAGATGTTGCTGGATCGAAAACACGGCATCAATGACGTGGCGGCGGACGAGATCTACAACTTCGTCGTGAGCGTCAGGCCGAACGAATCGAATGACTCGACGGCGTTGAGTGCACCCACCGAGTTGGGAACCAACAGTGAACGTCCCATCAGCGTTCCGGACTACTCGGTGAACACACCCTATGAAGGGGGACCACTCTGCGGAGCAGGAGGCTGTGACTATTGGGCCAACGATATCTTTGACCCAGGCGCCTCCTAACAGGCGGGCCCGATCCCAAGCGGCCTCGGCCGCTTCTCGCCACAAAGCGGTGGCCCCTGCAAGCAGACAGGGGCCACCGTACCATGATCCTGCCGACAGAGACTGGCTGCTCATCCTCCAGGACTCGTCCTTCGCCCAACAGTTGCCATTGCTGCCCGGAATCCCCAGGCCGGGGGAGGGAGGTTTGCGCTATTCACCAACGCCATTCCTGACACCATTTTTTCTCCTGCCGTCGCAACAATCTATTTTCCGATCGACGCAATCAATGCAAGGAACCACTATGGAAAGTTGTTAGGGAATAGGCTACTCGACCTGGAGGGGATAACAGGATTGAGAAAATACGCATTACGTTGGTAAAGCGATTGTTCGTAAGCATTCACCTAAAAAGTTCGGGGAGAACGAGGCTTGATCGTGCAATCAGGCAGCGGCGTGAGGAGCTACTCTTTGTCACTTGACCGACGTTTTCAAGGCGAACAACTTCGCTTTCTCATCTTTGATAGTGACGTGTACTACTTTGGTGCAATCTTAATGGTTGCAAAAGTCAGTCGAGCGGAGATGGATAGCAAAACCACAACCACGGCAAAGACTACATTCGAAACTGGATAGACCCAGGACGAGTATGAGCTATGAATCTCGGATAAATAAAGCTGCGCGAGAACGGAATGGTATGCGACCAATACCGCTGAGATTGCAGGCATACTGAGCAATGCCAAGAAAAATCCATATGAAAACTTTGACCGAACCAATGCGGCGAACAGGGATCCAGAAGTTGGAAAGTCTCCAAAATTACTGCCTCGCGTAGAAAGAGCAAAAAGTAGCCGAGGACAACAAATAGACCAATTTCGAGGAAGGACGCGGCTCGATTAGCGGTAAATGAAATTGGGCTCCATGGCGTCTGCAATACGAGGCCTGGCTTTAACAATTCAACAATCCTAGACAAATCTGGGGGCTGAAAAGCGGATAATCGAGAAATTTTTTCTAGCGTATCAACCTTCCCTTGTCTCCACATGCTGAACCAGGACATATGCCACTTGACTAGTTGCCATTCCAAATCACTCACAACGTGTCTGGCTGTATCTCGCAACTTTTCGTTGGCTAGTTCGTGCATGTCATCGTATATAGGATAAAGATCCTGCAGTTTGTAATCTCGTACATCCCCTTGGCCTGGCTTTCCCTGTACAGGGAAAGTCCCATGGCATTAATAAGTCATGAGGTTACCAATGGGCATTCTTTCTGGATCTTTTCCCTCCGCGGCTAGCTGCAGGTAACAAGGATCCTTCCTCAAAAACTCAATGTTGTACTCCAAGCTTGCTCGCAGGGTAACGTATTTTCCAAAAGCGCTTACAGGAATCATGGTATCTAACGGCGCTAACAACCACATGCCTAGACCAGACAAGACAATAGCCAAGAATCCAGAACGGATGCAGGCTGTCTCGCAACGATTTTCAATCTCGCGCATCATCTACTGGGTCGTAATGCACCGTAGCGGTTTATTACAAAGATTGTTTTATAGAATAACACACGTGATGAACTATCATCTCACCCGGACTGAGAAGGGCGCCAACGGACTTTCATGGTGGTCAACTTCAGAGACGCATGGCCACCTACTGATGCTAAGATCAGATTCATGTTTTATTCCGCGCTTTGCCGACCATGTATTCCTACTTGTATTGAAAAATTGGCAGGAAGACATGCCATCGATCGTCGGAAAGGGTGGAACACAACCTATCGCAGGAGTTGACCGTAGTCCTCGAGTTGTAACGGCGAGGCGCACATCGTACAAGCCTATGAGTTTGTAGACCTCGAACGCGTACGGCTTAGTTAGGCATTTCCCGAAGCACTGATGTGATGAGTTTCCTGACAAGCCCGCATCAACTCTACTCCTAATGAAAGACAAAATCGGTTTCGAGCGGTCTGGCAGAAGCTCTGGCCGCACATCACCGGAAGAGGCGGACACAACTTGCCGCAGCAAGCACCCCTTGCTCCTTAATGGCAAGGGCGAATCCTGTACTGTTTGAGGTCGCCGCGACCGAGTTTACAGGATTCGAGCGTGCAAGGCATAGTTGGGTGCCCCTGAGTGGTCTTGCGCCGGAATTCCTGCCCGACCGCGCCTTGAGAAGGCGCGAAGAAAAATACACACAGCCCGTCACGTTGTGTGCTGTTCCTTCTGCGCTCCCATTTGACCAAAACCACCGGGCTGGTAGCTGTCGCGGGCGTCAGAGCCGTTTTGTGTGTGACCGTTGCCGAGTTGGAGCGGCCCGCATTGCGGGTGGCGAGGACTGTTTGAAGTTCCGTTTGGGCGACGCTCAGAACGGAACGAGTTCCGCAGCCAAGCGGAGAGGAGGCTTACGGCAAACCAAAGCGGCTCTGGCCTTGAGCAGCAGCTACGCAGCCCGGTGGTTTCTGGATTGTGCAGAGGCGCTGCTAGACGTTGAAGCGGAAGTAGACGATGTCGGCTTCTTTGATGACGTAGTCTTTGCCTTCGAGGCGGAACAGACCCTTTTCCTTTACCTTGGCCTCACTCCCGCAAGCCAGCAAATCGTTGTAGTGATAGACCTCGGCGCGGATGAAGCCTCGCTCCATGTCGGTGTGGATCTTCCCGGCTGCCTGCGGCGCTTTGGTGCCTTCAGGGATCGGCCAGGCACGGGATTCGACTTCACCGGCCGTGAAAAAGGTGACGATCTTGAGGAGCTGATAGGCTTCGCGGGTGAGCCGGACCAGTCCGGATTCCGTAAGCCCCATTTCTTTGAGAAAGTCGGCCCGTTCGGCATCGGAGAGGGACGAGAGTTCGGCCTCAAACTGGCCGCAGATGGTGACCACCCGCGCGCGGCGTTGGTCGGCGAACTCGCGGACCCTCGCGACCATGGCCTCGTCCGCCCCGGCATTCTCCGACACGTTCGCCACGAAGAGCACCGGCTTGGCGGCGAGCAACTGGAATTCCGCCAGCATGACACGCTCCTCCGCTGTGTACTCAAGATTGCTCAGCCATTCCCCCTTGTCGAGGAGGCCCATCAGCTTCTGGACGAAGGCGAGTTCGGCGGCCGCTTTCTTGTCCCCGGCCCGCACTTTCTTTTCGGTCTTTTGCTTGCGGCGGTCGAGTGTGTCGAGATCGGCCAACATCAACTCGGTTTCGATCGTCCCGATGTCGCGGATGGGGTCCACGCCGCCGCTCACATGCACCACATCCGTGCCCTGGAAACAACGCACAACGTGTAACAGCGCATCGACTTCGCGGATGTGCCCCAGGAACTGGTTACCCAGCCCTTCGCCCTTGCTCGCACCTTCGACGAGACCGGCGATGTCGCGGACTTCCAGCGTGCTGTAGGTGGTTTTCTTCGACTTGAAGATATCGGTCAGCACGGCAAGGCGCGGGTCCGGCACCAACGCGATGCCGGTGTTCGGATCGACGGTCGCGAACGGATAGTTGGCCGCAAGCGCCCCACCGCCGGTCAAGGCGTTATAGACCGTCGTCTTCCCGACGTTCGGCAACCCGATCATGCCGCAACATAAACCCATGTGCGTTACCCAATGTTGAGTTCCGAATTATGAGTTCTGAGTGACCGATCCACACACAGCGGCCGACAACTCAGTACTCAACACTCAAAACTTATAACTCGTCAGCGTCCCGCTCCCGCACATTGAACTGATTCATCGCCGTGGCGACATCGCGGTTCAGCAGCAATTCGAGCGCATCGACGGCTCGCTCGAGACAGGGTTCGTAGACCGCCATCTCTTCGGGGGTGACGCGCTCCAGCACATAGTCCGCCGAATCTTGTCGCGGCGCGGGGCGGCCGATGCCGATCTTCAACCGTACGAACTGCGGCGTTCCCAACGCCTCGATCACGGACTTGATGCCGTTGTGGCCTCCGCTTCCGCCGCCTTGCCTGATCCGCAGACGTCCCGGCTCCATGTCAAGGTCGTCGTGGACGACCACCAGATCATCTGGAGTCAGGCCGAGCTCGCGGAGGAGACCCTTGAGGGGGGGACCACTGAGGTTCATCCAGTCGAGCGGACCGGCGAGCTCGACCAGCCTGGAACCGGCGCGACCAGAGCCTCGCTGGACCACGCCCTTCCTGGTGAGACGAAACGACCACCGCGCGGCTGCCCGTTGGATCACCCAACAGCCGATATTGTGTCTGGTCTCGGCATAGTCGGCGCCGGGATTGCCTAAACCAACGATGAGACGCAACGCGGCTACTTCTTCTTTTCCGGTTCCTTCTTCTCGGTCTTGGCTGCGGCAGCCGGCGCCCCGGCCTTGGCTTCGCCCGCCTTACCCGCGGCTTCCGCACCGGCCGCACCTTCTGCCGCCGCCTTGCCCTTGGCCACCACCTCCGGCTCCTTGGCCCCTTCGGCGCCGGGCGCTCCGGTGGTGAGCAACGCTTCCAGCTTGGCATCGGTGATCGGCGCGGCGATGCTCACGACCATGTGGTCGGGATCATCCAGGAACCGCAAGCCTTCCGCCTTCCGAATGTCCTTGAGGTGGATGCCTTGATTGATCTGCAACTGCGAGGCATCGACGTCGATGAAGTCCGGCAGGAGGGAGGGAAGACATTCGACGTGCAATTCGCGCAGCACATGGTGCAGCACGCCGCCTTCTTTCAGTCCCAGCGGCTGTCCACCGGTCAAATGGACGGGGACCTTGACGCGAATCGGCTTATCCATCAGGATTTCAAAAAAATCGGCATGCAGCACGTTCCCCGCGACCGGGTCGACCTGGTAGTCCCGGAGCAGCGCCGTGCGCTTCGCGTTGGTCTTCGCGCCATTGATGGTAATGGAAATGAGTGCGGTGGACCCGGCCTGGGACCGCAGAATTTTCACCAGCTCGTCGGGATTGACCGAGAGCAGAAGACATTCCCCCTGTCCATACAGTACGGCCGGAACCTTCCCTGCGCGACGCAACTGCCGCGCCGGCCCCTTGCCTCCACCCACTCTGCTCTCAACGGTCAACTCGAATTTCATCGTACTCCTCCTCGGCCGGTCGCTCGATGCGGACGGCCTACACGAATAGGGAACTCACCGATTCATCTTCATGAATGCGACGAATGGCTTCCCCCAGCAGGGGAGCCACCGACAACACTTTCAATTTCGGACACTTTTGCTCTTTCCCGCGCAACGGAATCGAATCGGTCACGAGGACTTCCGTCAGACAGGACTGCTGGAGCCGTTCAAGCGCCGGTCCCGACAAGACCCCATGCGTACAACCGGCCCACACCTCGCGGGCTCCTTTTTCGAAACAGGCCTGGGCTCCTTGCACGATCGTGCCGGCCGTATCGATCATGTCGTCGAGCAGCAAGGCGCTTTTTCCCTGGACGTCGCCGATGATGTTCATCACCTGCGCCTGGTTCGGCCCTTCACGGCGCTTGTCGATGATGGCGAGGTTGGCCTGCAGCCGTTTCGCGAACGCTCGAGCCCGCTCCACTCCTCCGGCGTCCGGAGACACGACGACTAAATCAGAAATTTTCCGTTTCGTAATGTAGTCCATCAGGACCGGCAGGGCGTAGAGGTGGTCCACCGGAATATTAAAGAAGCCCTGAATCTGACTCGCATGGAGGTCCATCGTGAGGACCCGGTCTGCGCCGGCGGTCGTGATGATGTCGGCGACCAGCTTTGCCGAGATCGGCACGCGCGGCTGATCCTTGCGGTCCTGCCGGGCATAGCCGAAATAGGGAATCACCGCCGTGATGCGGTTGGCCGATGAGCGTTTCAAGGCATCGATCATGATGAGCATTTCCATGATCGAGTCGTTCACCGGAGGACAGCAGGACTGGACGACGAACACGTCCGCCCCCCGGACATTTTCTTCGACACGCATCCGGATTTCGCCGTCGCTGAACGAGGACACGGTCGCCGCGCCGAGCGGCAGGTCGAGATAGGCACAGATCGCCCGCGCAAGCGCAGGATTGGCGCTGCCCGAAAAGAGCTTGAGTTCCCTGTTCATTCCACCCCTTCGATACGGTACGTGGCGATGCCGGTGCGATACGATTCTTATCGAGTTCGTGTAAAACGGTGGGCACGGACAGGACCCGCACAGGATCCCGCTGACCTCGTACACTGTCGGAACAAGAGGACGCCTACCGAAGCACAGCACCATAGCGAAAACGGCGGGAAGATGTCAACCGACTCCGGGCAACGGTGGCGCGACGCAGGAACGTGCCTCTGCGCCGTTCAAGCCTTAATGATGGTCGGGGCGCCGGCGGTCGGCACGGCATAGGCCTTCATGTTCGGCTCGCAGGCAAACGACGCTGCGGCCTGTTCCGCTCCGGCCTGATCAAGGAAGATGCCGAACATCGTCGCCCCGCTTCCGGATAAGAGGGCGACGTCAGCCCCCAGGCTCAACAGTCGTCGCTTGATCTCAGCCAGCACCGGATGTTGGGCAAAAACCGGACCTTCAAAATCGTTTTCCACCAATGGAATAATCTCCGACCAATCCAACGCCGACCGACCACCCAATTGCTGCAGGGCTTGAGACAAGGGACGAACCGACGTCCTACCGGCGGAGAGCTGTCGGTAGGCCCATTTCGTTTCGACGGGAAATCCGGGATTCACGAGTGTGATCCACCTGGTTCCTTTCACCTGCACCGGCCGTACCTGCTCGCCACGGCCTGTCACACAGGCGGCGGGCGCCAAGAAAAAGAACGGCACGTCGCTCCCCAACCGTTGCCCCACCTCGGCCATCTGCGCAACCGACCAGTCCAATCCCAAGAGTCTCGTCAGCCCGAGAATGGTGGCGGCCGCATCGCTGCTGCCTCCGCCCAGGCCGGCTCCGAGCGGGATGCGCTTGGTGAGGGTGATCGACAGATTCACCGCTCGATCGGCCCGTTCCAGCACCAGCTGCGCGGCCCGATAGACCAGATTGCTCTGATCCGCCGCCAGCAGGGCATGGTCGCAGCGCAGATCGATGCGATGACTTCCACCTGATCGGATCGTGAAGGTCAGTTCGTCTTCGAGCCCGACGGTCTGCATCAACGACCAAATGGCGTGAAAGCCGTCAGGCCGCCGTTCGAGCACCCGGAGGATAAGGTTGACCTTAGCGGGGGTCAGGACACGCAGGTTGGGAGAGTTCACTCGCAGATCACTGGGGCGGCGCTAATCCCGACCTCCTTTGATTTCATATTTTTCGAGACGGTACCGGAACGACCGGGTATTCAACCGCAACAATCGCGCGGCCCGCTTCTTGACCCATTGACTCCGTTCGAGCGCTTTCAGAAGCAGGTCTTTCTCGATCGAGTCGATGAGTCGTTCCAGGTCCAAGCCGTCCTCCGGCAATTCGGACGGCAGAGCCTGTTGGTTGCTCACCGGCTTGTGGAGCCAGCCGCGAATATCAGCATCCGTCACCGACGATCCCGTCGTGAAGGCCACGACACGCTCGATCACGTTCTCCAATTCACGAACGTTGCCTCGCCATTCATGCGCCAACAGCACGCGCATGGCCTCCTGGCTCATCGTCGGCACTGGTTTACCACTTTCCTTAGAAAATTTCTGCAGGAAATGTTGGGTCAGCAACGGAATGTCCCCGGTTCGCATCCGCAGCGGCGGAAGCTTGATCGGAATCACGTCCAACCGGTAGTAGAGGTCTTCTCGAAAGGCGCCTTCCGCCACCGCCTTTTCCAGATCACGATTGGTCGCCGCAACGATGCGCACATCGACCTTCATGTCCTGCGTGCCGCCCACCCGCCTGAACTCGCGCTCCTGAATCACGCGCAGCAGCTTCACCTGAATGGCGGGCGTCGTATCGCCGATCTCGTCGAGAAAGATCGTGCCGCCGTCGGCCACTTCGAACAGGCCGGCCTTGTTGGAGATCGCCCCGGTGAACGAGCCCTTCATGTGGCCGAACAGCTCGCTTTCCAGCAATGTTTCCGGCACCGCGCTGCAGTTGACCGTGACGAACGGCATCGGCGCGCGTGCGCTGTTGTAGTGAATGGCCCGCGCCACCAACTCCTTGCCGGTGCCGCTTTCGCCGCCGATCAGCACGTTGCTCTTGGAATCGGCCACCTTTTTGATGACGTCGTAGACCCGCTGCATCGCTTCGCTCTGGCCGACGATTTGAGAAAACGACGCATGACTCGCCATCTCCCGCTTGAGGAGCATGTTTTCCGTGGAGAGCCGCCGCCGCTCGATCGCGTTGCGGATGATCAGCTGCACCTCATCGACCTGGAACGGCTTGGTGAGGTAGTCGTAGGCGCCGTGCTTCATCGCCTCGACCGCGGACTCGGCCGAGGCGAACGCCGTGATCATCAGCACGACGGTGTCCGGCGATGCGGCCTTGACGGCTTTCAACACCTCGAGGCCGCCCGCTCTCGGCATCTTGAGGTCCGTGATCACCAGATCGAAGATGTCCTTCTGAAGATGCGCGATTGCCTCCTCACCGTCCGAGGCCGAGGTCACGGCATACCCGGCCCGCTTCAACATGATGCTCAGGACATCGCGCAGGCTTTGCTCGTCATCGACGACTAGAATCTTTTCCACGGTTCCCTTCCTTCATGCCGCAAGCGCACGCCGGTCTCCGCCGACTGCGGGAGACACACGACAAACCGCGCCCCGTTCCCGACATCGCTCTCGACCTTGATCCACCCGCCGTGCAACTCCACGATGCGATGGACCTGAGCCAGACCCAACCCGGAGCCTTCTTTTTTCGTGGTGAAAAACGGAAGAAAGATTTTGTCGAAATTCTGCTTGGGGATGCCTTCGCCCTTGTCCTGAAACGCAATTTCGATCACGTCGGTACGACGCCCCTCCACTTCGACCCGCCGCGATCCCGTGGCGATCGTCAAGACGCCGCCGTCAGCCATGGCATCGAAGGCGTTCACGGCCAGATTCCAGAACACCTGTTTCAGCTGGTCTTGATCGACCTGCGCCGTCAACGCCCCGGCGGCCATCTTGGGAACGATGGACATGCCTTTTCGGGATCGCGCTTCATGTTGAATCAGATCCAACGTATCGGCAAGGACTTTGTTCAAATCATGCTCGCGCAGGTTCAACGCGGGCGGGCGGGCGTATTGCAGAAACTCGGTGATGATATTGTCGAGCCGTTTCGCCTCTCGAATCGCAATATCCATCAGGCGTTGGCTGGTTTCGTCCGACCCGACATCCTGCCGCAACATTTGCATCGCTCCGGCCAGGGCGCCGAGCGGATTGCGGATTTCATGGGCCATCCCGGCCGACATCTCGCCCAGATTGGCGAGCCATTCCCGCCGGCGCATTTCCTCTTCCAAATATCGAATTTGCGTCAAGTCCTTGAACACGCCGACCAGCCCGCGTTGCGCGCCCTGCTCATGCAAGGGAGACACGGTCATGCCCAGCACAAGCCGGCTGCCGTCCGCGTGCTGGCATTCCACCTCAAACCTTGCCGACGTCGACGTCGTCTGCTCCTGTTCCTCGGACGGCCCGCTCGGGTGCCAATTGAACACTTCTCTCCAGGAACGCCCCTGAACTTCCTGGAAGGTATAACCCGTCACTTCATGCGCAGCCGGATTGAATGAGGTGATGCGGCCCGCTTCATCGGTGGTGAACACCCCGCTGCTGATGCTGCGCACGATATTCTCGTGGAACACTTGGAGCCGCGTGAGTCCCTGCTCCTTCTCGCGCAACGATTGGTCGGCATGGCGGAGCTGGTCGGCGAGCACCCCGCTCAAAAATCCGACGAACAGAAACGCGAGGCCGTAGACCCCGAAGGTCTGCAGAGCTTCGGCGCCGGCCAATTTGCTGGAAGCGACCCAACCAGAGGGCTGCAGCAGCCCCGAATACTGCACCGCCGTGATGAATCCGAACAACAACGTACAGGCGGATCCGGTCACCAACCCCACGCGCCTGCGCGGGACGAGACTCGCCACCGTGACCGTAATGACATAGAGCACGGCGAACGGACTTTCGATGCCCCCGGTGCTCGCAACGAGGACCGTCTCCAGCACAAAATCCATCGCGACCTGCACCCACGTGAAGACGGTCAATGCTTCGTGGGTGCTCAGATAACGAAGGAAGACGGCATAGACAAGGGTGACCGTGTAGGTGAAGACGATCAGGGCGGAGAAGATCGGCACATGTTCGCCGCGCGTCGCCTGAAAGGCCAGCGACAGCCCCAGCAACAGCGTCACCACCACGACGCGCAGGCCCATCAACCAATGGAGTCTGGTTTTCAGCTGCAGCATGGACCGCCCGATGGTCGGCGCGCATCGTCCTTCCGCTGCATGCGCGGGCGGCCTGTGATTGAGGAAGGCTGGTTTTCGACGATTCGTATCGGATTGATCAGGGAGAGCATGGCGGGCGCGATGCCCTGATGGATCTGCGCGCGGGGCCCTCTCGCACGGTCGGCCCCGCACCGGTGCCCAGGCGTGACCGTACCGTTATTGGATGGCCTGCGCCATCGTGAAGATCGGAAGATACATCGCGATGACGATGAACCCGATGATCGTCCCCAACACCACCATCATGATCGGTTCGAGGAGCGAGGTCAGGGCTGCCACCGCCTGATCGACTTCGTCTTCGTAGAAATCGGCGATCTTGCCCAGCATGGCATCGAGCGCGCCGGTGGACTCACCGACCGCGATCATGTGGGTGACCATCTTGGGAAACACATTGCCCTTGGCCAGCGGCTCGGAAATCGTTTTCCCGCCGCTGATGCTGACCCGCGCGTTCATCAACGCTTCTTCGATCACCTTGTTGCCGGACGTTTTGGCGCAGATACTCAGGCCTTCCAACAACGGCACACCGCTGGTGATCAACGTCCCCAACGTGCGGGTGAATTTCGCGACGGACGCCTTTCTGATCAGATCCCCGACGACGGGAATCTTCAAGAGCAGCCGGTCGATGACGACCCGGCCGTTGACCGTTCCATAGTACCGCTTGATCGCGTAGATCGTGCCGATCAAGGCCCCGCCCATGAAATACCAGTAGCTCTGGAAGAAATTACTGATGTCGATGACCAGCTGGGTCGGACCGGGCAACCCGATTTTCCCGCCCGACATTTCGGCGAACATCTTGGCGAAAATCGGGATCACCCAGACCATCAGGACGCTGATGACGATGACGGCGACGCCGACGATGGCGGAAGGATAGACCATGGCCGACTTGATCTGCCCCTTCAGCTTCATCGCCTTCTCGATGTGCTTCGCCAAACGGGTCAGAATCGTATCGAGCAGACCGCCGACCTCACCGGCATGGATCATGTTCACATAGAGGTCGTCGAACACTTTCGGATGCTTCTTCAGGGCGTCGGAAAAGGTGGACCCCGCCTCCACGCTGTTCTTCACGTCACCGACCGTTTCCCGCAGGACTTTGTTTTCGGATTGGGTGGAGAGGATGTCGAGGCATTGAATCAGCGGCAGTCCCGCATTGATCATCGTGCCGAACTGGCGGGTGAACACCACCAAGTCCTTATCGGTGAGACCGCTCCCGATGCTGAAGTTCAGCTTCCCGCCCTTGCCGGATTTCTCCTCCAGGCTGGTCACCACGACCTGCTGTTTACGCAGCTGGTCGACCGCCTCATCTCTCGTCTTGGCGGTCAACTCCCCCTTCTTCACGGCACCCTGGCGGTTCCGTCCGACGTAGGCGAATGTACCCATAAATCTGTTTCCACTCCTCTGGTCGCCGGGGAGGACACATACGTATGCAGCGGGAAACTATGATCGAAGTCTATAAGACGACCGAAAAACTGTCAAACGAATGGAAACAAAGCGGCAAGCGGCGATGTGGATTCGCGGACTCGACGAAGCAGTCGTCCGTCAGGCATGGCCGGAGGTGATGCGGCTGTAGCCGCGCGAGAGATAGTGCAGTCCGGACAGCAGCGTGACTCCCCCCATGAGATAGAGGAGCGGATCGAGCATGGCGAGGTCGAGCCGCCGCGATGCGAAAAACACGACGGCCACCAGGGTCGTCAGCTGAATCAAGGTGGTTCCCTTCCCCAACACCGTCGGCGAAATATCGACTTGCGCATCGGTGAAATGGGCGACCGCCGCCCCCAACATCAGCATGAGGTCGCGGCTGGCGACCAGAATCGTGGCCCAGAGCGGCACCAGATGCATGACGGACAGCGTAATGAAGCCGGTCGTGAGCATCAGCTTGTCCGCCAAGGGATCCAACACTTCCCCGAGCCTGGTTCGCTGGTTGGCGACCCGGGCGATCGTGCCGTCGAGGGCGTCCGTCAGCCCGGCGATGAAGAGCGTGGCGAGGGCATAGTCGAATTGCTCATAGTTCAGCAACCCTACGTACACCGGAATCAACAGGATGCGCAGGATCGTCAGGCTGTTGGGAACATTCATGTTCATCGAAATGGCTGACGTCGAGAATCGTCGCCGAGGACGCCGGACGATGCCGCAAGGAAGGCGCATCATAGAAAGCCCTGCAGAACCTTGTCAACGACGGTTGCACTCCGACCGGCGGCTCCCTATAATCGGGACCCTTGACGCGATCCCAACGGCTGATTGATCGACGGAGGTTCGTATGAGTGCGCTGCCCCTCCTCTTCAAAAAAGAGGGTTTGATCGAACGACATCAAGTCGAAGGGATCGATCCCAGTGATCGTTATTTCAACAGGTCGGTCCTCGTCAATCGTGTGGCTGCCGGTTATGCGGGAAAAGTCACTTATGAGGCCCTCGCCATCGAAGGCACCGCCCATCCCACCACCACTGCCGCCGTCAAAGCCGTGGTCGAGAAGCTGCAGAGCCTGGGATTTACCCGGTTGCGCACGCGCCTGAACTTCAAAGGCAATCGCTACCTGGCCGAGAAAGAAACCTGGACCGACTATCCGGACCTGCCCTCCTAGCCTCCCAGGAATTCCCGATACACGAGATCATGGATCAGCGGGCGGAAGGCGCGGATGCGCTCGTTCCGTCTCGTGGGATGTACACGATTCGAGAGCAGCACCACCTCCAGTTCCTTGACCGGGTCGATCCACAACGACGTGCCGGTATATCCGAGATGGCCGAACGACTCTGGAGAAAATAACGTCCCGGACGAAGACGGCGCCGACGGCGTATCCCATCCCAAGGCCCAGCTGGAATTCGGGACCGTGTGCTGCCGCGCCGTGAAACATCGGACGAATTCCGGTTCCAACAGTCCCGCCTTTCCCCGACGGCCATTCATCCAGGCCTGCGCGACCGCGAGCACCGCTCGTGCGGTGCCGAACAACCCTGCATGGCCCGCCACCCCGCCCAGCGCAAAGGCATTTTCGTCGTGGACCTCGCCGCGCAACGTTCGTCCACGCCAGGGATCTTCTTCCGTGGGGGCGATCGTGAGTGTCGATCCGGACGGTGGGACAGACATCGAGAGCGGCCCGCACGGCAGATAGTGAAGCGGGCAGGCATCGAGCGGGCGATAGATTCGATCCCGACACAACTGATCGAGCGACTCGCCCGACAGCCGTTCTACCGCGAACCCCAGCAACATGAAGCCGAGATCACTGTAGAGGCTGCGCGAGCCCTTCTCGTACAGCAGGTCTTCCGTCGCAATAGAGTTCAGCATCGCCTGTCGCGCGGCGATGCTCCCAAAAATCCCCGGCTGAACCGCCTCCGTCGCGGCGATCCGTTCATAATAGGGGCGCCAACCGGGAAGGCCGGAACTATGCATCAACAAGTGCCGCACCGTCGCACTTCCGACCGGCCTTCCCCTGAGTTCCGCAAGAATGTGGTCGATCCGATCATCCAGGGAGGCCAATTCACGTTGGATCAGAAGCAGCAACGCCGTCGTCGTCGCGAGAACCTTGGTCAGGGAGGCGAGGTCATAAGAGGTCTCGACCGTCACCTCCTCGCTCGAAGGCTGGAGAGACAGGCGCCCGACGGCCCATTCATAGACCGACGCCCCGCGTAACCGGACCGCCAGGACGGCGCCGGGAAAGGTGCCGTCAGCGACGGCTGCCCGCAGCGCCGACTGAATTGGATCCGATGCCGTCATGAATGGGAGCCCAGGTTTCGCCCACAGGGTGAGTGGAGCAGAACCCTACACCAGGCCCCGCCGGCTGGAGCAGGTCGCAGGCAAGGGGAGGATTCCGACAAGGCGCAGGAGTCTCAACGAGCCGAGCTTGATTCACCGGCCAGCTTCCCCTCGATCGATGGGGGATCCGGTTGATAGGCTTCGCTTTCTTCGACCTCCAACATCCGCTCGAACGAGCGCAGGGTCGCACGGAACCGCTCCACCATCATCAACCGCTGCTTCTGCAGGTCCGCGAGGCCGCGCTGCATGTCGGACAGACTCACCCGCGCCTGCCGGATGATTTCGCTCGCCTTCAATTCTGCTTCCTTGACGATCAACTCGGATTCCCGCTGTGCGGACCGCTTCACATCCTCGGCCAACGATTGCGCCGACACCAGCGTGCTGGAGAGGGTGGCCTCCGTACGCCGCAGATCTGCGACCTGCTGTTCGGTGGTGGCAAGCTTGTCGCGAAGCGCGTTGTTTTCCCGATTCAAATTCTCGACCGTCAGGGCCAGCTCTTCGAGAAAGCGGTTGACCTCCTCTCGGTCGTAACCTCGAAACTTGACCGGAAAGGCCATCTGCTGGATGTCGATGGGAGTGATTTTCATGCGCCACCTCTTGCCCGAGGGTTAATGCATCCGCACGGCGATATCCCGCAACGATTGAACCACGGCATATTGTAGAAACACAAGGATCAGGATCGCAATCATCGGCGACAGGTCGATGCCCATGCGCCACCCGACCAGACGACGGATCGGCGTGAGCACAGGCTCCGTCACACGTTCAAGAAATTGTACGATGGGATTCCAGGGGTCCGGATTGACCCACGAAATCAATGCGCGGGCGATGATGACCCACATATAAAGCCACAGCACCGTATCCAAGATCGTCGCCAGCCCCTGCAGCACGTTGCTCATCACAAACATCAGCGTCCCAACTCCTGTGATCGGTTCGTAGCCGCCTCGACGGCCGCCATCAGACAGCTCCTCATGCCTCCCATTTCCAATTGGTGCAACCCCGCGATGGTGGTGCCTCCCGGCGACGCGACCTGATCCTTCAGCCGCGCCGGATGCTCACCCGATTCCAGCACCAACCGAGCAGCACCCAACACCGTTTGCGCGGCCAGCAGTTCAGCGGTCGCCCGCGGCAATCCCATCTTCACCCCGCCGTCGGCCAGCGCCTCGATGGCCACGAAGACGTAGGCCGGCCCGCTCCCGCTCAATCCGGTCACCGCATCCATGAATCGCTCCTCGACCGAGACCACCGACCCGACCGCTTCGAACAGGGCCCGCACCGCCGCCAGGTCGCCGGCTGCGAGGTCCGCCTGATAGGCCAGCGCCGTCACCCCTTCGCGCACCAGCGCCGGTGTGTTGGGCATCGCCCGCACGATGCCTCGCGGCGTCACGATCCGCTCGCCTATCCAGGCGGTCGTCACGCCGGCCGCAATGGACAGGACCAACTTTCCAGCCAACGCCTTCCCCACATCGTCGAGCACCGCCTGCATCGCCTGCGGCTTCACCGCCAGGACCACCAGGTCGGCCTCACGAACGGCATCTCTATTGTCCGATCCGACCTGAATGCCGAAACGCGACTTCAACAGGTTACGACGCGCGGCAAGCGGATCCGTGGCATAGATCAAGGCGGCCTCTCCGGCCTGCGCCGCCAACAGGCCGCCGATCAAGGCCGCCGCCATCTGCCCACCGCCGAGAAATGCGATCGGTCCCTTCACCCTCGAGTTAGTCACGTCGCGCTCCAAAAATGGCCGTCCCGACCCGCACGTAGGTGGCGCCCTCTTCGACGGCCACCGGATAATCATGGGACATGCCCATCGACAATTCCTGCATATTAATGTTCGGGAAGCCCAGCGCTGTCAATGACCGGGATAATTCTCTGAGCCGTCGGAAGTACGGACGTGCGTCTTCCGCGACAGGGACGGCCGGCGGGATGGCCATGAGACCACGAATGTCCAGATATTCGAACCGGTTCAGCGCCGGCAGCGCCCCCAGCAGCGCCGTCGGCTCGAATCCTCCCTTGCTGCTCTCTCCCCCGAGATTCACTTCCAGCAAGACCCGTTGACGGAGACCCGCTTCCTGCGCACGGCGATCGATCTCTTGAGCCAGTGCCAGGCTGTCGACGGAATGGATCGTCTCAAATCGACCGACGACCGACTTGACCTTGCGTCGCTGCAGGGTCCCGATGAAATGCCAGACTACACCGTCTCGGTCCAAGGTCTCAATTTTCGGCAACGCCTCCTGGAGACGGTTTTCTCCGACATGCCGAACACCGGCATCCACCGCCTCGCGCAGCCGTTCGACGGACACGGTCTTGGAAACCGCCACCAGGCGGACCGTTTCCGGTGCACGCCCCGCACGGACCGCCGCACGATGGATCCCATCGAACACCGCACGAACCCGAGCGGCGATCGTTTCCGCTTCTGTGTCCATTCCGCCACCCCTATGGAACGCAGCATGTCTGTTCGGCGTTGCCGGACGCCGAGCCTTCCATCATCTCGGCCGGCCACGGTCATTGGAAGCAGGTGTGGATCGGCGGTTACCGGTGAGACCTGAGCGCAATCCCGCTGACCATCGTGGCCTTCACCACACCCTCGCGGCGGTAGCTGAAGAAGAGATCGGGGTGGCAGATCGTACAGGCATTGACCGTCGCAATCCGTTCCGCCTGCAGGCCTTCCGCAAGCGCCTGCCGGCGCACGAACGCACGCAGATCGAGATGCGCCTTGCAGGTTCCCACCGGCTGCACGACGGAGCGCCACTCGGGAAAGACCTCCCGCAGTCTCGTCAATACCGGCTCATCCACCTCATAACAACAGGAACCGGCAGACGGGCCGATCGCCATCCGCAGCCGCTCGACGGCGGCTCCGAATCGATCGACGAGCAAGGCCACGGTCTTCGGCACGATCCCGGCCACCGCGCCGCGCCAACCGGCATGCACCGCCGCCACCACCCGTTGCGTGGGATCGTGCAAGAGCACCGGGACACAGTCCGCCGTCCGCACGGTCACCATCACACCGGGCTGATTGGTCACCAGCGCATCCCAGCCTCCCGCGAAACAGTCTCCCTGTCGAACCGGCCGGTCCACGACCAGGGCGTCCGTCCCATGCACCTGTGTGACCGACACGATGACCGCAGCCGCACCTCCACGCCTGGACCGAGGTTCGGAGGAACGACCCGGCGTCACCGCTAGGTCCGACAACCGGGTCCCGAAAAAATGTTCCACCCCATCCTCGTTGGTGGCAAACGAAGGAACGGTAATCACCGGAGCCATCACGTTCTGCGCCTCACGCGTGACAACAAAGACTGATCGTCAGTCGGCCTGCTTCCGCAGGAAGGTCGGCACATCCCACTCATCGTCGCCGACCACCGCCACCCGCTCTCCCGCTTCCCGCTGCTCGCCCATGCGCCGCAGGAACGTCGGACGGTCCAGATCTTTATGGGGCCGATCCGATGCCGAACCATGTACGCCGGTCAAGACCTGCTGCGCGGGGCGTCCATTGGCTGGCCTGGTCGCCTGACGTTCCGGATTCGCCGGCCGCACGGCCGATGGCTCCTCCCGTTCGAATCCCGTCGCAATGACGGTGACGATCAGATCGTCGCCGATTTCCGGGTTGATCACCTGTCCGACGATGATGTTCGCTTCGGCATCCGCCGCATGTTGCACGATCGAGGCCGCTTCTTCCACTTCATGCAGCGACATGTTCGGGCCGCCGGTGATATTCAACAACACCCCGCGTGCGCCCTCGACACTGCCCTCTTCGAGCAAGGGACTGCAAATCGCCTTCTGCGCCGCTTCCTGCGCCCGGTTCGACCCGCGCCCGATTCCCATGCCCATGACCGCTCGACCCGTATGGGCCATGATGGTCCGCACATCGGCGAAGTCGACGTTGACCAGGCCGGTGGTCGTGATCACGTCGGCGATGCCTTGAATGGCCTGACGCAAGACATCGTCCGCCACCTTGAACGCATCCAGCAAGGGAGTGGCCTTATCCACGATGCCGAGCAATCGCTGATTCGGGATGATCAGCAACGTATCGACATGCCGTCCGAGATCTCGAATGCCTTCTTCCGCATGACTCATCCGGCGATGGCCTTCGTATTGAAACGGCTTCGTCACGACCGCCACCGTCAGAATTCCCAACTCGCGCGCGATACTGGCCACGATCGGAGCGGCGCCGGTGCCGGTCCCGCCGCCCATGCCGGCCGTAACGAACACCATGTCGGCGCCGACGAGACTGTCGCGAATTTCATCCTTGCTCTCCAGCGCCGCATCGCGCCCGACTTCCGGTTTGGCGCCGGCCCCGAGTCCGCGGGTCCGTTCCGGACCGATCTGAATCTTATAGGAGGCCTGAGACCGTTCGAGCGCCTGCACATCCGTATTGGCCGCCACGAAATCCACCCGGCACAGCCCGCCGGTGATCATGGTATTGACGGCATTGCACCCGGCCCCTCCGACACCGATCACCTTGATGCGGACGGGTGATTGGGGTTCCTCCTGGAATGAAAACATCGTGACACCTCCCTTGACGATGGCGCGGACGCGGCGTCATGCCGCCCGCGAACGTTAGAAAAACTCGAACATCCACGACCGCATGCGATCGAATACTTTTCCCAACCCCCGGCCGTGACGGATGCCGGCTGCCTCCAGATTATCTGCATGCTGGCGCGCATGCAGGAGCAACCCGACGCCGGTCGCATGCATCGGATTGCTCACGATATCGCGGAGCCCGCCGATGCCGGTCGGCATGCCTCGCCTGGCCGGCAGGTTCAACCCCTTCTCCGCCGCATCGGGCATCCCTTCCAACAACGAGGTGCCGCCGGTGATGACGACGCCGGCGCCGAGCATGCCTTCATATCCGGCCCGGACGATCTCCCGTTTCACCAGATCGAACATCTCCTCGACACGTGGTTCGAGGATTTCCGCGATATCCCGGCGCGTGAACTGCCGCGGCGGACGGTCGCCCACCGAGGGTACTTCCACGGTCTGGTGGCCGTGCACCAGGTCGGTGCGGGCTATGCCATGTTGCACCTTGATTTTTTCCGCGTCGGTTTGCGAGGTCAGCAGACCGATCGCCAGGTCCTTGGTCAGATTCTGTCCGCCGATCGGGAGCACCGCCGTATGGCGGATGCTGCCGTCGAGAAAGATCGCCAAGTCGGTCGTCCCGCCGCCCAGATCGACCATGGCGACGCCCAGTTCCCGCTCTTCCGCGCTCAGCACTGCTTCACTCGAGGCGAGCGGCTGTAAGATGATGTCCACCACGTCGAGTCCCGCTCGGTTGACGCTCTTGATGATGTTCTGCGCCGAAGTCACGGCCCCGGTGATCACATGGACGTTCACTTCGAGCCGGTTGCCGGACATGCCCAACGGCTCACGGACACCTTCCTGGTCATCGACCATGAATTCGCGCGGCAACACGTGCAGAATCCGCCGCTCGTGAGGGATCACCGCCAGGGTCCGTGCGCTTTCCACGGCCCGGCTGATGTCATCCCTGGTGACTTCCTGTTTCTTGAGGGCCACCACACCCTTGAGATTCTCCCCGGAGATGTGGCTGCCGGCGATGCCCGTATAGACGGAATTGATTTGTACTGCCGCCATCAACTCCGCCTCTTCCACCGCCTTCTTGATCGACTCCACCGTGCTCTCGATATTGACCACCACACCCTTGCGAAGGCCGCGCGACGGGCAGGAGCCGACACCGATGATGTTCAGCGGTCCCTCCTCCGGCACCTCGGCGACGATCGCACAAATCTTGGTGGTTCCGATGTCCAGCCCCACCAGGATATGGTCCCGCTTCGACACTCGGCTCACCCCCTTCCCCGAACGATGACGCGGTCGGCAAAGCGAAGATCGATTTCATTCGCCCTGGCGCCCTCGCCGTCAAAAGCCACATCCCGCAGGGCGGACCGCATTTTCAGAAATCGAGACCACTGTTGATCCATCGATGCCTCGCTGAACTGGAACGTCACGCCCTGCACCACCACCACCAGATTGTTGAGGTTTCCCACATCGATGTCCGGGCGCCCCCCGGTGGTCTGTCCGACCATGCGGCCCAAGGCCGCGCCGACTTGGACCGCGCGACGGTCCCCCGGCCTCCCCTCCAGCAGCCGCTTCCCTTCGACGCCGGATAATATCGGCAAGGTCGGATCGTCCGCCGATCCGAGATGCGCCAGCAAGACCCCCTCCGCATCGGTCAGGAGATTTTCCGCCAGGGTACGGACCACGACCGCCGGTACCCGCTCCACCACCTCGATATGAATTTCATGCAGCGGCTGCAACGTCACCGTGGCGTCCTTGATCCAGGGATGGGTCCTGAGCCGTTCCGCCAACCACGAGGGGTTGACGGAATAGAGCGCGGTATCGGGCTTCAACGCCAACCGGCTGAGCACTTCTTTCCTGGTGACCTGATGCAAGCCGGTCACGGACACGGAGCGCACCAGAAACCATTCTCGCGTGAGCGGTCCCAACTCGCGGGCCAACACGAAGAGCCCGGAACAACCGCCGACCAAGACGGTCACCGTGGCGATCACCCTGAGGGAGATCATCAGCCCACGCCCTAACCTCGCCCAGTAGCCACCTCTCTCGGTTCCCCCGCGGCCGTTGAAGGAAGCCTCCAGCCGCGCGTTGGCCCGCGGATTCACTTTTTCTGCACGTGTGGTGCGGCGCCACCGCAGGGACATCGTTTCTACCTCACCGCTCGAAACGAGCCGACTCCGGCCCGCTGGAGTGCGGACTGAAGAATCCGTTCGGTCAATGCGTCGTACGAAAGACCGGCCTGGTCCGCCGCCATCGGCAGCAGACTCGTCTCCGTCATTCCCGGCAGGGTGTTGATTTCCAGCACATAGGGCTTTCCCTTCGGCGTGATACGAAAATCCACCCGTGCGGCCCCATTGCACCCCAACACTCGATAGGTCTTGATCGCCAGTTCTCGGATCTGCCGACTCACGGCGGCGGACAGGGGCGCCGGGCAGAGGTACTGCGTCCGACCCTTTTCGTATTTGGCGGAGAAGTCGTAGAACCCGTCCGGGGCGACGATCTCGACGGCTGGTAGGCCGGTCACGGCTCCATCCGGTCCGCCCAACAGCGACAACGTGACTTCATGCCCGGGGATAAAGGCCTCGACCATCGCCTCTTCGTCGTACCGGTGGGCCAGCCGCAGGGCCTCTTTCCATTGCGAGGGCTTGCGGAGGATGGTCACACCGATCGTGGAGCCTTGGCTCGCCGGCTTGACGACCACGGGCAACTTCAACTTGCATGTGGCGAGCAGGCGTCCCAAGCTCGGAAAGGTTCCCCGCAGCACCACTGTTCCCCGCGGAACCGGAATCCCCTGGGCGGCCAACTGTGTCTTGGTGACGACCTTGTGCATACCGACGGCACTGGCCCTCACGCCGGACCCCGTATAGGGAATGCCCAAGGTCTCCAAAAATCCTTGTATCGCACCGTCCTCACCACCCGGTCCGTGCAGCGCCAGAAACGCCACCTCTACCGACTGTTCCCGCAGAGTCTGGTGCAGCTCCGGTCCGACGTCGATGGCCACCGCGTCATAGCCGCTTCGCACCAGGGAGCGATATACGGCCTCGCCGGTCTTGAGGGACACTTCCCGTTCCGAAGACTGCCCCCCCATCAAGACCCCGATCTTTGAGCTGGTCAGCGGCTTCCGTTCCGTCACATCCATGACCTTCCTCGATCCTCGTCAGGCCTGTCCGACGACCTTCAGTTCCAACTCCAGCGCCACACCCGATGTCTTCTTCACCACCGCACGGACTTTCCTGATCAAGGCCAAGACATCTTCCGCCCGCGCATGGCCCACGTTCACCATGAAGTTCGCATGTTTCTCCGACACCTGGACGTCGCCGATACGGGCACCCTTGAGCCCGGCCGCTTCGACCAGGCGTCCGGCCGAATCCTGCGGTGGATTTTTGAATACGCAGCCGGCGCTCGGCAGGGTCAAGGGCTGGGTGTCCTTGCGATACTGCAGATAGTCCTTTACCGTCTTTTCGATCCGGTCATGGTCGCCGGGCTTCAGTTGCAGCCAGACTCCCGCCACGATGCCGCGCGGCAAGTGCGCGCGTCGATAGCTGAACGGGATGTCGGCAGCAGGGATGTCCAGCACCATCCCGCGCGGATCGACCATGCGGACCGCCTTGACCGCATCCTTCATTTCTCCCAACCTGGTCCCGGCATTCATCACGACGCAGCCTGCGACGGTGCCCGGAATCCCGGCGCTCCACTCCAGTCCTGCCAGCGAGCGACGGACGGCGTACCCGATCAGAGTCGGCATGCCCACGCCCCCCTCCGCATAGAGCACATAGTCCGGCTCCTGGCGGATCCCTTTGAACTTGACCAGGCTGACCACGATGCCACGGATGCCGCCGTCGCGCACGAGCAGATTCGTTCCGCCGACCACGAAGAGCGGAACCCTGTCCGCACGGGCCTGCGCCACCAATCGGCACAGATCGTCCAGATCGGCCGGTTCGACCAGGACCTCCGCCGGCCCACCGATACGGAATGACGTATAGGGTTGCAACGACGCATCGAACTTCACCGTCCCCCTGATGCCCTCAAGAATGCGATTCCAGTCTTTCCTGCTCCTCGTTGATCGATCCTGACGCTCCGCCCTTGCCCCCCGTCCGCGCATCGCATCACGCTGAAGCCGGCAACCGCTCAAGGATCGCCAGACCAGTTTTCCAGATGTCCCCCGCGCCGAGGGTGATGACGAGGTCGCCGGCCTTCAGGGTCGGGAGGACCTGGTCCGCCAAGTGCTCTTTGCGCTCGACGAAGGTGGCCGAAGGATGCCCGCCCCCCCGCACGGCCTCCACCAGTTTCTCTCCGGACACGCCGGGGATCGGTTGCTCGCCTGCCGCGTAGATCTCCGTCATGAACAACGCGTCGGCTTGATCGAACGCATGGGCGAACTCCTGCATCAGGTCGCGTGAACGGCTGTAGCGATGCGGCTGGAACAGGACGACGACGCGCCGATCCCATCCTTGCTTCGCCGCCGCGATCGTGGCCCGCACCTCGGTCGGATGGTGCCCATAGTCATCCACTACCATGATGCCCGCCTTCTCCCCGCGCAGATGGAACCGCCGCTCCACACCGGTGAAGGCCGCAAGACCCTTCCTGACCAAATCGACGGGGATGTCCAACTCCAACCCGATCGCGATCGCAATCAGCGCATTGGACACATTGTGGATGCCCGGAATGGCCAGCCGGAACGGGCCGAGATTGCGTCCGCGGAAGAAGGCGCGAAACTCCGAGCCCCACTGACGTAGGCTGATGTCGGTCGCGCGGAAGTCCGGCACATGACCAGGCTGGTCCTGAAGACCGTAGGTTTGGTAGCGTTTGACGACACGGGGAAGCAGGTTCCGCAACCGTTCATCGTCGGCACAGAGGACGGCCAGGCCGTAGAACGGCACCTTGTTGATGAATTCCAAAAAGCTGTCGTTGAGGCGTTCCATCGTCCCGTAGTGGTCGAGATGCTCCCGATCGATGTTGGTCACTGCCACGATCGTCGGCGCCAAGCGGAGGAACGAGCCGTCGCTCTCATCGGCTTCCGCAATCAGGAGATCGCCCCGTCCCAATCGCGCATGGCTCCCGAGCGCATTCACTTTGCCGCCGATCACCATGGTGGGGTCCAGCCCACCCTGGGCGAGGACGTTCGCGACCATCGACGTCGTCGTCGTTTTGCCGTGGGCACCGGCGATCGCGACTCCGAACTTCAACCGCATCAACTCCGCCAGCATTTCGGCGCGTGGAATGACGGGAATCTGCCGGGCCTTCGCCGCCACCACCTCGGGATTGGTGGCGGCCACCGCCGAAGAGATCACCACCACCTGCGCTTCGCCGATATTGGACTCCTGATGGCCGATCGCGATGCGCCCTCCCAACTCCTCCAGCCGGCGCGTCGTCTCCGACTGGCTCAGGTCCGAACCGCTGACCTTGTATCCCAACGTCAGCAAGACTTCGGCGATCCCGCTCATCCCGGAGCCGCCGATCCCCACCAGATGAATATGTTGTGTCTTCCTGAACATCGCCGTCCGCCCTAGTCCCTGTCCCCGAACCGGTTTCTGTACGCCGTGCCTGTCATGCCGCTGTCCCTCCCGTTCTCGTTGCTCATAGGGCGCGAGCGCTCCCGCTGGTCTCATGGCGCCTCCTTATGATCTCGCCGCACTCACGAACGATGGTCTCTGCCGCATCACTGCGTCGCATGCTCCAACTCCGCCGACTCATGGTCTGAAGCCGCTGAGGGTCGCGCAGAATGCCGGTGATGGTTCTGGCCAATGCTTCACCGCTCAATTCCGCTTGAGGCAACAACACCGCTCCTCCGGCCCGGGCCATCACCTCTGCGTTCCGCAGTTGATGGTTATAGATGGCCGTGGGGAGGGGGATCAGAATCGCCGGTTTTCCACAGACCGTCAACTCGGCAATCGTCATGGCCCCTGCCCGCGAGACCACAAGGTCGGCGGTCCGCAGCACTACCGGCATGTCGTACAAGAAGGGCACGACCTGCGCAACGAGCCCTGCTTGCTCGTACGCGGCGACGACGCGACCATGGTCGGCCTCACCGGTTTGGTGCGTGATGGTCACCTGTCCCTTCATGGCGGAGAGCGACGGCAATGCCTCAATGACCGCCGAGTTGATGGCCCTTGCGCCTTGGCTGCCGCCGAAAATCAACAGATGCCGTGTTGGACGTGCTCCGACTTCTCCCGCATCCGGTCCCGGCACCTCCAGAAAGGCCCGTCGAACCGGTGTCCCGACCACGCTGGTCTTGCGTCGATCGAAGAATTGTCCGGTCGATTCGAAGGCCAGAAAAATCCGCTGCACGAGCGGCGCGACCGCCTTGTTGGCCATGCCGGGATAGGCATTCGGCTCGAGAATCACGCCGGGAATCCTCCGAAGAAACGCCGCCGCCAGCATCGCCGGGCTGGTATAGCCGCCCACCCCGAACACGAGATCGGCCCGCTGCCTCTTGAGGATCTTGAGCGATTGCCACAGGCTCACCGGCAAGGTGACCAGCGCCTTCACGATTTCAACGGGACTTTTGCCCATCAGGGGCTTCGCACCGATGAACTGCAAGGGGAACCCTTCATGCTCCAACACCTTGCGTTCGATGCCGCGCGTTGTACCGACGAACAGGATCCGCGCGGCCGGATCCCGTCGCAGAAACTCCCGCGCCACGGCAATGGCCGGATAGAGATGCCCGCCCGTTCCTCCCGCCGCGATCACGATGTTCACTCGGTGATCACCCCGCGCTTCTGCACCCTTCGCTGCCCACCGCTTTCCCTCCCGCCCTGCCGGTCGCGCGAGATGCTCAACAGGATCCCGACGCCGAGCAAATTGGCCACCAACGACGACCCGCCGTAACTGACGAAGGGCAGGGTCAAGCCCTTGGTGGGCAGGAGTCCTGTGACCACTCCGGCGTTGACCAACGCCTGCATACCGATCAGCATCGTGATGCCCATCGCCAGATGACGCCCGAACTGGTTGCGGGCCCGGCCCGCGATCTGAAAGCCCTTGAGCACGAACAGACCGAACAGCAACACGATCGTCACACTGCCGACCAGCCCCAACTCCTCGCCGATCAAGGCCAACACGAAATCCGTGTGCGCTTCGGGAAGAAAAAACAGTTTCTGTTTTCCTTCGCCCAGACCCACCCCGAACGGCCCCCCACTGCCGAAGGCTAAAAACGACTGCGTAATCTGAAAGCCGGCATCGGACGCATCCTTCCAGGGAGATAGAAACGTCATCAACCGCTGCCGCCGGTAACTCGACCCGAAAATCAACGCCGCCACCGCCGGCAAGGCGCACAGGGACAGGAGCGCGAGGTGTTTGATGCGCGCGCCCGCGAGAAACAACAGCGTCACCGCAACGAGCCCCATCACCACGACCGTCCCCAGATCCGGCTCCAGCAGCACCAATCCGCTCAGTGAGGCGAGAATAATCAAGGGCGGCAACAACCCGCGCGCAAACTCGGTGAGCTGATCCTGCTTCTTGCTCACATAGGCCGCCAGATACATGACGACCACGAATTTGGTCAGCTCGGCCGGTTGAATGTTGATCGGGCCGACGTGCAACCATCGTCTCGCCCCCTTGGCCGCGCTGCCGAGCGACGGTACGAGCACCAGCACCAACAGCACCGTGGTCAGAAGCAGCAACGGAATCGCCAGTTTCTTCCAGATGCCGTAGTCGATCCTCGACACGACATGCATCAGCAGCAGTCCGGCCCCCAACCAGGCCAATTGACGTTTGAGAAAATACCAGGGATCGTGAAACCGGTTGCCCGCCACGACCGCACTGGCGCTGAACACCATCACCACCCCCACCAGCGCAAGAATCAGCGTGATCGCCAGCAGCACGGGATCGACCGGCACACGCTTGGGCGTCCGCTGCGTCGAAGCCGGCCAGGGCAACGTCAGTGTCCCGAGCGCTTTCTGTCCCATCGTTCAGTTGTCGTCCCTCCCGTTTCGCCTCAGGCCGGCAACGCCTGCACCAGAGCCTTGAATTGCCGACCCCGGTCTTGATAGTCCGCAAACATGTCGAAACTGGCGCAGGCCGGTGAGAGTAAGACCACCTCACCGGGCTGCGCCTCCCGCGCAGCGAGCTCCACGGCGGCGCGGAGGGTCGCTGCATGACGACAGCGGTCGAAATCCCCCATGGCGGCCTGGATGCGGCCGGCCGCCTCACCGATCAAGATGAGCCCCTTCACCTTCTCTCGTATCAGCTTCTCCAACCGCGAAAAATCTCCCCCCTTGTCGCGCCCGCCGGCGATCAACCAGATCGGTTGTTCGATCCCTTCCAAGGCCTTCATCACGGCATCCACATTCGTGCCCTTCGAATCGTTGACGAACCGGACGCCGCGACGCTCGCGGACGATCTCAAGCGCATGTTCCAACCCGGGGAAGGATCGGAGCACCGTACGAATGGCCTCGATCGAACAACCGCAGAGCAACCCATACGTCACCGCCGCCATCACATTCTCCACGTTGTGGAGCCCGATCAATCGCATGTCGCTCCGTCGACAGATTTCTTCCCGCCGCCCCCTGACCGTCGTGACGATCAGGTCACCGTCCAGCACCGTGGTTCCCGCCACGTCCGGCTGTACGGCGCCGCTGCGGCTGAATCCCAGGACCGCGCCCTTGGTCCGCGCGCGCAGGGCCGCGACTCTGGCATCATCAAGGTTGAACAGGGAATAGTCACCGGCCGTTTGGTTTTCGAAGATCCTGGCCTTCGCCGCCACATAGTCATCCACCGAGGCATAACGATCCATATGGTCCAGCGTCACGTTCAGCACCGCCGCGATCCAGGGATGGAACTGCTCGATCGTTTCCAGCTGGAAACTCGACACCTCCAGCACCACGTAGTCGTAGGGCGCGGCACCGCCTGCCGCGGTCTGGACAGAGGCGAGTGCGGCTTCACTGGCGGCCGTTCCCAAATTACCTCCGACGAAGGCCTTCTTTCCGCTCTCCTGCAAAAACTTGCCGATCAGCGTCACGGTGGTGCTCTTACCGTTCGTCCCGGTCACGGCCACGACCGGTGCCGTCAGGAATCGAGCGGCCAGTTCCAATTCCCCGATCACGCGAACTCCGCGCGCGCGTACAGGATTGAAGGCCTCCAGCTGCGTCGGCACGCCGGGGCTGATGACCACGAGATCGGCCCGATCGAGCGCCGATTCATACCCGGCGCCCACGTTCACCGCAATGTTCGCTCGGTCCAGTTGCGACAGGACGGGGCCCAACTCCTGCGGCTCCTTCCGATCGGCCACGGTGACCCGTGCGCCAAGGTGATGCAGCAACCGCGCGGCCGCCACGCCGCTGCGCGCCAACCCGACGACCGTGACCTGTTGATCCTTGACGTTCATGGCATGGCTATCGAAGTTTCAACGTACTCAGGCTGAGCAGCGCCAGCAAAATCGCAATGATCCAGAGGCGGACCACGACCTTCGGCTCGTCCCATCCTTTCATTTCAAAATGATGATGGATGGGAGCCATATTGAAGATTCGTTTCCCGCGCAGCTTGTAGGATCCGACCTGTAAGATCACCGACAAGGCCTCGATGACGAATACGCCCCCCACCAAGAGCAACAGGAGTTCGTGCTTGCTGATCACCGCCACGGTCCCCAGTGCCGCCCCCAACGGAAGCGATCCCACATCGCCCATGAAGACGGATGCCGGATAGGTGTTGAACCAGAGGAACCCCAAGCTCGCCCCCAACACGGCTCCGGTGAAGATCGCGATTTCTCCGGCGCCTTCGATGTAGGGAATGAGCAAGTATTCCGCCATCACCCGGTTCCCGGTCACATAGGCCACGATCGTATAGGCCAGCGCCGCGATCATGACCGGCCCGATGGCCAACCCGTCGAGCCCGTCCGTCAGATTGACGGCGTTGGAGCTGCCGACGATGACGAGAATGACGAAGACGATGTAGAACCACCCCAGATCCGGTGTGAAGTATTTGAAGAACGGCACGCTGAGTTTCGTGGTATAGCTGGGCAACGTATAGAGAAAGACGCCGATGGTCAGCGCCACGAGAATTTGGCAGGTGAACTTTTGCGCCGCCGACAGCCCCTTCGATTGCCGCTTGATGAATTTGAGATAGTCGTCGACGAACCCCACCGCTCCGAATCCCACCGTCGCCACCACCACCAGCCATACGTAGCGATTGGTCATGTCGGCCCACAGGAGGGTGGTCAAGACGACGGCGAAGATGATGAGGATCCCGCCCATGGTCGGCGTTCCGCTTTTCGCCAAATGCCGCTTCGGCCCGTCGTCTCGAATCTGCTGGCCGAGCTTGATCTCCTGCAACTTTCTGATGAGCCAGGGAGCCATCACAAACGCGATCAGAAACGCCGTGACCGCCGCATAGATGATCCGAAAACTCTGATACCGAAAGACGTTCAGGAAAGAAAACTGTGTGTGCAGCGGATAGAGCCAGTTGTACAGCATCCTACGGCATCTTTACCCGCCGTCGGCCGGCGGGCGCTAAAAGTCCCCTGTCCGTTCCTGCCGGCTAGCAGGCCTTCTTTGCGACCCGCCGCATCCCGGCCAAGGTGTCCACGACCTGTTCCATCCGCATGCCCCGTGATGCCTTCACCAGCACCACGTCGCCCTGCCTCACCATCGAAGTCAGCGCAATTCCGGCCGCCGCGGCGTCCGGCAGTTCGAGAATTCTCTCGGACGCCATTCCGGCCTGACGAGCGCCTTCGGCAAGTTCTCGTCCTAAAACGCCGCAGGCCAGCAACTGTCCGATCCCTTGGCCGGCGAGGAACGCCCCCACCTCTCGATGCATCCGCTTGCTGTCCACACCCAACTCCAACATGTCGCCCAGCACCGCGATCGAACGTTTGCCATGGCCGAGTTCTGCCAGAAGTTGAAGGGCCGCCTTCATGGAAGCCGGATTGGCATTGTAACAATCGTTGATCACTTGCACGCCGTGCGTCGTGCTGATCTGTGATCGCATGGCGGCCGGACGGAACTTCGCCAAACCCTCCGCGACGGCTGATCCCGACAACCCCAACACAGAGCCCACTGCGGCGGCCGCGAGGGCATTGCCCACGTTGTGCAAACCCTGCGTGCGGATGTGAATCTCCGGCTGCCGGCTCTTGCCCGGCAACACGAGACCGAAGACCGTGCCGCCCTTCTCATCAGGCCGAATGTTGACGGCGCGAATATCCGCCTTCGGCGAACGGCCGAATGCCACAACCCGGCATTGCGCCCGCGCCGCAAGGTAATCGAAATAGTCATCGTCGGCGTTCAACACCACGGCGCCGTCTTGAGGCAGGTGATCGAGCAACTCGGCCTTGGCCTGCGCGGACCCCTCCATGCTGCCGAAAAATTCCAAATGGTCCGGACCGATGTTGGTAATGACCCCGATCGTCGGCTTCGCGATTTCGCACAACCTCGTCGTTTGTCCCTGCTGGTCTACACCCATTTCGATGACGGCGGCCTGGTGACGCGGCGTGAGTTGAAACAGGGTCTGCGGGACGCCGATACGATTATTGAGATTCCCTTCGGTCTTGAGCGTCTTCCATCGCTGTGCGACCACCTGGGCCACCATGTCCTTGGTGGTCGTCTTGCCGTTGCTCCCGGTAATCGCGATCACCGGAATCGAGAAGCGGCTCCGATAGTGCGTGGCCAACCGTTGATAGGCTTCCAGGGTATCCCGCACCCCGAGCAACAACGGCGGCTCCGCACGTTTCGGCAACGGTGGCAGAGGATGCCCATCCCGTACGACGGCACACACGGCCCCTTGTGCCAAGGCCTTCGCCACGAACGCATGGCCGTCGAACCGATCACCTGCAAAGGCGATGAAGAGATCGCCCTTCCGCACCAGGCGCGAATCGGTGACCACACGCCGGATCCGTTGTTTCAACTGCTGCGGCGTCAGCGCCGTCGGCGATTTGGCACTCAAGACCTCGCAAATTTCTTCGACCGTAAACAGCGCCATCCCCCCGCGGCTTCCATGGTCGCGCATGCGCTCCCTCGCTCAGGCACCCGTCCGAAGTTTACCGATCGCTTCACGCGCTACTTCGCGATCGTCGAAGTGATGTTTCACGGTCCCTATGATCTGATAATCCTCGTGGCCCTTCCCCGCGATCAAGACCATATCGCCCGCCTTGGCCTCCTGAATCGCAGCCTCGATCGCAACCCGGCGATCGGCAATCATGCGATAGCGAACGTGGGGTTTCGCCACAAGCGCCTCCTTCACCCCGATTTCGACTTCGTTCAGGATTGCGGCCGGATCCTCGGTGCGGGGGTTGTCCGACGTCAACACCACCACATCACTATACTGCACGGCCGCGCGCCCCATCTTGGGGCGCTTGGTCCGGTCGCGATCGCCGCCGCACCCGAAGACGGTGATGATACGCCCTGTGCGGAGCGCCTGGGCCGCGGTCAGCAATCGGACCAACGCGTCTTCGGTATGTGCATAGTCCACCACGACGGTAAAATCCTGGCCTGCCTCGACGCGTTCGAATCGCCCCGGCACGTTGGATACCGCCCCTACGGCGGCACAGACCTGTTCAAGCGTCAATCCCTCGTGCATGACCACACCGATGGCGGCCAAGAGATTATAGACGTTGTGCTCCCCCACCAATCGACTCTGAATGGCACAGGTCCCAAGGGGGCTACGCAGCGTAAACCTGGTGCCGGATGCCGACAGCATCAGGTCCTCCGCATGGAGGTCCGCCTGCCGATGCAAGCCATAGGTCCAAACCGGAACCCTACAGGCATCACGAATCTTCTCGCCCCAGGGATCATCGACGTTGACGATCGCCCGCTTCCGCTCCTTGCGGCTCCCTGCTTGCCCGAGTTCGGCGAAGAGTGCGCGCTTCGCCTGGAAATACCGCTCCATGTCGAGGTGAAAGTCGAGATGGTCCTGCGTCAGGTTGGTAAACACCGCGACGTCAAATTCGGCGCCGGCAGTCCGATCCAGCGCGAGCGCGTGGGACGACACCTCCATCACCACCGTATCCAACCGGGCCTCGACCATCCGCGCAAACAACCGCTGCAGTTCCAGGGCCCCCGGCGTCGTGTGCGAAGCCGGAAGCCATTCTTTCCCGACGAGATAGGCGACCGTGCCGATGAGCCCGACCTGCCTGCTCGCCGCTTCGAGCATGGCCTTCACGACGTAGGTCGTCGTCGTTTTTCCGTTCGTACCCGTCACCCCGATCATCCGCAGCGCGATCGAAGGATCGTGATAGAACCGGCTGCCGATGATCCCCAAGGCCGCACGCGAGTCCTGCACGCGAACGGTGGGGATCGATCCGACTGCTGTACCTCTGTCCACGACCACCGCGGCCGCTCCCGCGTTCAGGACGTGATCCAGAAACTCATGCCCATCGACCCGCTCACCCTTCACGGCCACGAAGAGAGAGCCCGGCTCTACCTTCCTGGAATCGTCGGTCAGACCGGTAATCGTCACCCGCTGATCCCCGCTCCGTTCCAACACCCCAAGGCGCCCCTGAATGGGACCGATCAGTTCGTCGAGCGTCATGTCAGGATTCAAGACCGGCCATGGCCAGCTTGACGGGCTCATCCACCGCCACACCCAGATAATTGAGGACCTGCTCTCCGATCCGGCGGAACACCGGCGCCGCGACGACCCCGCCCCAGCCCTCTCCGCGCGGTTCGTCGATCACCACGATCATCGCCAACCGCGGGTCCTCGGCCGGCACATAGCCGAGAAAGGAACCCACGAGCAGCGTGGAGGAATAGGCGCCGGTACGGGGATCGACCTTTTGTGCCGTGCCTGTCTTCCCGGCCACACGATAGCCGGGAATGGCCGCCTTCCCTCCCGTCCCGCTCGTCACGACTCCCTCCAGCAACGTCGTCAAGGTTCTGGCCGTATCCGCGGAAACCACCCGCCGTCTCGCTTGCGGCATGGTCTGCGCGACCAGTCGCCCCTTGGCGTTGCGGATCTCCGAGACCACATAGGGCTTCATCAGAACGCCGCCGTTGGCGATGGCCGACACGGCCGTGACCATCTGAAGCGGCGTCACCCCAATTTCCTGCCCCATCGAAATGGAAGCGAGAGAACGCTTCCCCCACTGTTTCGGGCCCCGCAACAATCCCGCCGTTTCGCCGGGCAAATCGATGCCGGTCCTGTCGCCGAATCCGAATTCCTTGAGATAGTCGAAGACCCGCCACTCACCCAACGCCATGCCGACTTTCGCCGCACCGATATTGCTCGACTTCTGGATCATCTGCGCGAAGGACATCCAGCCCGTTTTTTCGTGGTCGTGGATGACCGTGCTGGCGATCGACATTTGGCCGTTTTCACCATAGATCATACTGCCCGGCGTCATCACTTTCTCCTCAAGCGCGGCTGCTGCGATGACGGTCTTCATCGTCGAACCAGGTTCGTAGGTGTCCGTCAACGCACGGTTGCGCCATCGGTCGGGAGCCAACGCCGCGACCGCGTTAGGATCGAAGCGCGGGCTGACGGCCATGGCCAGCACGCCCCCGGTCTTGGGATCCATCACAATGGCGGTACCGGACTTGGCGTTGGACCGGCCCACCGCCTCGTCCAGCTCTTTTTCGGCGATGTACTGGATCACTTCGTCCACTGTGAGGGTCAGACTGTGTCCGGCTGCGGCGCCTTCATCGTTGAGTCCCTTCGGAAAGACGGCCCGCCCCAACGCATCACGCTGCAACACCACGGCCCGTTTCTCACCGCGCAGATATTGCTCGTAGCGCAGTTCCACCCCTTCCAAGCCACGATCATCCATTCCGGCAAACCCCAGCACATGCGAAAGCAAGGGACCCTTGGGATAAAACCGGCGCCCCTCCATCAGGACCCCCACACCGTCCAAGGACAGGCGCTCCAGCCGTCGGCCCTGTTCGGGCTCCAACTTTCTCGCCAGCCACACGAAATGTTTTTCCTGCTTCAATTTCTTTTCGATCTCCGCCGCCTTCACATGCAGAATCGGCGAGAGATTCCGCGCGGTCTGACCTGGGTTGCCGAGCGACGCCGGCACTCCGAACACGGACGGCACATCCATGTTCATCGCCAGCACCTTGCTGTTCCGATCGTAAATCGTTCCTCGCGCACCTTCCAGCATAACGTTCTTTTGATGCTGCCGATCGGCCTTCACGGTCAATTCCGCGGCTTGCAATACTTGAAGATTCACGAGACGGATAATGACCAGGATGAACGCGACCACGAGCCCACAGGCTACCACGATGCGGCGCCCACGATAGGGAGACGCAGCCACTACCGTCCTCTCCGCGGCGCGATGTTCTTGGCGATCCGCACCTCACCTTCCGCGACCACTGGGGTGATCGGCGCCTCCGGCTCGATATGGACGACGACGACCTGGCCTTTTTCCGGCTGCATCATCCCCAACTTGTCACCGGCCAAACGAGCAATCCGTTCGGGCGCCGTCAAGGCCGAGAGCTTCACGCGCAATTCGTCGCGTTCACGTTCAAGGGCGATTTTCTGCACCTTCAGCCTTTCTATGTGATAGCCGATGCGAACGATATCTACACGCTCCCACACAAAGAGCAATACCAGCGACGTGACCGCAGCAAATGCCACCGCTTTCATTGTATACACTCCTTGGCAATCCGCTCTCCGACGCGCAACTTTGCGCTCCGCGATCGCGGGTTTCGGCGACGTTCGATTTCCGAGGCGATAACCGGCTTTTTGGTGAGCACCCTCAGCGAGGCCTGGGGGCCGGACGCCATGGCCCGAAAGGTGTTCTTCACGATCCTGTCCTCGAGCGAATGAAACGAGACGACACAAACCCGCCCCCCGGGCGCCAGAATATCGACGGCATCCCTGAGCGCCGGCTCGAGCACCTCCAACTCACGGTTCACTGCGATCCGTAACGCTTGAAAGGTGCGCGTCGCACAATGAATCCGCCCATATCGATAGGAAGCCGGCACGGCTCGTTTCACCACGGCGGCTAATTGCCCGGTAGTCCCGATCACACCTTGCGTTCTTGCCTGGACGATCGCACGGGCAATTCTCCTTGCATACCGCTCTTCCCCGAGGTGATAGATCAAATCCGCCAACTCTGCTTCCTGCAGATCACGGATGAGATCTGCCGCCGTACTTCCCTCGCTCTGATCCATGCGCATATCCAAAGGACCGTCCTCTCGAAAACTGAAGCCACGTTCGGCACGATCGAGCTGAGGTGATGACACGCCGAGATCGAAAATCACACCATCAACCTGTCGTACTCCACTGTCTGCGACGTGCGTCTTGAGATCGCAAAAGTTCCCATGCCGCACATGCACACGAGCAATGGCGCCTCCCAAACGCATTCGCGCTTCCGCGAGTGCCGTCATATCGCGATCGATTCCCACAAGGATGCCGTCCGGGGCGCTGTGATCGAGAATACGAACAGCGAGCCCAGCATATCCGAGGGTGCAGTCCACGTAGACCCCACCTGGTTTACACTGCAGCCAGAACAGGATTTCCTCGACCAAAACTGGCTCATGGGAATCGCAAGCGTCATCATCAGATCCATTTTTACCCACTTTTACCCACTCTGTGGCTGGAGTATACACCCAACTAAATGGCTGTCAACAGAATTTACCCCTATTTATCAAGAATATTGTTCGATTTTTCCTGACGCGACTCGCGAGAGAAATCAACAGGAAGTTATCCACATTTGTGGATAAATCTGTGGGAAACATGCCCACCAATGAATGAGATATTGAGCAGAATTCTGGCTAGAGAGTCCGGATGGTCGTTTGAGAAATCAGCCTGATGAAATGGAAGTATTCATTCGATCAATGCCAGCCGAAGAGAAGCAGAGATGCATAAGCCACTGCTAAGGATAGAGACGGTACAACATGCGCGGAAAGGGAATTGTTTCTCGCACATGCTCCAGTCCGCAGATCCAAGCTACGGCACGCTCAATGCCCATCCCAAAGCCGGCATGGGGAACAGAACCATATCGCCGGAGATCGAGATACCATTGAAATGCCTGGACCGGCAGATGATGGTCCTGGATGCGGGCCAGAAGTTTTTCGTGACTATGGATCCGTTGACCTCCGCCGATGATTTCGCCATAGCCCTCGGGGGCCAGCACATCCATGCAGAGCGCCAAATCAGGACGTTCAGAATCTGTCTCCATATAAAACGCTTTGAGTGCTGCAGGGTACCGATGCACAATCACCGGCCGATCGAATTCATTCGAAAGAATCGTTTCCTCATCGCCCCCAAAATCCTCTCCTCGCTTCGTGGGATTTCCTTTCTGCTGCAGAATCTCGATGGCCTCTTCATAGGTAATGCGCGGAAACGGCGCCGTCACACGCTCCAGTCTCGCCAAGTTCCGTTCAAGAATCTGGAGTTCGGCGCGGCGGGCCTTCAACACGGCGGCTACGATATGAGACAGGAACTGTTCGGCCAACTCCATCATATCCGGCAATTGCGCAAAGGCAACCTCCGGCTCGACCATCCAAAACTCCATCAAATGGCGGCGCGTCTTGGACTTCTCCGCGCGAAAGGTCGGGCCGAAGCAGTAGACTTTCCCGAACGCCGCCGCCGTTGCTTCGCTGTAGAGTTGTCCGCTCTGGGTCAAATAGGCCGTCTCATCGAAATACTGCGTCTGGAACAAGGTCGTCGTTCCCTCGCAGGCATTCGGCGTAAAAATCGGCGCATCGACCAGCGTAAAGCCGCGGTCGTCGAAAAAGTTCCGGCAGGCACGAATAATCTCATGGCGAATGCGCAGCACGGCATGCTGCCGGCTGGAACGCAGCCACAGATGACGATGCTCCATGAGAAAACCGGTCCCATGCTCCTTGGGCTGAATAGGAAAGGGCTCCGCCACCTGCAATACATCAAGGCGCGTCACGTCGAGTTCGTATCCGCCCGGTGCCCTGGCATCCTGGCGCAGCGTCCCACTGACTACGAGACTTGATTCCTGCGTAAGCTCGACGGAGCGCGCAAACTGCTCATCCCCCACCGTCCCCTTGCTGACCACGGCTTGAATGTCTCCGGTTCCGTCCCGAAGAATCAGGAAGTGTAATTTCCCCTTGTCGCGCCGGCTGCGGAGCCATCCGCGAATGGTCACCTCTTGCCCGACATGGGCAGCCGCTTCATCGATATAGATCACAGGCATGTGTCGCCCCGCTTACAGATGTGAACGTGGTCGTATCTTCCCATGGCCGGGAGGGTAGCGAACGGCAGCGGGCTTTTCAAGCGCATCACAATTCCTCCGTTTGATTGACACAATTTCACCCAGAGTGCATCATCGAATCCACGATGCCGATGACATCCTTCTACCCTCCACGCACCGTTGCACCGCTCCTCATCGGCCTTCTCGTGCTGAGCCTGTCGCCCGCCGTCCAGGCGGGAGAGTTCAGGACTGACAACCCCTTGAACCAGCCCGGCAAAATCTACTGGTGCCCCAATCGGACGGCCGACAAACAGATCAGCGCCACCCCCGATGCAGGCTGCACAGCCCTCTACGATGCAGAACGCGACTCGAAAAAATCGGACAAGCCCGACCAGGCCGGCCGCGAGGACTCGGCTCAAAAAGAGCCGCTGAAAATCGTGGACATTCAAAATGAAGCATCGAAGTTCACCAGAGAGTACAGAGAATTCCTCGGCTGTTGCGCCGGTGACTTCGATCAGCTCGAACGAATCGATGAACTCTTGGAGCAGGCCAATCACATTCTGATGTCGGTTCAGCAGAAAGGCATCTACAATAGCGCCGGCTTCGGGGTCGGAAGCGGAGCGAGCGGGCTGGGCGGCGGCCCCGGTCAGTCTCCCAAACTCGGCACCTTTGCGCGCCAGTGGACGCTCAGCGAAATCGTCGGCACCATCGCCGGCGCGCGGGACGACCTCACGAAGATCAAGACTCGCCTCAAGGGCCTCGGTGAGCGACTCGAAAAACTCGACTCCTTGGACTACGAACAGCGCGCGAGGGAGGAACGACGCATCGAGGAAGAACGCGAGGCCATCGCGCGTGAGGTTCGCCCCCGGAAGCCGCCAGCCTCGGCTCCGACGGGCATGGACATTCAGGACACTACGATCCCGACAAGGATCGGCGGAGACATCGAAAACACGAACTTGAACCGCTCCCTCAATCCGAGCTTCGGAGCCGACATCGGAGCGACGGTCTCTCCCTACAGCACCGTCAATGAATCGCTCCACCCTCGAAGAGGAGAAGATCTCAAGGAAAGCAACCTGCCGGATCGGATCGGTCCGCAGACACAGGACACGACCTTGCCTCATGCGTTTGGGTTTGAGATCAACGGAGCTGAAAACCCGGACCGCTCCTCCTCCGTGCAGATGCGAGGAGTCGGCCCAACGATCGGCGACTCATCCCTGAACAGCCAATCACGCCGGTAGCTTCAAACCAGCCAGCCCCGCACGCCTATTCCTTCGGAAACACCGAAGGCAGCGCCTCCCAATGGGCGCCGCCATCCACACTGCGGTAGAGGCCGCTGCCGTTGGTTCCTGCATAGAATAACCTGGGATCAGTCGCACTCTGTGCCAGCGCCCGCACGTTGGTCGTGGCCAACCCGTCATTGAGCGTCGCCCAAGTCTTCCCGCCGTCCTCGCTTCGATGGATGCCGTCGCGTCCGGCCAGGTAGATGACGCCTGCACGTGCATGATCGACCACCATCACGACGATCATTTGATCCGGCAGCGATTCCCCGATCCGCACCCAGGAGGCCGCGCCATCCGTCGTTTTGTAGAGGCCGGCCAGCGTCGCTGCATAGACGGTCTCCGGCGCAAACGGATCGACCTGCACCGACGTGACGCCCAACGCGCGCGAGGTCTTGACCATATCCGCCGGCACCAGCCCGTTATTCACTTGCACCCAATGCGCACCTTGATCGATCGACTTGTAGACTCCGCCGCTCGTGCCGGCATAGAGAACGGACGGTCGCACGGGATCCATGCCCAACGTCACGACCATCAGCACTTCCTTCATCCCCTCCATGCGCTTAGCCCAGTGTTCACCGGCGTCCTTGGATTCGAAGACGCCCATGGTCGTGGCCAGGAACAGATGGGTGTCGTCGGCCGGATCGAACACAAACTGATTCACGACCGACGAGATCGTGGCATCATCCAGCCCCGCCCGCATCGAGGTCCAGCGCTGGCCGCCGTCGTAACTTTTGTAGACGGCGTCGCCCTTCGTGCCGGCATAGATCGTTGCGGGATAGGCGGGATCGACCGCCATCGCGATCACGCGCGAGTAGCTCATCCCTTTCGAGAGATTGGTCCAGGTCTTTCCCCCGTCACGCGTCTTGTAGATGTAATCGTTGGTCGCGATATAGATGATGTCGGGGTTCGTCGGATGCAATTGAATGACGACGATCGGATCGCTGCCCCCGCAGCCGCCGAGGGACAATGCCAAAAGGAGAAAAAAGCACGAAGTCAGTGTTCTAATAGACCCGTGACTTTTCCGCTCCCCCCTGGCAGGCGGCATGGCTGGGGCCAACTGTGCATGTCTGTGGTGTATCTGCGCTATGAATGATTCTTCCAAGCTTGCTTATTCTCACTTCTCAGTATGGCACCCGTGATCGGTCCGACTGCGCGCGTTGAACGAGGTCCTTCCGAGGGCGCGCGTTCCGCGAGCAAGGGACCGTCACGGGTGCCATACTCCTCGATTTCAGCATCCTGCCTAGCGGTAGTTGGTGAATTGTAGATCGATGCCGAAATCCTTCCCCTTCAACAACGCAATCGTCGCCTGCAACTCATCCCGGCTCTTGCCGGTCACCCGCACCTGTTCACCCTGAATTTGCGCCTGCACCTTCAATTTGGACTCCTTCACGGCTTTCGTGATTTCCTTGGCCTTCTCCGTCGAAATGCCGCTCTGAATCTTGATCACCTGCCGAACCGTAGCCCCGAGCGCCTCCTCGATCTTGCCATAGTCGAACGCCTTCAGCGAAACCCCGCGCTTCACGCATTTCGCCTTGATGATTTCGATGACCGCATTGAGTTTGTACTCGTCGTCGGAGAGCACCACCAGTTCCTTTTCCTTCTCCTTCAACGTCAGCTCGGTCTTCGAATCCTTGAAATCGAAACGCTGCTTGATCTCCTTGGTCGCCTGATCGACGACATTCTTCATCTCCTGCATGTTTACTTCCGACACCACATCAAATGACGATTGGTCAGCCATCTCTACCTCCTCATCTGCAGATATTCCTCTGCTGCCGGCTATCTCTTCACGAGGCGGTCTGGTTGCTCCTCACCGGCACGCGTCGAACGAGCAGATCGTTCTCCATCGGTCGGATCTCATGGTCGGATGTGCGCGTTCCGCGAGCAGGAGCACGATCAGACCGCCCCACTTCTCAGCAACAACCGCCGCCCTGCGGCAAGTGAAAGCTCCTGGCACTTTCCTGCTCGGCATCTGCTTGATGGATCGCCGTCTGCGCGCGACCAGCCGATCCCCCGCCGGTGGTGGCCATCACCTCGCTGCTGGTAAACGGGCGCTTGAGCACCACATACCCGTACCATTGTTTCATACTGTCGCTCAGCACGACCACACCGAGAATCGCCACCACCGCCACCAAGACTGCATCCAAATAGAGGGCAAAGGCTTGACTCGCCGCCGATGTCGCGGCCTTCTTCATGAACATCCCGAACATCTCATAGGATCCGGCCAACGTGATCGCGCCCACGAACAACATCGGCACGGCTGTCACCCAGAGATACTGCGACTTCCACATCTTGATCAAGACCGTCGTCCCGATGCAGAGCGCCAACGTCCCCAGCAACTGATTCGCCGCGCCGAACATCGGCCAAATCGTGGAGATACTCCCCGTGCCGATCAGATAGGCCCAGGCTCCCACCACGAACCCGCTGCTCAACAGCACGGCGGGCCACCAGTTCATCTGTCGAAACGGCGCATGGATCCGCCCGGCCATCTCCTGGATCAGGTACCGCGCCACGCGGGTGCCCGTGTCGATGGTGGTCAGAATGAACAACGCCTCGAACACCAGCGCAAATTGATACCAGTAGGCCATCAGTCCCGACATCCCCGGCAGGGCCGCAAAGATCGAGGCCATTCCCACCGCCAGCGACACCGCTCCACCCGGACGCCCCGCCACATCCACCTCGACGAGCTGCGAGAGCTCCTGAATCCGTGAGGTCGGAAATCCCATCGCCGCAAGCGCATCGGTCGGCAACATCGTATTGATCGCCAGATAATCGCCGGGGATCAACACCGATGCCGCGATCAACGCCATCACGCCCACGAAACTTTCCAGCAACATCGCTGCATAGCCGACCACCGCCTGCGACTCCTGCTCGATCATCTTCGGCGTGGTGCCGGACGACACCAGCGAATGGAACCCCGACACGGCGCCGCAGGCGATCGTAATGAAGAGAAAGGGGAAGAGCGTCCCGGGGATGATCGGCCCTCCGCCGGACGCGAAGGAGGTGACTCGCGGCATCTCGATCGTCGGCGCCATGAGGACCACCCCGACGCCGAGAAGCAACACTACCCCCAACTTCATGAAGGTCGAGAGGTAGCCGCGCGGCACCAACAACATCCAGCCGGGCAACACGGAGGCCAGGAAACCATAACCGGCCAGGAGCCAGACCAAGGTCGTACGGTCGAACTCAAACCAGGGCGCGAATGACGACTGCGCCACGACCCGACCGAACAACACCGCCGCAACCAAGAGCGCGACGCCCAACAGCGAGACTTCCGCAATCTGTCTCGGACGGAACTTTTGCAGATAGAACCCCATCAGGAAGCCGATGGGAATCGTCATCACGATCGTGAAGGTTCCCCAGGCGTTCTGATACAGCGCGTTGACGACCGCGAAGCCCAAGCCGGCCAACGCCACCACCACGATAAACAGCACCGCGATCGCCGTCGCAGTCCCGGTGATGGTGCCGAGTTCGTCATGGGCGATTTCCGGCAACGAACGCCCGTTCCTCCGCATCGAGGCGACCAGGATGATGAAATCCTGCACCGCGCCGGCCAGCACCGCACCGATGACGAGCCAGAGAAAGCCCGGCAGAAATCCGAACTGCGCCGCCAATACAGGCCCAAGCAGGGGGCCGGCGCCGGCAATCGCTGCGAAATGGTGGCCGAAGAGGACGACTTTGTTGGTGGGGTGGAAGTTCACGCCGTCGTTCAGACGTACGGCCGGGGTCAGGCGCTTGTCGTCCAGCTGCACGACCCGGCGAGCGATCCACCGGCCATAGAAACGAAAGGCCAGCACATAGAAACAGGCCGCCGCCACGACGAGCCAGAGACCGTTCACCTTTTCATGGGAATTGATGGTGCCTGTCACGTGGGCAAGTGCGACCGCGCCCAGGATTGAAAGGAGCGCCCAGAGGAAATTAACAGCCGCTTTCATGCGCGGCATCCTAACAATCCGTCAAGCGCTTGTAAATCAAGCTGGGCCTCGTTATCCTTGTGACCATGGCAACCACGGCACCTCTCATCACCTCCTCTCCGGATGTGCTGGGTGGCACGCCCGTCTTCGCGGGCACCCGCGTCCCGGTTCAGACGCTGATCGAATACTTGGAAGGAGGCGAAACGATCGACGACTTCCTTCAAGGCTTTCCGACCGTCAGCCGGGATCAAGTCATCGCCTTTTTCGAAGAAGCCAAAACCCGCATGCTCGCCAGGGCTTCGTGAGAATCCTCCTCGACGAATGCATCGACCGACGTTTCGCGAAAGAGATCGAGGGACATGAAGCCGTCACTGTCCCCCAAGCTGGATGGGCGGGATCAAGAATGGTGAGTTATTGGCCAGGGCTCAAGCACAATTCGACGCCTTCGTCACCGTTGATCGGAACCTGGCCTTTCAACAAAACGTCCCTCAGTTCACCATTTCAATCATCGTTCTACTGGCGCCGACCAACCGCCTAAAAGACCTTCGCCCACTCCTACCAAATCTCCAGCAAGTTCTTCTGACAGCACCGAAAGGTAAAGTCCATCAAGTCAGTCTATAAAAAAATCGTATACCAAACCTCGGTTTTGTTGCCGACTTGCGTGGTGTCCTAACAAAAAAGAAAGAGGCGGGAGGAATCAGGAAGCCCTTCGTGCTCGTGGAACGCGCGCCCTCAGAAGGACCTCGTTCGACACGCGCAATTGAAGGGCCCCTGACACCTCCCGCGAAGGGGAAAGACAGTAAGTAAGCTCGGGGCCATTGATGTTTCAGTGCTCATTCGACGACCGATGAGGAACGAACAAAAATGGCCTCTCCACAACGAGCGAGGTTGGAACGATAATGGCCTTTCTTCTGAAGCTGTAATCGGGATAGCTTTCCGAGCCATGATCAAGAAGCGGCGGCATCATCATGTCTCAACTCACCCCAAATGCCAATCTCTGTGGTCTAGCCTCCCTCGCTCATGATCAGCCCAATACTCTCGGCAGAATCGAAAGACCCCACGGGGAATAGGATTCGCGGCCAACGGATTATGAAAGTAATACATCTCCGATCCTATTCGCTCAGGGACCTTGAGGATATCCTTCGGCGAATACAAAACGTCGCTCACCGGACAATATTCATCTTTCAGGAAAAGATCTGTTGATACCGACTCCTGGTTTTTCTTCCTTATTAGTTCTCTCCGTTGATAACTACTATCCGATGGCTCCAAACCATTTGGGTCGAACGAGATTTGCAAGTTCCCAAGTGCAAGTGTGCCTTTGATGACATATGGAACATGGGGTTCACCACGATAATCCGTCGCCTCGCATCCATTTATGGCGATGATAAACCTGTCATTACTACGAACAATCCCTTTCGATCGATACTCAGCATATTTCATCAGCTTATCTCTCATCGCCTGAGTGAAACGAAGAATGATTGCCTCCTCTGGAACTTCCTGCGCGATAGGTTCCTCTCCAGCTTCAATCATCTCATTGACGGTGCGTAGTTTTGGAACGGCGTCCGGGCCGATTCCTCTGCCAGGCGCAACAGCTTCAACCCAAGTCCTTTCTTCGTCAGACATGAAGTAAAAGTCAGGCCCAACAGAACCAGATTTCTGAGGGTCAAAGCCGTGCCGCTTCAAAACGTGCCACAAATACAATTCCCAGGTACGGTGATGAAAATGTTTTTTGGCATCTTCCAGGAAATGAGGATCAGACGAGGGTCGATACTCAGCCCAGAGGTGTTCGATGAATGTCTTAACGTTGGCTAGATGACCCGAATCACGGACAGCTTCATAAGGAGCAGAAGCGGGACCTAGCTGAAAAAATGAACCCATAAGGTGGACTATTCAAACAAGGATAGATACATGCTGCTCATTAACCTAAGGCTCACTATATCCAATCTTGTCACACCCATTGAGGAAGAATGCTCAGGAATTTCCGCAAGCTCATAACGCGAAACCCGTCAACTGGTACGCGAGCAAGAACTGCTTCAAGCCTCTTATCGTTGGTCACAAAAACATCTGCGGTACTCGCCAGGACTGCATGAAGTATATCTCGCGAATCACCCGAGGCTGGAGTGCAATTTTCCATGTGATGCGAATACAGCAGGGACAAATTGGCTCCGACGGCCAGCGCCACACTTTTGACCTTCAGCAACCCATCTACCCCTCTTTTTTTGACTTTGCCCAATACTCGAACACGCCGTGCGAGACCTTCTACCAGCCAACCAGAGTTGCTTACCCAATAGTTCGCGAAAGGGTACTGCTTGCCCCCTATAGAGTCTGCCATTGGCTTCAACTTCGCCCTGCCTTCAATCAGAAACTCTTGGAACACCTTCTTGTCTTGCCGAGTCTCGTCGATCAAACTTTCAAGTTTTTGTGAGTAATGCCCAACTGCTTTCGCCAGGTTTCTGATCTCAACTTCCACCCAGGGAGGCATTGCCATAAAAGGTGATGGAGCCTGTGTTGCGCCCGCGTAAGCTCGGATATCATTGTTCATAATCATTTCTTGGCCTAGAACAAAAAGGCGCTTATCAGCCAGCTCCAGGATTAACCTTATTCGGGCATCCGCTCGTTTAGGCTGTGATGAAACGATGAAAAGAGTCTCCTCAATATTCAAGTAACTTAGAACGAGCCGCATGCACCCGTGCTTTATTGCTCGCTGGATGCGAAACAGATCCCACGTTGTAACACCGTTACACTGCTCGAGGTGGTCAAAGACATTTGTGTCGAAGTAGACGATCATTTGATGCAACTCACAATTTTGAGAAAAGAGAGTGCTATTTTTCGAATACCAGACAACTCTTCGAGAGTGACTTGGAAAGGAACGGCATCCGTACACTCTTCTCTAGCAGGATGTTGAAAAACCTGATTCTGGATTGCGATACTTTTGGACCTTCCTGCGGTAGCCGGAACGTATTCGCGCCGCGTTCTAACTTCGAAAAAAGGAAATGGTGTCGGGAACCATCTCTTCCTACTACGCCTAACTTTTCAGATCGATACCCGATTATTTAAAGCAGAAAATAGCCCGCCATGCGATAGCTGAACCTGATCGTCGGCACAGGACGGTTTGCACCGCAATCTTGAAGTTTCGGCATATTTCCTTCATATAGACCCCATGCTTACCCTGATTCAGTTTCCTTGGTCGCCATTCTGCATCACCGTGCGACATATCCTTGAGCGAAACGGCATTCCGTTTCGTGTGCGCAACATTCCCTATCACGAACGAGATTCCATTATCAGAGCGACCAAGGGGCGTGGTCATTCCGTCCCCTGCATCGTCGACGGGAAACGAGCGGTATGTGACGTCACGGATTTGGGACAGGAGGTCGCCCGGTATATTGACCGCCGTTACGAGCTGAATCTGTTTCCGAAGGAGTTCGAAGGCCTTCAGCTCATTTTGTCCCGTTATATTGAGAACGACCTCGAGATGGTGGGGTTCAAAGTGAATGATTCCCTTATTATCTCCTCACGCCCCATGGTTGAGCGTGTCATGCTTATCCGTCACAAAGAGAGGAAGTTCGGCAGGGGCTGCCTCCAGGAGTGGATAAGTCATCGTATGTACCTGTGCGGTCAATTCGCAGAGCTACTACAGCCGCTCGACAAGATGCTGCACACATCATCATTTCTGATTTCCGATCGGCCACTCTTTGTCGATTACAACCTGTACGGCGTGATCGGGAACTACCTGTTCAACGGGAAAACCAAGCTTCCCGACCTCAAACACCTGCGACGATGGCATCGCGCGATGACCAAGCCTCTCTAGCCAGACCCTATTTCGTTGAAGAATCCTCGCGAAACTTCCGGAGCCATCGCCAGCATGGCACTGCTGCATATGCGAGGCCCTGAGTAGCCAAGGAGACCTGCCCTACGGCATCTCTTTCAGCTGGGTTTGCTTCCTCCATCCATTCCGGAGATCATAGTCCCCATGCGTGTTCTCAAGTGGCTGTTCGGAACACTCGTTCTACTTACCGCGATCGATGCCGGCTATCAATTCGTCGGCATGGTGCTCGACCGAGCGCAGTACCCACCGCCCAGCCGACTGATCGACGTCGGAGGCCATCGGCTGCACCTCCATTGCACGGGCGAGGGAAGTCCGACCGTCGTGCTCGAAGCCGCGGCATCGGGTTGGTCGCTCTACTGGAATCTGGTGCAGCCGGAAGTGGCAAGGATGACGCGAGTCTGCGCCTACGATCGCGCCGGATTCGGATGGAGCGAGCCGGGCCTCTTGCCCCGCACCGGACAGAAACTGGCGCGAGAACTTCACACCCTCCTCGATCGCGCGGGAGTCTCAGGTCCCTATCTCCTCGTCGGCCACTCGCTCGGCGGCTTCATCGTTCGCCTCTACCGCCGAAACCATCCCGATACAGTCGTCGGCATGCTGTTGGTCGATGCGGGGCATGAGATGGAATTGCGCCGACCGGAGTTCAGGAATTTCGTCAATGCCGGTAAGGCGGGGATTCCGATCATCCACGCGATGACGATCCTCGACATCTCGCGACTCCTCGCATCGTTCGAGAAACTACCGCCGTTGTTGATCCGGCAGGAGGAAGCCCTGCCTGAAACGATTCGACCGATGCTGCGTGCCGGTTGGCTGAGGACCGACTATCTCGCGGCCATGATCGATGAGGGAGACGCATTGCCCGAGACGCTCGATGATGTGCGCCGTACCGGCTCCCTCGGCGACCTGCCGCTGGTCGTCCTGACCGCGACCGGTCCGACTTGGTGGCCGGACATGCCGGAGCAAGTGAACCCCGACAAGTTCAGGCGGATGTGGTTGGATCTCCAACAGGACCTCACCACTCTCTCGACCGATAGCCGCCAGGTCTTCGCCGACCGGAGCAGCCACTTCATTCAATTCGATCAACCGGCTCTTGTCACCGAAGCCATTCACCGGATGATCGACACCGTCCGCCAGACCCCTCCGCCACCACGATCATGACGGCAGATCTGAGCGGCAGTGAGGGGAAGCCGGCGCATCATCAGCGACGGTCGGCTCTCCCGACCGATAGGGCGGGAAATGGTCTGACCCGCTCGTAGATCTGATAGCGGCCGATTTGAGAGATCAGACGAACCTGCCCCGTTTCAACGATGGCCTTGTAGATGCCGGCTCGACGCCCGAATTCACCGACCACGACATAATCAGGATCGGCACCCAACGCGTCATAAGAGAGATGCAATTCCTTCTCCCACCCTTTCCGAATCAAACCCACATCAAGTTCCGCCGGAGGGTAGTGATAGGGACCGGGGAGCAGGAACAGCAGCTCGCTCTCGTACGTCTCGATCAAGGCATCGGCAGGCACCTGGCGATGGAGAAAATCGACGGCGCGATGAAATGCCGACCCATCCTCACGACCGCGGAAATCATACCGTGCCTGCACCGCCGTTCCCACGATGAGGACGATCAGAATCACGACCGACACCTGTCGTGTCTGGACCGCTCCTCCCCGCCCGGCGCGGATGAGCGATCCGAGAGACGTGACCAGGGCTCGAATGTCATACCCTTGGCTCCATTCGCACAGGAGCGCCGCCACGAACGGCGTCGCCAGGAACCAGAGGGGAAAGGCATACCGTTCTCCGCCGAGAGAGAGCGCCACGAACCATCCGTACCAGCCGAGCGAGAAGGTCAGCAGCATCGTACGGACAGCATCGAGGAGACCGATCGGAGCTTGGCCACGCCACCGATTCACCATACTACCGGCCGCATAGGCCAATCCGCAGATCGTAGGCATGAGATGGCTGACGGTAAAGACGAGGGCTTCGAGCCGAACCATCGGGACCAGCACGATCGCCGAGACTTGCAGGAGTCCGTTCATGGGCGGCATCGCCATCGTATGACCCTGCAGCAGCATCGACTTGAGCCACCCCAGGAGGAAGTAGACCGCCCACGAACCGGCGGTCGCGCTTCCCAGCAACTTGGCGAGGCTCCATTCTCGCCGCCACAGGCTCAGCAGGATCGGCACCGCCAATGACAGCATCCAAAACGGACGAACCTGCAATTTCGTGAACAACGCCAGCCCCCAGAAACCGACGGCACCTAACCACCAGGCCCTGTGCCGCTCGACCGATAGCAGGCAGACGAAGCCGGCCAAGAGAAAGCACACCATGGGCATTTCCCCCAACACCTGACGGCCCATGATGAGCGGATGCATCTCCCAACCGGCAGGAAAAAACAGCACCAGCACGAGGGTCCCGACGGCGACCTTGCGGTTATAGAGTTCCGCGGTCAGATAGTAGAGCAGGCCCAGTGCACCGAACGCATAGAGCAGTTCCACGAGCCTCGCCTGCCAGATGCCGATACCGAAGAGGCGAAAGCCCGCCGCGATGGACGCGACCACCGGAAAATGTCCTGCCAGCAGCGGCGGGGCCGGCTGCCCCTTCAGGAGGCAACCATAATGGCCGGTTTCCACCCATTGCCGCGCCACACAGAGTGTCCAGCCTTCATCCCACCAGGGCGGAGGCGTGATTTCCAACTCGAACGCCCCCATGATAAGCGTCGACAGGATCAGGAGCGATCCGACACCGACCCATCCGATGCTCATCATAGTTCCAGGCCCGTCATACCGGTTATCAATAAGGGGAAACGAGCGGAAGGGTTCACGCGATGTCTCGTGGGTCATTACACACGATAGGCATAGAGCATGATATTTTGAAACCGGCCGCGAGCGTACAGCGGCATACAGACCGCATCCACCTGGTAGTCGAAACCCTGCGTCTCCAGCGTGGTCAGGAAGGACCCGAGCTTGCCCCGTTCGCCGCCGATCTTGTGATGGAACTCGATCAACAGCTCCCGCACCCTCTTCAACCGTCCCGTGGTTGCAAGATCTTGCAGCACGGCACCTTCCGCGCCTTCGACGTCGAGCTTGAGAAAGTCGATGTCCCTGTCCGGCAGCTGTCGGCCGATCATCTCCGAGAGCGCAAGGGTCTCGACGGTGATGGTGTCTTTCGGCATGCGTTGATAATTGAGGCTCATGCGTACCGACCCGGGGGCTGCATGATCGACATGGAAATCGGCAGTCCCGGTCTTGTCGGACAGCGCCACATTGTAGAGCCGCACCCCGGTCAAGTGATTCGCCTCGACGTTGCGTTTCAACAGGGCGAACGTCTCCCGATCCGGCTCGAACGCGTAGACCTCACTGCGCGGGTACAGCCATTTGAAGAAGAGCGTGGCCAGGCCGATATTGGCACCGCAATCGAAGATCACCGCTCTCTCTGTGGATGTCTCGAAATAGTACTCGTTGCGCAAGAGGATCACCCTGAACAACAGATGCAGGGTGCGATAGTCGAAACATTGCACGGTAAAACTCCAGACCCTCTCTTGCGTGATCGGCCGGAACGGATGAACAAGCAGCAGTTTCACGCTCAAACGCATATAGGTCAGAAGGATCTGCGCCTTGACCCGCAGGGAGAAGCGGCCCCGCAGCAAATAGGGCGCGAACATCACCGTATCGAAGCAGACTTCCAGAAAAAGCCAGATGCCTCTGTTCATCGCCCCTCACTGCTCATGCCGATGTCGGCAGCCGTTCAAGCATCAGACTGTCGGCCTTCGCGCCCTGTGTTTGCCTCGTTCCGGGAATGAGAAACGGCGCACAACGGTAGACCGCCACGGTCACCGCCCTCTCTCCATGCCGCGCCAGCAAGGCATCCTTCACGCTCGGCCAATCTCCGAACCATTGCGCATTGGGAAACAGGGATTTCAAGTCCTGCGGCTTCAAGCCCGGCGACAAGACCATCAGGTGGTGCTGTTTCCGGCGGATCAACGTGGCCACTGTCCGCAGCTTTTCGAAAGGACGATCCAGATCGGCGAGGCGAAAGTGGCTGAGCCGCCTGGCGATGCGCGACCACAACGGGCTCGCCACCGGAAACAGCTCGTGGGTGCCCATGCCGAGAGGGCAGGCGGCGATCACGACCCGGGAGGCGCCCCTTCCCGCATGCTCGACCGGCCACATACCACGATCCTGCGCGAATTGCCAACTGGTGTCGAAGGGATACATATCGGCCACCACGACATCGACCTGAGACAGCAACGAGACCCCGTACATCCGTTGCGCCGCACGGACGCCTGTTTCATGCGCCGAGACCACATCACCCACAAACAGGCCGCTGATCTGCCGCCGGTGATTGAGGGTGACATTCGCGATACAATCGAGTCCCACATTCCTGGCCACCGCGACCATATCCTGCCGCAGCTCCGTGTGGATCGAGCCGCCCCGTTCACGCGACCCGCGCAGGTAGTCGTGCATCATCCTGGTCGTCTCCACGCCGCAGACCGCCGGAAGAATGATCTTCGCGCCGCCGGAAAAGCCCGCCACAGGATGGGGATAGATACAGCCCACCCCGATCTTGAGGTCGCACTCCATCACGGTCCGATTGATCCGGATCGGTAAGCCGCCCGGAGATTGCCCCACATCCACCAGTTCGCCACGACTGTCGTGGGCCGCCACCCTGATCGCCGGCGGAAGGCCCAGCCCGACTTTTTTCGCCATCTCCTCGGCGGAGGCAGGAGGATGCGTTCCTCCCGCCAGCAGGACCGTGATGGCCCGCGCAGGCAGACCACCGCGCGCCAACTCTTCGAGGAGCAGGGGAAGCAGGTCGGCGGCAGGCGTCGGCCTGGTGAGGTCATCGACGATGATGACCGCCTTGGTTTTTCGTTTGGCGAGTTCGGAGAGCCTCGGCGTTCCGATTGGCCGACTCAAAGCCTCGCGCATCGCCTCCACCGTCAATGCCGGCTGGTCCTGAGGGCCGACCTCGACGATGTTCCACGAGGGAGGGAAATCGATCGCCAGGGTTTCATCCCCGAACCAGGCCTTTGTACGCAGGAGCACCCTGCTCATGACTTGGATTCCATCCTATAGGGATCGGCCGTCCGTTCGATGGATGCGCCGGTCGCACCCGTCACTGTTTTCGTTCCTCTCCACAGCTCCCAGAGGAAGCCGGCGGCCTGACATTTCTCCCCGATCCAGAACAGCCAGAAATGCCGCTTGTCTTGGAATCGTCCCAAGTCGAACGGCCCGAACAATTTCTCCCACAGGGCTCTGCCCCATCGCGGATCGGCTTTCCTGCCGGCCCGTCCCCATAAGAGACTGTCTTGAGGAATGATCCCGCTCCTATCCGCTCGCATCACGCGAAACAATCGCGCGATCCCCACGCCGCGGTGAAAGGCATGGCGAAGGTGTTCCCCCGCCGTCGCCCGGCGCAGATGGGTGATCGGATTGGGCACGTAGACCAGGATGGCTCCCCGTTTTCGCAGTCGCAACATCAGTTCCCAATCTTCACCCGCTGCGCCGAACAACGGATTAAACGCATAGCCGTCCTCTCGGATACAGGCTTCCAACCAGTCACGCCTGAACAGAATATTGCCGCTGTTGCCGACCAATCCTCCCGCGTCGACCTGCTCTGTAGTCGGCAAAGGATGCCGGCGACGGATCGCATCCAAGAGCGGATCGGTTTCGTGAAACGTACCGCCCGCAGCGGCTGCATCATGGCGATCCAGCGCCGCGATCAGCCGCTCCAGCCAGTCTTCTGGCGGAATCCCGTCGTCATCGGCGAATGCAATCAGGTCGCCGCTCGCCTTGGCGATCCCTTCATTTCTGGTCCAGGCAGCGCCGCGTCGCTGCTGATCGACGACCACGATCACTTCATCCGGCTGCCTGGTCTGTTTCGCCAAGGCCGCCCGGCACAATGCCAATGTGTCGCGTCCCAGAGTGGGGATGACGACCGAGACTGTGTGTCGATCGACAGGCATGATCACGCGATCTAATTCAACGCCACGGCCTTGAGCCTGAGCAACAGCGGCTCGACGCAACGAAACATCGGTTCTCCCACCTGTCGCAAAGCGCCCGGCAAACTCTGCACCATCGACTCGACTTCTTCGACCTTCAAGAGGCCGAGCCAAAACACTCCGCCGCCGTACACCATCGTGCCGATCAGCCCCCCCACCACGATCGACAGCATCGGCATCGGGACCAACGCCGCTGCTCCGGCAACAGCCGCACCGGTTCCCAACCAGAGACCGATCAACCTGGAAGTCGGAAAGCCTTCGAACATGCGGACCTGCCGGCGATGCAAAATCAAGACATATCCAAGGGCCACCAGTGCGAAGGACATCGAGGTGGCCACGGCAGCTCCGGCAGCACCCCAGACCGGGACCAAAGCCAGGCAGAGCCCCGCATCCACCAGCACGATCGCGCCCATGACCCGAATCAAATGTGCCGCCTCGCCGCCGGCTTGAATCACCGGCCACATCACGCGCGCCAATGCGAAAAAGAAGGCTCCCGGCACCAACAGCCGCAATCCCAGGGCGGCTTCTGAGAATGGAGGCCCGAAATACAGCAGGATGATGTGGTCGCCCAGGACCGAGACCAGCAGGAGCAGGAACGATGTCCCGAGCACCACGTACCGCACGAGCCGGCTCACCAACCTCGTCACTGCTCCCACCCGTTGCTCGGCCCAGAAACGCGCCGTCGCCTGCAACATCACCCCTTCGACCGCAATCGGGATGAACCAGACGAATTGCGACCATTGGACTGCCGCCGCATAGAGACCGGCTTGCGCTTCCCCGGCCAGGTGCCGAACGAGGATGACATCGAGCGAACACAAGGCCATGTTCAACACGGAGAAGACCATCGCCGAAACTCCGAAACGCAGTATCGCTCCTGTGGGAAGAGGCACCACTTGATCCGGCTGCTCATGCCCGGTCACGTTGAGCGTCCGCACGACCGACCGAAGACAGACGACCGCCACGAAGAGATCAGCCGTCAAGAGTCCGGTGAACACACCCACCACCCCCATGCCGCCCAGGGCCGACACCACGCCGAGCACTCCCGCCGTCACGACTCCGATGATACCGGGAATCGCCGCCCGTTCCTCCTGCCGGAGACCATAGAGGATCCCGCGCGCGTAGAACCAGATCTGATCGAACAGCAACACCCCGGCGACCACGAGGGCGATCGGAACGGCGGCAGCCCAGCGAGGAGCGGTACTCACGATCAGGAGCCCCACGGCGAAACCGACGACGATCACTCCCGTTCCATTTATGAGGGCGCCGGCCCATGCCACCGCCCGGCACCAAGGCAGATCGTCGGGCCGCTCTGCAATGCGTTTCGTCATGGTCTGCATCATGCCCACGTTGGCAAACTGAGAGGCGAGCAGGAGCAGGGCCAGGTAGTAGGCATATTGGCCGTAGCCCTCGATGCCGAGGAAACGGGCCAGGACAGGCGAGAGGAGGGCCGAGGTCGCCATCTTCGCGACCGACCAGCTCCCGACCGAGACAATGCCTTTAGAGACCGCTTTCACCGACATGGGTCTGCTTGCCCCAACCTATCGCTGGTGAGCGCTGAAGAAACGACGGTCGGACCGGTCAGGCCGCAAACCGCTCGTACTGTTGTCGATGGGCCGCCAGGGCCTTGGAGGTCTCGTACGTCTCGCGTACATATTCATAGGCGGTCCGCCCCTTTTCCAGCGGTCCGTCCGCGAGGAGGCTTCGGATGGCCGACGCATAGTCGTCATCCTGGACCTGTTTTCCGAACCGGCTGGCGAACTGGTCCGGATCGACCCGGCTGATGATCGGACAGCCGTAGGCCGCCGCTTCCAGAAACGTCAACGGAAGCCCCTCGCGCACCGCCGTGCTGACGAAGATCCAGGTGTCGGACAAAATCCGATGCATGCGCTCCGGCTCGCGGAAGCGGTTGATGAGCCCCGGCATCTCAAGGTTCGGTACGTCGCGAAACCGCTGGCGCAATTGCGCGTCGAAGCCAGATTCCGCCGAGGCGCTGCCCTGCCCCACCGCCACGAACCGATAGGCCGGGAACTGCCTGGCCAGTTCCAGGAAGAGCCAGGGCCGTTTGCGCTTGTCCCAGCGGGCCACGAACGTCATGGTCGGGCGCGCGCTTTTCTGAGGAAGGACTGCTGGCACATCGATGAGGTTCGGGAGCCACGTCGGCAAGGTCGCCAACCCATACAGCCGTTTGACCTTTTCTTTCAGGAAATGCGCCGGACAGAAGACCCCGTCGGCTCGACGCACTGCCTGCCGTACGAACAGCCCGGATTCGGTGAAGTAGTTGAAGGGGGTCAAGAGCCGGCGCTTCGGCGTCGCATAACGAAATTCAATCCACCAGTCATGCCATTCTCTGGGATCGCGACTCGTGACGAGATGGGTCCGACGTGGATGGAGGCGTTGCGCCAGATAGGTCAGCAGGGTCGGGTCTTGGGAATGAAAAATATCCGCCGACGAGGCCCGAATGATCCGGCAGGCCTCAACGACATTCCGCGGCGAGAAGCTCCGGACCTCGACCCCTCCGATCGTTTCGATCGGCCGTTGTCCCCGACGGCCTGGAACGATGACGCTGACCCGATAGCCCGACAGAACGAGACTTTCGGCGAGCTTGCGCGACATGCTGCCGAACCCGCCATAAATACCCCAGTCGAAATACTGGCTGGTCAGGATACAGACGTGGGGATGCTGCTTCATGTCCGATGTTCCTTGCGCCAATCGCCGTCGATCTCCACGGCTGAACGACCGGTCACTGGCTGAACCGTCGATGCCATGAGCCGAGCGCAGAGGTCGAGGTACCTTGTCGCCAACACCGGCCATCCGAACTGCATCGCCCGTCTCCGACTCTCCACACCCATCTGCCGGCGGCGGCCCTCCGCGTTCAGCAGGCCGCGTAACGCGAGCGTCAGGGCCGGAACATCCGCCCAGGGAACGATCTCGCCGTTCTCTCCCTTCGTCACCAATTCGGCGGTCCCGCCCGTGTCGGTCACGATGACGGGCAGACCGGACGCCATCGCTTCCAGCAACGCAATGGACATTCCCTCCTGCTGCGACGGCAGGACGAACACATCCGCCTCTCGGTAGACGGACGGCATCCGTTCACGCGAGACGAAGCCTGTGAAGGTCACGGCATCGGCCACATGCAGGCGGTCGGCCGATTGCCGCAACTGCGGCTCGGCATCCCCCGTGCCGACGAACGTCAGCCTCAGCGGTTGCCCACAACCGGCCCGCAATCGCGCGAAGGCCTCCAGCAGGTACTGTTGCCCCTTGCGTTCGATCAACCGCGCGACACAGACGATCGTGAAGGCCCGCCTCGGCTCGACCGGTGCGGGCGCGAACAGGGTCGTATCGACGCCGTTTGGAATGGTCACAAGGTTCAAGCCCGGCATCGTGCGATGCGCCAGCTGTTCCTGCTCCGCGCTGATGGCGGTCACGGCTCCCGCCTGCCGCCAGATCTGTTTGATCAGGGGCGTCAGCACCGGATAGAGATAGTGATAGCGCGCCTCGAACCACGGCACATCCGGCCCCTGCAGCGACAATACGTAGGGCAGTCCGTGCGTGAGCCGCAGCAGGTAACTGATGGCGCCGGCCGGCACGCCGGCAAAGGCGAAACTCAGGTCATAACGATGCTGTTTCACCAATCGTCGCGCCAGATGCAGCCCACGCCGGCCGTAGCGGAGCAGCTCGCGGTTGGTCGCATGGTGAATGTTGCGATTATCGACCGGCACCTTATGGATCGTGATGCGCTCGTCAAACCGTTCGGTTTCGTAGGTCGTCCGGCTGCGCGAGGAGGTGACCAGATCGACGATGACCTCCGGGCGCTGCGCCATCTCCTGTAAGAGGTGAAAATTCACCACCCCGGTGCCGCCGCCGAGCGGAGGGAACTCGTTATCGAACATGAGGATACGAATGGCGCTATCTCCTCGTGACGCGGCGGGCGACATAGAGCGGACGGCGTTTGACTTCGTCGGAGATCCGGCCGATGTATTCGCCGATCACCCCGATCGTCATCAACTGAATGCCGGCGAGAAAGAAAATCGAGACCACGAGCGTAGTGAACCCCGGGACACCGACTCCCATCGTCACCTTCTTGATGACGTAGATCATCGCGACCAGGAAGGACAATGCCGAGACGGTGAAACCCACGATCGTGATGATGCGCAGCGGCATGTGACTGAACGAAATCAAGCCGTCGAGCGCGAGATAGAGGAGTTTGCGGAAGGTGTATTTCGGACTTCCGGCATGGCGCGCTTGACGCTCGTAGGGAACCCCGATTTGCTTGAAACCCACCCAGCTGCGGATGCCTCGGACGAATCGATTGCGTTCCGGCATCCGGACCAGAAGATCGACCACGCGCCGGTCCATGACGCAAAAATCCCCGGCGTCCAACGGAATGTCGATGTTGGCCACCCGCTGCAACAGTCGGTAGAACCCGGCATAGGCCAGCCGCTTCCCCCACCACTCTTTCCGCTCGGTTCGGACGGCATAGACCACTTCCCAGCCTTCTTGCCACTTGGCCAAGAACTTGTGCAACACCTCGGGAGGATCCTGCAGGTCGGCATCCATGATACAGACGACGCGTCCGCGACTATGCTCCAGCCCGGCACTGATCGCGACTTGATGGCCGAAATTTCTGGCAAACTCCACGACGACGATCCGGCGATCCTCGACTTCCAGCCGCCGCAAGATGTCGGGGCTCTGGTCCTGGCTCCCGTCGTCGACAAACACGATTTCATAATCGAATCCCAGGTCGTTCAGCGCGGCGGTGAGGCGGGCATGCAATGTCGGAAGGTTCTCGGCTTCATTGAAGACCGGAATGACGATCGACAACGTCGGCGGTGGTGCAAACTCGCCGGCCTGTGCCATCAAAGCGGCAAGGTGCGTCGGCTGAGGGCGCCGTCCCTCGACATCCGAGGCAAGCTCCATCGCCGCGGCCAGGGTTCGGCAGAATTTCAATGCCTCGGCGGGATCTTCCAACGGAGGCAGCAGGCGCTCGCCGGTTGGTTCCGCCCCCGCCATGCTCGGCGCTTCCTTGTCGGCCGGCCGGCCCTGGGAATCGGGATAATTCGGTCGTTGCATGGTTGAAACTCTTTCCTCACATGCGGGCATCCGCCTGCGGCTGCCCGGTTGTTCGTCCTCGGCAGGCCGGAGACGGCTCCGATCCCAAGTGTACCGAAGAACGTGCATTTCAGCCACTTCTCGCGAGGAAATTCCTCGAAGACCTGTACACAGAGGCAGGCGTGACTGATTCCGAATCACTGTCGATGTTCGTCAGTCGATGGAGAGGGAACGATCGGCACCCTTCGTCACGATCGCCAGACAGGCAAGCCCCAGCGCGATCCAGACGAATTCCCGAAAGCGCCGCAACAACGCAAAGGTGATGCCGGTCACATCGCCGTACCCGAACGTGGTCAATAAGAATAGATTGCCCGCATCCTGTGCGCCCAAACTGCCGGGGATGAAAAAGGTGCCGCCCTTGATGAACACCGACAGGGCTCCGATCGCCACGGCGGACAGCACCGTGATGGGTTGCCCTAGGCATAGAACCATGACGAACACCTCTAAAGCCTCGGCCAGCCAGCCGAGGAGAAAGAGCCCGGTCGATAACAAGAAGGCCGATCGCCGATGGCTGTAGAAGTGGGCGATGGTGCGATCCAATTCGAGAAGCTTCTGTTCCCGTGACTCCAAGGACTGCAGCCGCAACCCGATGAAGCGCAGGATCTTCAGGATCCATGAAAACATGCCGTGTCGCTGCACGAGGACGAAGGCGCCGACTCCGAACAGCAGCAGCCCCACGCTGACCAATCCCGCCGTGATGGTCTGCCCGGCCGATCCGCCCACTTCCAACAACCAGAACCCCAAGCCGATCCCTGCCAGGATGAAAAGAATCTGGGCGATCGTCATCGTGGTTTTGGCCGTCACGACCGACGCCAACCCTTCCACCAGCGGCACTCCCTGCCGTTTGAGAAGGAACGCCTTCAGCGGTTCGCCGCCTACGTAGGCCGTGGGCGTGGTCATGTTCACGACTTCGCCGGCGGTGCGAATCGCCAAGAGCCGCCAAAACGGCACATCCTTCGCCCAGGCGCCGAGCGTCACGCGCCAGCCGTAGGCTTCCAGCACATACATGAGAAGAGAGGGCAGGAGGATCGCCAGCATCGCGGCAGGGCCGAGTTGCGCCACCGCCCCATAAATACGATCGATGCCGATGTGCCAGACCAATGCCGAAAGCGTCAGCGCCCCGAGAAGAAAGAGAGCCGCTTTAAGCACGGGCGCGTGCCGAAGGTCTGATGACCCACACCATCAACGACCAAAACACCGTCGAACCGAGCGCCGCGATCCACAAAAACCAGTCGAGCTTGTCCAGCAAGGCGAACAGAAACACCACCACGGAAAAGTCCCGGCTCGCCACGTTCTTCAGAATAAAGTCGGACCAGGCCGCCTGCGTGGGCGTGCTCCAGCCGCGGACGGCGCCGATTTTTTGGGCCTTCGTGACCAGCCAAAACGACAGCACGTTGCCGAGCACTGCCGCGCAGCCCAGCGCCAACGGAATCCAGGCGCCGGCCTGGCCGGCCTGCCGCAGGTAAGCCCCACAGGCGATTCCGGCGAAGATGGCGATATGCACCACGTTGTCCATGGCGATATCAAGCCAGGCACCGAAGGGCGATTCCGTAAAGGTCAACCGCGCCACCTCACCGTCGCAACAGTCGATGACGGCTGCCAATTGGAACAACAACGCGGCGACGATCCCGGCTTGATAGGTGCCGAAGCCGAACCAGACGGCGGAGAGCAGCCCGACCGCCGTGGCGATCATAGTGATCGCGTTGGGAGAGCATTTCATCCATAAGAAGGCCCTCGTCAACAGGCGCGAGAAGGTCCGATTGAAATACCGGTCGACCAATCCCTCGGACTCCCCCTTGAGCGAGCGGAAGAGCGTACGTTCGGCAAGGCCGGCACTCGGCTGGTCCCACACGTCCCGATACCACAAGCCGGCATGGGAAGCTGCCGTGACCACCCGCACGCGCCCCTCCGCCGCCGCCCGTTCCAACCAACGGCGCACGGGAATCATGCCCAGCGGCTCCGTTCCTCCCCCGATCGCGGAGACCGCCCTCCCGTTCGGAGGATTCAAAATGCTCGCCGGCAACACGACCAGATCCGCCGCCACCTGGTGGCCTTCGTACCCGGTTTGATTGTGAAAGGAAATGAGCCGGCCTTCCTGGAGCGCGACCGCCGGGTTCCGTCGGCCCACGGCCGGCTCGATAGGACCGGCCGCGCGGGTCACCACCAACGCCTCTCCGTCACGCACGGTCTGCCGCAGGTGTTCGATCAATCCTTTGGAAAACACCGCCTGCACGCCGGCGATCAGACAGAACCCCCGCACCTCGGCGGCCAACGATTCCCACGTGCGCGGATCGTCGAGCGGAAACTCCCGCACCGGCATCCAGCGAACGGGAATCGTGACGCGCGCCCCCCGCGCCAACGTATGTTTGAGCAATTCTTCATCGGCACCGGCCAGCACGATCAATTGGCGAATGCCCGCCCGTTGCAGCGTGAGCACGGTGCGTTGAAAGAGGCTCAGCCCTCCGATGGGCGTCAGCGGCCCCACGTCGGTAAGGCCGCGCCCGAGCCGGTCTCCGAACAGCCCCGCGCCGGGCAACAGAATGGCCGTGCTCAACCCCTGCAGTTCGGCACCGCGTTCCAGTGTGCTTTCACTCATCAGACTAGGTCCCGCGAAGCTACAGCTTCGGCAGGATCTCCCGCTCCGCCCTCGTCACATCCTCGGGAAAATCGATCTCGGTCCAGGGCAGGTCCCCGATTTTTTCATGCCCCACCTTCACGTTCCGGAAATATTGCGACAGTCCGTCTTCGTATTCCATCTCCCATCGGCCCTGATCGATATAGCCCTTGAGCGAGTCGATCACCTGGGCCGTATCGGCCCGGCACACTTTCAGAAACCCCACGCCCTCTCCCGCCACATCGTACCGCTCGGGCATCTTCTTGCTCAAGGCGATCACCCGTCCGCCCTGGACCACCACCATGCATTCCTCGCCGGTCTGTTTCACCGTATCATCCATCAGCAGACAGTTCGTAAAGGGCGACTCCACCAGGCAGCGCAGAATCTCACGGTGGAACAACACATCCGCATCCATGATCACCACGTCGTCGGACAATGCCGACCGGGCGACCCACAAAGACGAGATACTGCCGCGGTGAAACTCCTCGTTCACCAGATAGGAAATGTCCACCCCGCGGCATTGCGAACCGGCCGCCGCCCTGATCATCTCCTGCTTGTAACCGACCACGATGGTGGCCTCTCTGATCCGGACGCCGGCCAGCGCATCGAAATAGCGGGACAGCAACGTCTGCCCCCCGATCTCGATCAGACATTTCGGCTTGTGTTGTGTGATCGGCCAGAGGCGCTTGCCGACCCCGGCGGCCAGGATGACGGCTTTCATGGACGACTTGCACCTGCAAGCACCTGCTCGAAGGCCGTCAGAAATCCTTGGATCTGCGCTTCGGTCAGGGCACCCATGTTGGCGATGCGGAAGATCTTCGATTCCAATTGTCCCTGTCCGGCATAGATGACATAGCCACGGGCCTTCAGCTGATCGTGTAATGTGGCGTAATCGATGCCGGGCGGCAAATGGAATGCCGTGATCGTGTTCGATTGGGATTCGGACGGCAACAAGGCTTTGATTCCCAGTTGCCCCATGCGTTCCCGAATCTTTGAGGCGGTCAGCTTGTACCGCCTCATGCGATTGGCGACCCCCTCCTCCAACAACTCGTCGAGGGCCTCTTCAAACGCATAATAAACTTGCACCGCCGGGGTGAAGGGCACGGTCCCTTTCCCTTGATTGTCGACATAGTGGGTCAGATGCAGGTACCAGGATCGCTTCGGGTACCCTCGCATCCGCTCCAGAAACCCCTTACGAAGGAGGACGAACGAGACGCCGGGAAATCCTTGAATGCATTTGCCGGCAGTCCCCGCCACCATATAGATGTGAGAGCCGGCGATATCGATCGGCTCGCCTCCCAGGCCGCTCACGGAATCGAGCACGAACACGCGGTTCTGACTATCGACGACCTCGGCGATCTCCTTGACGGGATTGATCAAGCCGGTGGTCGTTTCATGGTGCACCATCGCCACCGCATGGACCTCGGGATGCTGGCGCAGGGCCAAGCGCAGCCGCTCCGGGTCCGGCCTGACATGCCACTCCGACTTGAGTTCGGACACGCCGAGCCGGTGCAGGCCGATCATGTTGGAGATGCGCTCGCCGTAGATGCCGTTGTTGAGCACCAGCATACGCTTTCCCATCGGGAGGCACGACATGATGGCGGATTCCACCGCGGCAGTGCCTGAGCCGGTCAGCAAGACCGCGACGTAGTCCGCTTCGTTCCCGGGCACGAACGCCGTCAATAATTTTTGTTGGACTCGCCCCAACAGGTCGGAGAATTCCGCTTCTCGATGGCAGATATCGGGGCGCATCAAGGCCTGCCGCACCCGTTCGGACACATTGACTGGACCGGGATTGAGTAAGATCACCTGCGAACTCCGTTCTTCGTGACAGGTCGCTCGTGAAGCGCAGGACGAGGCGCCGGCGGCGCGTCACGAACGACGCACTATTCGATCGCTTTCATGAATCGGGCGGTGATGTCCGGCGGCTCATGCAGGACTCGCCCGGCATCCTCGACGAACTCGTTGACCTTGACCAGCAACATGCTCGGCCCCTCTTTCTTCAGCATGTCTTTGAACTCGTACACCAGGTCGTCCCGGTCGAGGACGCGCTCGACATGGACATACCCTGCGGCCTTGGCCACCTTTTCCAGCGGCACGACGTTGGAAATCGTCGGCTGATTCCCGGTCGTGCCGTACACTTCGTTGTCGAACACCACGTGGATGAAATTCTTCGGCTTCAAGGCGCCCACGGTCGCCAGGGTGCCCATCCCCATGAGGACATTGCCGTCACCGTCGAAGACGATCACCTGTTTGGAAGGTTTGGCGAGTGCGACGCCGAGCCCGATCGCCGGCGCGTTTCCCATGGAGCCGATCATATAAAAATGGGTCGGCCGGTCGGCGATCTTGTGCGCTTCACGCGACGGAAAGCCGTTGCAGATGATGACCGGCTGGTCGGTCAACAATTCGAGCAGCGCGGCCATGGCCTGTGCCCGGCTCTGCATGGTGCCTTCTTCCGGTCTCATGGATGCAACCCCTTGACGACGCCCTTCTTGATGACGAGCGCCAGCGGAACCCGTTGCTTCATGAAGGTCTGGCTCACCCACCGGAGGTCGTCGGCCATTGTCTGCTCCGACAGGGTCCGGTGCGGAATTTTCATGGTGTCGAGCAATTGCAGCATCGTCTCCCCCATCACCAAATGTTCCGGCGCATCTTTGCCTTCGAAGCCCCGCCAGGAAACGATCAGGATGCAGGGCTGCCGATAAATCATGTTCAAGGAGATGAGGGCGTTCAGGGAGGTCCCGAGCCCGGAGTTCTGCATGAGGACGGCGGGAATCTTTCCGGCCATGTAGGCGCCGGCGGCCATGGCGACCGCTTCGTCTTCACGGACGGCGGGGGTATAGACCTTGCGCGTCATCAGCTCTTCGATGATGCCGCCCAGAATCGAATCGGGTACACCCGTGAAAAAATTCACGCCCATGTCCTGGAGCGCTTGCACGAACAGGTCGCTGTCGATCATGAACCAGGCCTCTCTTGACGGAACGGCGCGAGGTGTCCGCGCGCAAGAGGCGCATTATAGCCAAGGGGTTTCCCATTCTCAAGGATGCGGACGAAGAGTTGCCGTCGCCTCGGCAACCGTGGTAGCGTGCCGGAGGAGACTGCTTGCAGACCATGACCTCTGCCGCTTCGATATGGTCGCCTGCCCGCATCGCGAGCTGCGTCTGGTTTCTCGGTGCGCTCCTCGCAGGGTATGCCGCCCCCGCATCCGCCATCACGATGGCGAACGATCCGCACGGATTCCGCAATCTTCAATGGGGCGCGCCGCTCACCGACATTCCGGAACTCGCCGTCGCCAACGCTGGATCCCGTATCACCGATTACGAATTCCGGGATCGCCCTCCCGTCTACCACGACATCCCCGTCGAGAGCCTCCACCTCTCGGCCGTCGATGCCCAATTCGCGCGCGTCACCATTCGATACCGAGGGGTACAGACCCATACGCGGGTGTTGCAATTTCTCGAACAGACCTACGGCAAGATCGAGCGGATTCCCGGACAGATGATGCGGGGGCTGAATCAGCAATATACCTGGCGTGGACCGGATACCGAAATCACCCTCACCTATGAAGCCAATCGGGACCGCGGTTATCTGTTCATCGAAAGCCGCACGCTCGCGCCTCGGTTCCAGGATCAGATCTCGGATACGCCTGATTGACATGACCGGCTATCTCCCTTTTCATCGGTGGTCGATGATCGCCGGGGTCGTTCTGACGGCGGCGCTGCTGCCGGTCACCCTCGCCCTGGCCGTCCCCATGCACAACGACCCGAACGGATTCGAAGACATTCCCTGGGGAGCGGCCTTCTCGGAATCCGACCGGTTCACCAAGGTGGAGGACGCCGACCGAGTCCAGACCTACGAGCTGAAGTCGGCATCGCCGACCTTGGGACCGGCCAAGGTCGATTCCATGCGCTTCAACACGATCGATGGAAAATTCGCCCGCGTCATCGTGCGGTACAGCGGCAGGGAGACCCACGACCGGATTTTGGGGTTCTTGCAAGACCGGTTCGGCCCGTTGGATCGGACCCTCGGCCAGATCGCCGCGGGCGCCGTGAAGTTTTTCAACTGGCAAGGGCCGGACAGCGAGATCATCCTCCGTTACGACGTGCGGACCGGCCAGGGCATCATCTTCTTCGAAAGCCAGGTGTTCCGCGCCAAATTCACCGAGAGCACCACGCCCTCCGGGTTTTGACCGCCCGCTCACGCGCCGTTCCGAACCCCTCTCATCCTTGTGGAGATGAGCCGCCTCATGATAGTCTTTTGGTGAGTGACCACTCACTCACCGAGTCCGGATCCATTCGATGACCACGTCGCCCACAACGGCCCGTTCCTCGAGCCACGACCGGCAGGCCGGTCTGATCTCGGCTGCCGCATCTCTCTTTGCCGCCAAAGGGTTCAAGGGAACCACCACCAAGGAAATCGCCCGCGCCGCCGGCGTGAGCGAAGCCCTGGTGTTCAAGTATTTCCCGACCAAACGGGCGCTCTACACCGCGATCCTCGCCGAAAAAGCTCCGCTCAGCGAACTCCTCGGCGCCGTCGAAGACGTCGCCCGCAAACGAGACGATCACCGGGTCTTTACCCTCATCGCCGGCTACCGCATCCGGCCCGGAGCCGATCCCACGATGCTGCGGCTGCTGCTCTTCAGCGCGCTGGAAGGGCATGAACTGGCGGACATGTTTTTCGGCAAGCAACACCGTGTGTTCTACGACTATTTAGCCGGCTACATTCGGACCAGGATCCGGGAAGGCGCCTTCCGCACGGTCGATCCGCTGTTGGCTGCGCGGGCCTTCATCGGCATGGTGGTGCACCACCGCCTGTTGCACGAAATTTTCGAGGTGCCGCTGCATTGCTCGCATGAGGAGATCGTCGCCACCTACGTAGAACTCTTCCTGAATGGACTGAAACGTGCATCCACAAGAAAGAAGCGGGGACCGTCGCGTGGCCGGTAATCCCATCCTGCGGCATCCGATCGTCACCCTGGGCATCATCCTCTTCTTCGCCGTGACGGCTTTGGTCGTGTTCCGCCTCAGCAGCGGGGCCAAGACGGACCCCCGGAAAAACCGCGTCCTCACGGTCGGTACGATGAGCCCCATCAAGCGAGACCTGGACGTGCGGCTGACCTACACGGCCGACCTCATCCCCAATCAATTGGTGAATGTGTTCTCACGCGTGGACGGTTATATCGCCAAGATCTACGTGGACAAGGGCGACTTCGTGAAGGCCGGCCAACTGCTCGTCGAAATCGACCACACCGACTACATCCATGCCGTCAACCAGGCAAAGGCCAATCTGCAGTCCGCGAAGGCGAAGGTCGTGCAGCAGGAGGCAGCCGTGCGCAACGCCGCCCTCACGCTCGACCGCATGCAGGCCTTGATCAAGGATCAGTTCGTATCGCAGCAGGACCTGGATACGGCCCTGGTGAACCGCGACGCAGCATTGGCCCTGCAGGACTCCTTGCGCGCCCAGGTGCAGCAGATGGCGGTGGCCTTGGCCCAGGCCGAAACCAATCTGGCCTACTCCTACATCCGCGCCCCGTTCGCCGGCTATATCGCCGAACGCAACCTCGATCCCGGCTCCTACGTGAGCGGCACCACCGCCAGCACCTCCACCATGTCGCGCGGCATCTTGAGCCTGCATGACGTGGACACCGTCCGCACCCTGATCGAAGTCGTGGAGAAGGACGTGCCGCTGGTGAAGGTCGGGCAGCGCGCGGAGGTGCGCGCCGAAGCCTACCAGACCGAGGTGTTCGAGGGCACGGTCACCAGGATCGTGCAGGCATTGAATCGCGCCACCCGCACCATGACCGTCGAAGTAGACCTCCCCAACAAAGACCACCGTCTCAAGGGCGGCATGTTCGCCCGTGTCGAGGTCCTGGTCGGCACCCATCCCCGGGCGATTCAGATCCCGCTGGATGCCGTGAGCCGTCTGGAAGAATTCCAATACGTCTATGTGGTCAAGGACGGAAAGGCCCACCAGGTGCCGGTCGAACTGGGGATCCGCGTGGAGAACCGCATTGAGGTCCTGAAAGGATTGAACGGCGACGAACAACTGATCGTCTCCGGAAAAGACCTGGTGAGCGAAGGCGCGCCGGTGCAGGTCCAACCCCTCGAATCCTCACGCCTGACACCTGACGCCTGACGCCTTCATCATTATTATGTGGCTGACGCTCCTCGCACTTCGTAACCGCATCGGCATCCTGATGCTGTCCCTGGCCATGGTGATCCTGGGGGCTACGTCACTCGATCGCCTCCCGGTCGACCTCTTCCCCAACATCCAGGTCCCGGTCGCCTTCGTCGGCGTCATTTACAAGGGCGCCCCTCCGCTCGACATCGAACAGAGCGTCGTCTACCCGATCGAGAAGGCCGTCAGTTCCGCCTCCAACGTCGAACATGTGGAGTCCTTCGCCAAACAGGGAATCGGGGCGGTGCAGGTCTGGTTCAACTGGGGCGCGGACATCAACGTGGGGCAGATGGAGGTGATGCAACGCATTACCCAGATCCTGAACAGCCTGCCGCCCGGCATCCTGCAACCCTTCATCGTCAAGTTCGACGTCTCCAACATTCCGGTCGCCATCGTCACGGCGGCCGGCGGCGACCTCGACGAGCGGGCGCTCTACGACCTGGCTTACAACACGATCGCGCCCCAGATCGAACAGATCGCCAACGTCGCGGCTGCCACGGTCGAAGGTGGAAAAATCCGCCAGATCAACATCAACCTGGACCCGGCCCTGCTCCAGGCGCGCGGCCTCTCCATCCTCGACGTGGTCAAGGCCGTGAAGGCCTCCAACCTGATTCTGCCCTCGGGCGACATCAAGGCCGGCAACCTCGATTACAACGTATTCACGAACACCCAATTCAAGACGGTGGAGCCGATCGCCGACGTGGTGGTCAAGATCGATCCGCGCGGCAACCCGGTGCGCGTGCGCGACATCGGCACCCTGACGGACTCCTCCGACATTCAAACCAACGTCGTCCGCACGGACGGTAAACGCTCCGTCTACCTCCGGGTCAACAAACAACCGATCGCCAACACGGTGGAAGTGGTCGATGCCCTGCGGAAGGCGATCCCCAAAATGATCGGCATCCCGCCGGGCGTGCAATTGGGCATTTCCTTCGACCAATCGATCTATATCCGGCAATCGATCAAGAACCTCATTGAGCAGGCCCTCCATGGCTCGTTGCTGGCGGCGGCGGTCATCCTGCTGTTCCTGAGAAATCTCACCAGCACCCTGATCATCTCTGTCGCCATCCCGCTCTCGATTCTCGTGACCTTCATCGTGCTCTATTTCACCAACCAGACCTTGAATGTCTTTACCATGGGAGGGTTGGCGCTCGGCATCGGGCGTTTGGTGGACGACTCCATCGTCGAATTGGAAAACATCCAACGCCACTTGAACGTGGATCGGAACCGCTGGGACGCCATCGTGAACGCCGCCCGCGAGGTCGCCATGCCGATCTTCGCCTCCACGGTCACGACCGTCGTCGTCTTCCTGCCCATGTTTTTCATCGTCGGCATCGCGCGCCTCCTGCTCATTCCGCTGACCCTCACCATCGCGATTGCCCTCTTCACTTCGTTCTTCGTCTCCCGCACCGTGACGCCGGCGCTCTGTTATCGATTCCTGAAACCGGAACAGGAGGCGCATCGCAATCTGCCGAACTGGTTCGTGCGGATCATGCAGTGGAGCCAGCGGCGCTACGAAGCCCTCGATGAAGGGTATGAGCGCAGTCTTCGCTGGATCCTGGTCCACCGGCGGACGTTGGTCGTCTCCGTCGTCCTGCTCTTCTTGAGTTCCCTCGCGTTGCTGCCCCTCATCGGAACCGAATTCCTGCCGGTCTCCGATGAAAGCCAGTTCCGCATCGTCCTGCGGGGGCCGGTCGGCCAGCGGGTGGAAAAGACCGTCGAACAGGTCGCCGAGGTCGAACGGGTGCTGCGGGAGAAGATTCCAGCGGATGAACTCGAAGCGATTTCCTCCAGCACCGGCGTCCTCGCGCAGGGCCGCTCTTCGCTGTTCAACCCCAACACCGGGCCGCACACGTCGGTCATTTCCGTCTATCTGGCCTCTCCGGATAAGCGTCGCCGCAACCAGGTCGAGATCATGAATGCCGTGCGTCCGGCGGTCCTCAAGCTCTTCCCCGGCGTGGCGATGTTTTTCGATCCCGGAGGCCTGGTGAAACGCGTGACGAGTTTCGGCTCGCAAAAAGCCATCGATGTCGAGATCTACGGCTACGACTTCGAGAAGGCCCGCACCGTCATCCACCAGGTGCAGGACATCATGCACAAGATTCCGGGCATGGCGGATGTCGAGGTCAGCCGGGAGGAGAACTACCCGGAGGTGAACGTGGTCGTGGACCGGGAGAAGGCCGCCCTCCTAGGCATCAGTGAAACCGACGTGGCCAATGCCGTGCTGTACTCCTTGAACGGCAACGGCCAGACCGACCCGATCATCTTCACCGACCCCCAGAACGGTAACGAATACTACATCAGCGCCTGGCTCGCGGAGGACCACCGCAAGGACCTGACGGACATCGAGCATGTCCTGTTGACGACGAAAAACGGGGAGCCGGTGCTCCTCAAGAACTTGGCCACGTTGAAGTTGAATGCCGGCCCCGTGAAGATCGAGCGCAAGTACTTCCAGCGGGTCATCCACATCACCGCCAACCCCGTCGGCCGCGACCTCGGCTCCATCGCCCAGGACCTGGAAACGGCCTTCGCCCGCCTGCAATTGCCGCCGGGCTTCACCATCCGCCTCGCCGGACAGATCCAGCAGCAGCGGGAGACCTTCGAGGGCCTGCTGTTCGCGAGCGCACTGGCGCTGATTCTTGTCTACATGGTCATGGCGGCACAGTTCAAATCACTGATCGACCCCTTCATCATCATGTTCTCGGTACCGATGGGCATCCCGGGCGTCATCGTCATGCTCTACCTGACCAATACGACCATCTCCACCTCCTCGATGATGGGCATCATCATGATGCTCGGCATCGTCGTCTCGAACGGCGTCTTGCTGGTGGACTACACGAATGTGCTGCGCCGCCGGGGCTTGCCCCTCGCCGCCGCGGTCGTCACGGCCTCGCGCACCAGACTCCGCCCGATTCTCATGACCTCGCTGGCCACCGTAGTGGGACTGATCCCGATGGCCCTCGGCCTCGGCACAGGCAGCGAGACCAATGCGCCGTTGGCACGGGCGGTCGTGGGAGGGCTCACGGTCTCGACGGTCCTGACCCTGTTCCTGGTGCCGACGGTCTATGCGATGTTGGAAGAGCGGTTTCCACGGAGCGCGGAGCAACTGGCTGGGGCGGAATCGGGCGTACCGGTGATTCAGCAGGCCTGAGGACTCACTGAGATGAACCCTCCACTTCGGAGATGATGAGGATGGGCGGTAGCGCCGGAAGGAACGGGAGAATGCGACCGCCCCTTAGGGGCGAAGAGTCGGAAAAAGCGAGGCCAGCTGGAGCGCCAACCCCACATCTCCGCTGATGCGCAGGCGCCCGGACATGGCCACGGCCGCCCCGCTCACCTGACCGTTCAGAACCCGGAGGCAATCCTCCCCCGACATCGCCAGCGTCACGTGCGGATCCGGGTGGGTGCCTTCCGAAACATGGCAGGCACCGTCCCGGATCTGCAGTTGATACTGTCCCCCGTCGGCACCGTCCAAATCGAACTGGTACACCGCATCCAGTCCTTCGGCCGCCTCCGGATCCAGCTTGCCGGCGAGTGTGGAGAAAAACGCCCGCACTGTTTTGGGTTGAGTCTGGCTCATCGCAGGCCTTATCCGGCAAGACAACAGGTCCTGCACAGAGACAGGAATCTCACAACCTTGCGCTAGTACCGCAACATGGCCCGATGGCTCGAACGACGGGCGCCGAAAAAGGCTTTGGAGAATTCTTCGACGACGGCCGGATCGTAGCCCTTGCAACTGAAAATGTCGAGATAGGCGCTGTTCGTATCGTTGGCGAAGTGACCGCTGATCAGCGAGGTCTCGATCAACTGCACCATGCTGTAGCCGGCCACGCGGCCTTCTCCGAAATGAACGACTTGGCAGGCGCCATACCGACTCATTTGAATCAGCTCGCAGAGCTGCACAACGTAGGCTTCGATCTGTTTGGCATCGCGGATACGGTCTGGGATGCAATCGTGGAGGTCGACGGAAGTGCAAATTCCCCAGGCTTTGCCGGGCCCGACGGAGTCGGGCTGGATCGGTGAGTCAGCAAGCCTGGCTGAAGATGATGAGATGTCGTCGGACGTGGCGCCTTCGGCGTTGTGCATAAACGATACGACCTTTCTGTTGAGGATGGGTGGAGTGGAAGCACATATGGTTGCAATATACTCAACGTTTGAAACACTGTAAATGTTTATCTCCGAAATTTCTCCCGACTCGAGCACATTGACAAACTCGCGACGCCTTAGAGAGAATGCCGACCATGGCCGACCGATCCGCACCGCAAACCATCCCCTCCCCTCCCCTCGCCGACTTGCCCGATCGCCTCTGCACCTGGTGCAAGGTGACGATGACCAAACGGCTGGTCGCAGGCGGGCGGTTCATCCATTACACCTGCCCCAAGTGCGTGTTCCAACACACGACCAAGCGAGCAGCCCAGACTGAGTAGTTCGACCTCTACCACCGCCACGGGCCGCTTAAAAAGGTATTCATTTTCCCCTCCCCATCCTCGGCTGCGCCAAGACGCAGCCCTTCCCGAGCAAGGCCGCGGCAAGCGAAAGACCGAGGCGTAGTGTTTGTGTACGTCGAAGGATTGAGCGACGCGAGAACGCAGCCGAGGACAAGGCGCGTCTTGGCGCGACGGGGTTGGGCGGGTAAGACCAGCGGCCTGTTTCAGCAGCCGTCAGTCGTAATACTTTTCCCGATAGATCGGGCACAGCCCCTTGGCGTTGAGCCTGGCCGTCACATCCTTGATCATGCCGCTCCCGCCGCAGAGATAGACTGCGAGGTTCGCTACGGAGGACACCCGCTGCTCGATCAAGGCCGTCACGCGTCCCACGGCCCCCTCCCACCCCGAGTCCGGCCTGGAAAGGGTCGTCACGTATGAAAACTTGGGATGGGCCTGGGCCAGCGCTTGCAGCTCATCCTGCAGATAGAGATCCCGCTGACTGCGAAGGCCCCAGAACAGGGTGACCGCCTGCGAAGAGGCGCGCTCCAACTGAGCCAGGATCATGCTTCGGATCGGAGCGATGCCGGTTCCCGTGGCGACGAACAAGAGGTCTCTGGTCGGATCATCCCGCAGGTAAAAGGCGCCGGCCGGTCCTTTGAATTCCGTTCGCGATCCTTCCCGCAGGCTGAAGAGGTAATTCGAGCCGGGTCCATCCTTGACCAGATTGAGGATCAGGAGGAGCCGGTCCCGCTGGCCTGGCGGCGAGGCGATGGAATAGGGCCTCGTCACAGGGCGGGGCTGCCCCTCCTTCGGCACCTCGAATGAGACGAACTGCCCGGCCTTGAACGTCATGGTGCCCGGCTCCAACAGCCGCAGCTCGATCGCCCGCACGTCATACGTCAGGTCCTGGATGCGACTCACCTCAGCGGTGAACTGTTGCACAGCGCCTCCGTCGCAGGATGCTGAAAATGGTCGCCGGCTTTGTTCTCGCAAGACACTGCCGCCTCGCCTCCGCTCATTGCTGCGGCCGCGCTGGACAACCATTTTGAACATCCTGCAAGAAACCTCAGGCAGCCCTCAAAATAGTTTTCATCAACCTCATTATGGACCAGGTCGTGAACATCGATTCAACAGACTGATTCGATTAGCCTTGCGAGGAGGGCAAGAGCAAGTGCGTCTCATAACTCATGATACCAAGAAAGGCCGCCAATCCAAGATAGTACAGGCCGTAACTGAGCCTAGTCGCGAGCGGCACGTCGTAGTACCGCTCCGGCAGGCCCTGGGGGCCGCCTCGGAAAGTGGACATCACATGGGGGATGGCGAGGATGGCGATCAGCAGCAACATGGGGCTGTGGTTCATGATGAACAACCCGATGAGAATCGGCACGCCCAGCCACCAGACCTTCGGCGAGATGATGGCCGTAATCCTGCCGCCGTCCAAGGGGGAGAGCGGGATAAGGTTGAACAGATTGATCATGAACCCGGCATAGGCCAGGGCCAACAGCAATTGGCTGTGGGTATATTCCGCCGCGTAATAACAGGCCATCGCCGCCACGGTTCCCGCCACCGGTCCGGCGATGCCGACATAGGCTTCGGTTTCGACGTCCATCGGTTGTTCTTTGAGCTGAATCCAGGCGCCCACGAAGGGAATGAAGGTCGGCGCACCCACATCCAGATTGCGCTGCTTGGCGGCGGCATAATGGCCCAGCTCATGAAACAGGATCAACAACACGAACCCCACCGCGTACCACCAGCCGAACACGAAGCTATAGACCACCATCGACAGCAGCATCGTCCCGCCGGTGAGTGCCACCTTGCCCAGCTTGATGCCCGAGAGCAACAGCAACAGGATCTTCACGACGACAGACCCCCGCCACCCTCCAGCTGTTCCGGCTTGGGTTTCTTTTTCAAATACTTCGCGGCCAACCCGCCGAGCGCGATCACCAACAACATCAGCACTTTCTTTCCCGCCAGCACCAGGGGAACGATGAAGGCCCACAACTTGGCCAAGAGGCCGGACTTGATCGCCGCACCGGCAATGAGCGCCGACAGTCCGACTGCCGCCACCTTGTCGGTCGTGCTATCAAAATCGGCATATCGTTTCCCTTCGACGAACTCCACATTCGCCAGCAAGAGCCCCACATGCGGCTTCAAGGTCGGCAGTTCCTCCAACGACCCCACCATGTTCATGCTGAGGTAGCCCTGCCGTCCCAGCGCCAGCGTGTTGTAATTGACCCCCACCGACTCCCGCTCCTGTGCCGAGATGGCCCAGACCACCTTGTTCGCCGCCTTGTCGTAATGCGGCCTCTCTTCCCAACCGCGAATGACCAGCGGCGGGAATCCCTGCGCCTGCCTGGTCTTGTTGTCCTCCTCCGTCCCCTCCTTGATCGAGGCCATGAGCGCATCTGCGTCCCAGTTGGCCGCCTCGTCGTCCTTGACGTAGCCAGCATCGATGTAGCGGACCACCATGAACCACTGTTCCCCCGCGGTTGCCGACGTAATCAAGCCCAACTCCGAACCGGACGGAAAATTGCCCATCTGTTTGAGCAGCCGCTGCGTCTCCTGCGACCCGAGGAACCGATAGCCCTGCGGCAATTTCAACAGGGCCTGGTCGCCCAGCTTCGCCTCAGTCGGCCCGACTTGCCAGGCAAGGGCCGGCTGGGAAGACTCCTGAGCCACGGCAGAAAGGTTCCAGCCCCCTCCCACCAGCAAGACCACAACAGCTACGAGCGTGAAACGAAACCGCGCCATATACCCAACCTCCTCCCACGATACCTTCCATCCCTCTTACGGCCTTCACACACCGGTCATGTCATCATACAGGTTTTGTCGCAGCCACAACTCCACAATGAGCACCGCATCGGGGGGAATCAGGTCGGGAATACCTTCGTCCCGATAGGCCAGGTGTGGACTGATGCGGACCTTTCGGTAGCCGTCTGCCTTCATGCCCGTCAACGCCTGTTCGATCCCGGCGATGGCCTGACGCCGTCCCAACACAATCGTGTGGTCGATGAGCGTGAGGCCGTCCTCGATCCGAACCATGTGTTCCGGCAATTGCGCCGCCTGTCGCTGATTCAACGGCACTTCCTCGCCTCGATTCAAAAAAATTCGACAGTTGTAGACGATACGATCCCCCTTCTGCGCCGCCGGCCCCTCGCCTTCCCGCTCTTCAAGCAGTTTGAGTCCACTGACAGGCTTCATGGAGTCCCTCGATCCCCCTCTCAGTAGACGATCGTGTTCAGTGCCGGCGGTCCCCCGCTTTGCCCTTCCACCCGGACCCTAACCCGCCCGATCACGCGGCCGTCTTCGGTTTCGACATCCACTCGCCAGTCGCCTGGATCGAGGCCCTGCTTGAAGGTATAGGCCCGGTACCCACCTTCGCGGCCGCCGGCGATCTTGAGGGGAATCTTGTCGGCGTGGCTGAAGGGCTTGCTCTTGTCGCTGCGGTAGTACCAGTGGTGATAGACCGTGGTCTTCAGCGTCACCGGCGCAAAGACCGCCGTGAAACAGTAGATCGGTTCGTCGGTTGGGATGGTGTTGTCCGACCGTTTCCAGACCTCATACCATTGTTTTTCGTACGACAGCTCGAAACGGTCGCCGGACCGCTTGACCTCGTGGTACATCCCGCCGAACTTCATCGACAGCGGCACGGGCGGAATCCAGTTCAGGAAATAGAACCCCACCAACAGGGCGATCACGGCCAAGGCCGGTGCGCCGGTCAACAACGCCTCGCGGCGCGTCCGGTCGGTGTTGCCGCGATAGATCAGCTCCACCACCCGCAGGGTCACGAGCACGCTCAACGCCGCCCCGGCGAGAAACATCGCCTGGTTCATCCAACCCGTCATCACCGGCAGGAAAAACGTGAAGAACCCGAAACAGACCAGGGCGTAGAGACCGACCAACAGTTGCAGATTGGACAGTCGATCGCGCAGGAATTCGTTCCCGACGAGGAGGGCGACCAGCAGACAGAAAAACACGGCGGTCCCGGTCAAGGTGGCGCTTTTCGAGTAGAAGATCGCATAGGCGCTGAAGAGCCCGCCCAGCAGAAACTGAATGGCCATCGGCGCGTAAGGCTTGGCCTGGATGATCCATTTCATGGGTGCTGGAGCATCCGGCGGGAGATCCTCAACCGTCGCCTCATTCGTCCCCAACCGGCCCGTCAGCACGATGAGAAAGCCCAGCAGCGTAAGATAGAGAAGGAGCAGGAGGTTATCCTGAAGCCGATCGATGCGCGTCAGCGTCACCGTGTCGTAGGTCACCCCGCTGAAAAAAAAGAGCGGCGGCAGGTAGGGCTTCCCCAGGACCGATTGGAACCGTTGCATCGAAACCATGGGGCTAGAGTTCAGGAGAAGAGCGGGATTGTCAAACGAAGAGAGGAATCGGACTGCCGGAAAATTATTTCGACCAGAGAACGGTGTGGGAGGCCATGTCAACCGCCAGCCCTATACAAATGGCGGCAAGGGGGCATACTGAACCGGATACCCCAGCAGACGCTCCAACCACCCCGCCATATGGTCCTCCGGCAACGGAGCACGGTTCAACCGCGCTTCCAGCTGAAAGCCGCCGGCGTTGCCGACGACTCCGATGATGGCCGAGGCCTCCTCACCGTCCGGCATCAACTCCTGCGTCTGGAATTCACAGAGCGTGCTGTACAGGCGGCCCTGCGGCTCGATCGTCCCCAGCACTTCCGGCAATTCGCCCAGGGCGCAATGCACGGAGCAGCGGTACAGGGATCGGGCGCCCGGCTGAACCGCGGAAAATTTCTCCAACGCCGCCTCCGAGAAGCCGGTCAAATAGGCCCGCACGCCGGCGGCTTGTGGAGAGAAGGTAGCGGCCAGCTTGCTCGCCGGCACGAGGAACTCATAGGCATCCGACGAGTTGTATTCGAACTGGCAGGGGCCGAAGGCGTCTGGCCACGAGCAGAAAAAGGGGGTCGCCGGGTCCGCGGGCGTCAACAGGAGATTGCCCTTGTCCACGGAGGTCTCGACCGGAAGGTCCAACAGGGCAATCGCGTCGAGAAAGATCGTCCGCCGTTCATCGATCCAATCGCTGCGCCGGGCGTCCTCGCGTGTTTCCCCGGGAGTCACCACCTCCCGCGTATGCAACCGCACACGGATGAAGGCGTGGTTGTGCCGGAAGCCCAGCCACAACATCTGGGTCGGGTGATGAAACCGCAGCGGCCCGCTCGTCCGCCAGGGATGGCTGATCGAACAGTAGGTCCCGACGTCCTGATAGCGCTGATAGACCGTGTGGTAGCCGCCGGCCAATAGAAAAAAATCGCCCTGCCACCCTTCGCGGACATGGAGCAGGGTGACGTCTTCGGTGGCCCAGTGATCGAGCTGATCGAACTCCGCCGGGGAGTCGACCGACCAATCTTCCACATAACAAATCACGTCCTTGGCGGGGTGCGCCGGTTTCAATCCCAAGGCCCCGAGCCGGTCGCCGACCGCCAAGACCTCGCGAAAGGTCAGCCGGTCCGGAGTTTCCCACCGCCGTTCACGCACGACAACCCTCCGCAGGCCCCGCAAGGCCGCCGAAGCAGGAACTCCTCACCGGGCGGACTTCAACGCGCGCCCCTCGATCTTCGTATCGGTGATAAAGCGATCGATCGCGTCCTGCAGAAGTCCGGCCATGAGGGTCTCGACATCCTCGCTCGTGAACCAGAACACGAGCTTGGACTGTTCACCCTGCATGTTGCGCACCGTGCTGCTCTCGTCCGCGAGGTTCTTGGCCTTGATGGTCAGACGACTTTCGCCGGTCAGCTTCGTATTGAAGACGCGGCTCTTCACGTGCGCGACAAACTCCCGTATTTCACCGCTGATCACGATATCGGCTCCCGACACCTCCACCCCGGACTGCACGACCCGCGCATCCCACCCCCGGCGGTTCCATCCACGCTGGCGCAGGGCTTCGGCCAGGGCTTCCGCGATCGTCACACCCGGCTGCCCCCCGCTGACGTTGAAATTCGTCACCCCGCCGCCCAGGTGGGTACGCTGGCCGATCTTCCCCTTGTCCGCCCGCAGATCTTCAAAGGGCTCGATGACGATCTTCAATGGCTCCGGCTGGCCGCTCGACACGAACGGCAGCTGCGGCTGAACGTTGAGCGAGACCATCTCTCCGGTTCCGGCACAGCCCCAGAGCAGGGCCAAGCCCACCACGACACAGACCTGACTTGCGATCCGACATCCCTGTGCAATCACACGTCCCTCCCTATCGGTAAGTGGCTCCTCGGCAAGACGGGCCCCAGTCTACCCAATCTCGAAGCCGGATGACAAACGGGAAGGGCGGATCGGAGGGGAAAACCCGGGCTGACGGCCTAGCCCACATTATTCATGACGGTTCGTGACGAAACCGCCAAGACGCCACGCGAGACGGGCACGCGGAGCCGCGAGGAAGGAAGGCATACTTGAAACAGTCTGTCGACCGACCGAGCGGCGAGCCTGCCCGCTTGGCTGCGGGAACCCAGCAGCCGAGCTTGTCGCAGCGGCGTATCGGCGGTTGCAGTAGAAGCGGTCATGAATAATGTGGGCTAGGGCAGAAGCCGCCCTGAAGGGGCCGAACCAGCCGCATCAGGGACTCAGAAGCGGAAGCAGGCTCCGGAAGGTGTCACGGCCCAATTCCGGCAAACGGCCTTCACGCATCACCGGGTGATCCAACGGCAGAAACCGTGCGATCTTGAATCGGGACCGGCCCGACAGAACCGCCGCCAGTTGAGCCTTGCGGTCGTGGGTGATCGGCAGGGTGTAGCCCTCGCCCTGTTTCCATTCCCACAACGTGGGAGCCAGCGAGAGTTCCAGCCCCTGACCGGCCATTTGATGGAATCGATCGACGAAGTTTTTCCGGTACTGCTTCACCTGGCCCCCTTCGACGATCATCGCGAAGACGAGCTGGTGCCCCCACCAGCACAGGGATCGAAAGGTGAACTTCTCGTCGCCCAGGAAATGTTTCGGGTAGTCCAGGTATTGATAGGGGCAATGCTCCAGATGCTCGCCCTTGACGAACTGCACTTTGGTTGGGTCGAATTCCGGCGGCAACAGCAACGTGCTCCGACCCAGGTCTTCCCGCAGCCCCCGGTGAAGCTCCGTGAGCAGGTCTCGAACCTTGAGGATAATACGCTCCTTGGCTCGGAACAGATCCCGGTCCGCGACCAGCTTCACCTCGTCCGGCGTCAGGAATCGATCAGGTGAGAGGGTAGCCATGTGGGATGGATCAACGATCCCGATCACGACTTCTGGTGGGATTCGAAGGTTGAGATCTGCAGGTCGAACATGCGGCGGCACTCGGCGCAACGCAATCCGACGCTGTCACGGATCACATCCAGCTCTCGAATGGTGACCGCCATCGCATGCTCCTGGAGGCAAGCCGTCAGCAATTCCTTCGCCGTGGTCGGCGCCGCCTTCCCCCCGACCGCCTCGCCTCCGAGCGGCACGACGGCCACGCGCGCCACCACCTGCTCCGGTACCATGAGATGCATCATGCGGCAGGAGGTGCAGGCGACCAGGAGCCGTCCCTCGTCGTCGATTCGCTTCAACGACAGACACAGGGGATGGACCGCGAAACATTGTTGCACGAAGGCGCCGCTTTGGTACCGCTGCCCCATAGCCACCTATTTGAAAATGGACGCGTCGGCCGTCTCTCGTTTCAGAACCGGCCTCGGCACGTTCGCGAGATATGCTTCACGCTTCACGGATCGACACGCGACGCGAGAACAAAGCCGGCGGACTTTTTCAACATCTGCTACAGTTTCGCCAACCCCAGCATCATGAGCACACCGAGAGCATAGGGAACCATACAGGAATACAGTACGGCGTTGAATGCCCGATCGGGCGATCCGGACCGAACCGTATGGTCTTTGTATATGAACTCGTAGGCGAGAATGAGCAAGGTGAGCGTCAGCACGAAGACCCGGCTCGTCCGCGGCCAGGTGTAATGTCCGCTCACGATGAAATTGGCCGTAAAGAATCCGCTGGAGAGAAACAAAACCGGGGCGAGCACATAGCGCAGGCCGTGGGAAAAGAACACGTGCCAGGCAGGCCTGGTTGATCGTTGTTGAGGATCGACGAGGGTCATGACCCGACGGGAGCGGGCTGGTTCGAAGGGGAAGGAGCGGCCTGCTTGGCTTGCTCCTCGGCCGTCCGGCAGGTTTTGCAGATGCGCGGACGAGCCTTCAGGAAATTGACCTTGCCGCTGGCGAGGCAACTGTAGTGCACGAACTCATCGCAGACCGCGCAACGCGACCACCCGCCGCGCAACATCGTCTTGTCGCGATAGAGGCCCTGCCGGCAGACCTTGCACAGCCGGGGCTCGATCCCCAGCAGCATGGGCTCCCAATCACCGGCGGCTTTTCTGATACTCATAGCGCCGAAGTATAGCGAAGGGGTCGAAGGAAAAACAAGGAGGGAGGGTTGGCCCGGTGGCCCCCCGTGCTCGCGCAACGCGCGGCCTCAGAAGGCCCTTGCTTGGGTAAATGGCACGTCTCGGCGTGCCAGAGGGTTGGGCGGGTAAGACGGTCCCGCGCAGTTGGGAGCCCACCGGGCCACCCTCCCGAGGGAAAAAGGGCGAGAGGATCGCCAGACGACTCCCTCGGGGAGAAACGAAGGAACCGATCAGGTGCCAGTCCCTAATAGAGCAGTGGGTAGGGAGGATTGACCGGCCTATTGTCCCAAAGCGAACAGGCGGGCTGTGTGGTGGATGGTGAGGATGTGCACCTGTTTCTCGATCAAGCGATAGACAATGCGATAGGAGCCCTGAACGACTTCACGAATCTGTGGATCGGCAAGTTCGGGCACAATCCGACCCGACTGAGGAAACAGTATCAAGCGGTCCACTGCGGCCACGAGTCGTTGCGTCACCAATTTGGCGGCATGCGGAGAATCTTTGGCAATGAATTGCTTGATGGCCTGAACGTCAGCAAGAGCACGCCGAGTCCAGAGGAGGGTCATCCGAGTAGTTGGCGAACAGCTTCTTGATGCGGTACCGTCTCACCGGCATCAGACTGGCGAACCCCTTCTTCTACTTTTGAGAGGAAACAGAGCCGCTCGATGGCATCTTCGAGCGTGGCATCATCCGGCAGTCGCTCAACAGCTTCAAGAATCTTTTGTTTGGCGGTCTGAGCACCCATGGTCGACATCCCCTATTGTAAGAATTACTCTATGCCACTCGCCGCTCGCCGTCAATTCGAGACAATGGACCACCGATGCCGCGAGAGCGACGCAGTACCCTATTCTAGCCCACAGCCCATCGGCTGCAGGACCACAGCGCATAGAGGTTTAACAGCAACCATGCCAGACAGACAGACTGCAGCTTATCTCCGCTCAAGGATCTTCCTGATTCCCGAAAAATCGCCTGCAGTCGGCATCGCAAACAGGCAGCGGCCGCCGCTCCGAGAAGCCCACACGGCCCCGACCGCTCGTTTTTCCTCTGCGTCAACGCTGCAACTGATCATAATTTGTGATCAGTTATTTACGCCGTAAGCAGGCTAGCACCAACAAGTCACCCAGACCATGATTTACCCCGGCGCCTCTTCTACGAGTCGTTTGGCTTCTTCGAGTCTTGCGCGAGGAGTCCGGTCACCTCGCCCTTTTCGACCGCACGCAGCGAATCGGGCACCCGCTCTTGGTAATCCTTGAGCGCAATCACGCTTTGCCCTTCGAATGGAAACCGATTCGCCGTTTGGGAAGGTCGGGAGGCGGCTGCAACAGCGGCAACAGCTTCTCATACAAATCCAACAGCGCTGAGTCATGTTCAAGCAAGGTCCGGTCGATCTCGCCCAAACGTTTCAGAATGGCTTGATTGGCGGCAATATGCTCACGCAAGCGGACGAACGCCCGCACCACAAACACGCTCATCTGGACAGCCCGATCGCTGCGAAGAATGTTCGCGGCCATGACGGCCCCGTATTCCGTAAACGCATAGGGACGCGTTCGCCGCCCACCACGGCCTGGTTTTGATATCGCAATGTGCGATGTCAAACCGGCCAACTCATCGCCCGTCAACTGAAACATGAAATCCTCGGGAAAACGGCGGGAATTGCGTTTTACTGCTTCATTGAAGCGAAAGGTGGGCACCCCGTACAACCGAGCCAAATCCGTGTCGAGAATGACGCGGCACCCCCTGATGACGAGGATCAAGGGTTCCAGAGAATCAAGAGCGACGGCGGGTTTGCGGGAAGACATCAATCAACTCACGGTGATCTCGTAGGGCTTCAGCCGAATCAAAATGCGTTCCGTCCGCCGGTGATGATTCACGACCGCTTCTTTCCCGATCCAATTCAGTGTGGGCATGCAACAATCCCCTGAGCCTGCGCCGCTGAGGGATACCCGTTTCCCGTCGAGAAATCAACCAAGTCTCTAGAAATGCCGGTGCCCCGAACACACGTGTTCCTTGATCTCAGGCTGACTCCCTTTATTTTCTTCCGAGGCCGTACGTTGCGCGAGCATAGAGACCACACCACCCACCTCGCCTCCCACTCTGATCGTGATTTGCTAGATAGTGTCGTCACGAGATAGCCGCCCAAAGAGCGATGCACCTGATGTGCACGGCAGCGAGGAATGACGCGGCATTTTGGGCGTATCGGGTGGCGATACCGCGCCAGCGTTTGAGCTGCAGGAATGCGTTCTCGACCCGATGCCGCAGTTTGTACAGATCCTCGTCGTAAAGCCTTTGCGTGGTTCTGTTTTTTCTGAGCGGAATCACCGCGTTCATGCCCCGGCTTGTGGCCTGATCGACGATCGCATCGCTGTCGTAGCCGTTATCGGCAATCAGATGCTCTGCCGCGATCCCTTCCATCAAGCGGCCAGCTTGCGTGCAATCTGCCACGGTACCTTGCGTGACCACGACTCTGAGCGGCATACCATGCGCATCCACGGCCAGATGGATCTTGGTGGTGAGCCCCCTTTTGTCCGGCTCATCTCTTGATTGCCGCCCTTGGCGCCTGCCGCGTGCGGGTGCACGTTACAATGACTGGCGTCGATCATCAGCCATTCATCGTCCGGCTCATCGAGCACGGTTTCGAGCAGTTTCTCCCACATCCCTTCGTCCCGCCAACGGCAAAACCGCCGCTGCACGTTCTTCCAGTCCCCCAAGTCCGGCGGCAAATCCCGCCACGGGGCGCCGGTGCGTAACATCCAGAAGACGGCATTGAGAAACATGCGATTATCCTTCGCGATGCCGCCCCACACGCCCTTGCGCCCGGGCAAATGCGGCTCCAGCAGTTCCCACGTTCTGTCGGATAGATCCTGTCGACGATGTGATGGTTTCATGCTCAACCTCCTTCGGTGCAGCATGACCCTCCATCATGTCACATCTCGTGACGACACTGTCTAGTGTGATGTCTCAAAGATTCATGTCATAACCCCCAGCGGTTTGCCCCCTCACTGTCTCCTCTCCCCCGGTGGGGGAGAGGGTAAGAGAGAGGGGGAGCAACCTTGCGGATCAATGCAACGAATTTCAGAGACAGGACACTAGCTGGCGAGTATGCGGGATGGCGGTTAGGTGTGAGGCAAGAGGTGGTGTAAACGGGCCGCAGCGAGAGGGATCACGACAGAGGGTTGTTCAGATACCGACAGATGGCTCGACTTTCCTGAAGGCAACAGCTAACAGCTGCGGCCGCCGTCGGGGCTATTCGGGCGGGGCATGAGGTTCAATCGCAGCTACCAAGTTCGGCACATCATTGGTTGCGACCTCCCAGACTCTTAAGAGATCCAGACGAAAATAATCGTGAACAATTCGATGTCGTATTGCGATCTCTTCCGACACTTTCCCGGCAGCCTCTCCGATATTTTCAAGAGCTTTTGCAATAGCCTGCTGGTGTAGGTGACTTTGTCGAAATTGATCCCACGTGAGGTCGCTTCGAAATTCCATGACGCGTTTAGCTGCGAGGAGCATGTCCAACAGATACGCATCATCGCGCCACATAGATGGTTTCCATGTGGGTCAGGATATGTTTTCGGCGGATGTAGTTGGGGCTTTCGTCTATCAGTCTTTTTTCCACCAGGTCGACCGGTCGCCCCAATAGCCCTTCCAGCTCTGTCTTCATATCCAACAGGTGCTCGAATCCCCAATCCGCCTGTTGGGCGAATGTGACCAGTACGTCCACATCACTCTCTGGTTGGAAATCTCCCCGCAACACGGAGCCGAACAGAGCCAGTTCCGCGACCTTCCATTTTCGGCAGAAGGCAGCAATCTGGTCCTTCGGTACATCGATGTGAATCTTTTCAGCCATATCGAGGGCCCCTCACGCTCAGCCGCTGAGGGATACCCGTTTCCAGGCGGGACATCAACCAGGCCGCCGGCAGCGCTGATGCGGGCTTCTTTACCCTGCGGGAGTTTGCTTGGTACGCCTCGGCATACCATCCGTCCAAGTGTGGGCTTCACTCTGCTTGATTCGATCAAGCGAGACGGTTGGTGTGGGCTCCGACAGCCTGTCGGATCAATTCGGTTCATCCTGGGGGGTACGAGATGCGCGTGATGCAAGTATGGGGGGAGTCAGGTTTGAGGCAAGATGTGGCTTAACAGGTCACACCGAGACTTCGTTCAGTCGCCGTACATGTAAGACTTCGTTATTGGTCAACGGCTCGATCTGCGATTCACGCACGGTCACGACCGCCAGCGTCTCTCCAACCGCGTTGAACACCTCCAGCGAATACCCCGGTTCTTCTCCCGGCCGACCGGGGTAAGTTTCCACGATAGAGGCCACATCACCTATTCGGAGTTTGTGGGCGGGCACATCAACCTTTAATGCCACCTTGCTGAACAGTTCAAACGCCATATCAAACTCCCTTCGTCGGATAGAGCGTGATGAATTTGGTCACGCCGCTCGCCGCCTCAACCATTCCAAATGGTAGCCGATTACTTTCGCCCGGGCAATCACGGAATCGGAGGCCAGCTTCATTCGAACAGTCCCTGCAACGCGATTAAACGTGGCAGGAATCCAGAGGGAAATCAATCTCCGAACCCAATTCAATGCCCTCCAAGCTCGCTCCCTCTCTTAAGGAAGGAGCTCTGGTTACTCTCCCACTGCGCGCGCCCAACATCTCAATGATCCTTCCACATTGCCTTACCCTCTCTCGAGCCGGCATCCGTGGTTGGTTCCACCGCGCACATCGAGCGAGCACGCCTCAAAATGGTCCCTCTAAGCTCGCTTGTTCCTTCTCGTGGGAGGGCGGCCTGATTAGTCTCCTACTGCGCGCATCGACCGAGCACATTCCGATCGTGCGCGGTCTGCGAGCACAGAGACCAACAGGCCACCCCCCCTCTTCTCCGTTTGACACCCCCCGAACCCCTTTGTTACTCTCTCGCGCACATGAAGACACACCGCCTCCGAGCCGCCTCGGCATGAGCTCCACGAGCCACCTCACCCCGACCAGCATGGATATCCGCCGGTACCTCGAACAAAAGCGTGAAGAAGTGGACCACTACCTCCAGTCGGTGATCCCGACCGCCGAGACCATGCCCACGACCCTGCATGAGAGCATGCGCTACAGCCTGTTCGCAGGCGGCAAGCGCGTCCGGCCGATTCTGGCGATCGCCGCCGCCGAAGCGGTCGGCGACGCGAGCCGGGCCGTCTTGCCGGTCGCCTCGTCGTTGGAGCTGATCCATACCTATTCGCTCATTCACGACGATCTTCCGGCGATGGACAACGATGATTTTCGCCGCGGGAAGCCGACCAACCATAAGGTCTACGGCGAAGCGATGGCGATCCTTGCCGGAGACGCGTTGCTCACCATGGCCTTCGAACTCTGCACCCGTGCAAACGGCGAACATGGCCTCGATGCCGCACGCCAGGTCCGGCTGATTCAGGAACTGGCCGTCGGGTCCGGCAACCTCGGCATGGTCGGCGGACAGGTGCTCGACATTCAGGCGGAGAACCAAGACATCGACTTGGCCACATTGCAATCCATCCACAAGCACAAAACCGGCATGTTGATTCGCGCCGCCGTGCGGATGGGCGCGATCACGGCCGGAGCCACCACGGCGCAACTCGATGACCTGACTTTCTATGCCGAGAACATCGGCTTGGCCTTTCAGATCGCCGATGACGTATTGAACGTGACCGGCACAAGAGAAGAATTGGGGAAGAATCCCAACACCGACGCGCAGCGGGGCAAGAAGACCTACCCGACGTTTTACGGCGTCGAGGGGGCCAAGCAGCTGGCCGAGGATTGCGTCACCCGTGCCAACGACCGGCTCGTCTCGTTCGGCGCCAAGGCCGAGCCCCTCCGCGAACTGGCGCGCTACATCACCTCGCGGAAAAACTAACACGCGTCAGGCGTGAAGCGTTAGGCGTAAAGCGCTGTCGATCTATGATAGTTCATCCGCTCGACCATTCACCCCTCACGCCTTACCCCTTACCCCTTACGGTCCCATGAAAGCTCTCGTCACCGGGGCAACAGGATTCGTCGGAGGGGCCGTGGCGCGAGCCCTGGTCAAGGCCGGTGCCGAAGTCCGGGTGCTGTCTCGCAAGGGCGCGGACCTCCAGAACCTTGCCGGACTCCCGGTGGAACAGGTGGACGGGGACCTGCGCGACCGCGATTCACTCAGGCGCGCCTTGACCGGCTGCCGGCAGCTCTACCACGTTGCCGCGCACTACGCCCTCTGGGCCAAGGATCCCTCCATCTTCTACGACATCAACGTGACCGGCACGAGAACGCTGCTCGAAACGGCCCGTGAGGTCGGCATCGAGCGCACCGTCTATTGCAGCACCATCGGCGCGATCGGCCTGCCGCCGGACGGAGGACTCGGGACGGAAGAGACGCCTGTCTCGCTGGAGCAAATGGCAGGCCATTACAAACGGTCAAAATACCTGGCCGAGCAGGAAGTGCTGAAGCTTGCGAAGGAAGGGTTGCCGGTCGTCATCGTGAACCCCAGTGCGCCGGTCGGCGAGGCCGACGTGAAGCCGACTCCCACCGGCCAGATCATTGTGGACTTCATGAAGGGCCGGATGCCCGCCTACATCGAAACCGGTATGAACCTGATCGACGTGGACGACGTGGCGCAGGGCCACTTACTCGCCATGGAGAAGGGCCGCCAAGGCGAGCGCTACATCCTCGGCAACAAGAATCTCCTCTTGAATGAGGTGTTTCAGATCTTGAGTCGGATCACGGGGGTCAAGGCCCCGACGATCAAGTTGCCGCGCCTGGCCATTCTGCCCCTGGCCTATGCGAATCAGTGGCTCTCGAATCTGACCGGCCTGCCGCCGCGCATTCCGTTGGAAGGCGTGAAGATGGCCAAGTACAAGATGCACTACGACTGCAGCAAGGCGATCAGAGAACTCGGCCTGCCCCAAACGCCGGTCGAGGTCGCGCTGGAAAAGGCGGTGAGGTGGTTTCGGTCGCACGGGTACGCGTAAGAGACAGCATGCAGCCATCAGGTCTCAGCAGTCAGCTCCGGGTCGACGGCTGATCGCTGAAAGCTGAAGGCTTTCTCCTATGGATGTTCCGACTCTGTTCTATAAGACCATCCTTTTCCGCCCCTACGTCTTCATCTTCCTGGCGGTGTTTCTATTTTCGGCCATCGCACTGCTCGGCTGGCCGCGCACCTGGCGCTTCTGGCTCATCAGTTGGATCACCGCCTTCGTCTGCGAGTTCTCTTCGACGCGGAACGGCATCCCCTTCGGCTGGTACCACTATACCGGCTCCACCGTCGGGCAGGAGCTGTACTTCTCAAACATCCCCTTCATGGATTCGATCTCGTTCTCCTTCCTGCTGTTCGCCAGCTATTGCCTGGCGCTGTTGTTCCTGCTGCCGATTCGGCCGCCGTCCGGTATCGCCCCCCTGCTTCCCGATCTGCGGTTCGATTTGCCGTTCAGAACCTCTTGGCCGGTCTTTGTGCTGACCCTGCTCTTTTTCGCCTGCATCGACATGGTGATCGATCCAGTCGCCTTGCGAGGAGACCGATGGTTCCTGGGTAAGATCTATTACTATCCCGACCCTGGCGTGCATTTCGGCGTCCCGATGGCGAACTATGTCGGCTGGGCGGTGGTCGGGGGGATCTCTCTCTTGCTCTATTTTCCTCTCGACCGGCGACTCCGCGATCCCTTGCCGGCGCACCACCCCACGACGACCCACCAGCTGCTGTTGGGCGCCGGGCTCTACTACGGCGTGTTGGCCTTCAACCTCGGCGTGACGTTCTGGATCGGTGAATCGCTCCAGGGCACCACCGGCTTGCTGATGTACGTGCCGGTCACGGCGCTCCTCCTCCTGCGCCTGTTCACTCCCTCGACGACCTCAACCTGACGACGAACCGGCGGCAGCTTCTCCGGACCCGGCATGATTGGCATTCATTTCCCGGACTCTGTATATTGTAGAAGGACCCTGTGTCCGAACTGTGAGGTGTGCGCACGGTGAAGAAACTCTGCGGGCTGCTGTTGCTTGGGTTTCTGGCTGCCTTGGCACTGCTGGGATGGTTCGGGTATCAGTCCTACAGCACAGGGTTCAGCGCCAAGGCCGAGCCGAACGACATAGAAGTGCTGATCGCCAGACAGCTCCGGCACCTCGCGATTCCGATCGAGAACCGGCGGCTCCGCAATCCCTTGCCCCTGACCCAGGACCTGCTCAAGGAAGCCCGCGCTCACTTTGCCGATCACTGCGCCGGTTGTCATGCCAACGACGGCAGCGGACAGACCGCCATCGGCAAGAACGTGTATCCGAAGGCGCCGGACCTCCGCAAGCCAGACACACAAACCATGTCCGACGGTGAATTGTTCTTTATCATCCAGAACGGGATTCGCTTCACCGCCATGCCCGGTTGGGGCACCGGCGACCCCGCGAAAGACGGCAGCAGCTGGGAACTGGTGCATTTCATCCGCCACCTGCCCAGTTTGACCGAAGAAGAGCTGGAGGAAATGAAATCCCTGAATCCGAAGACGAAAAAAGAGTTGGAAGAAGAAGCCCTGATCGACCAGTTCCTTGAGGGAGACGATGCGGCAGAATCCCGCGCCGCCGGCTCACATCGCCACTGAGACGCAACGAAAGGACTGCCCTGTGACCTGCTTGCGAGTGCTTATTGTAGCTCTGGTTCTGATTTCCATGCCTGTTTGGGCGGCCGCCCATGGCAGCGGCCAACATGTGCTCGGCGTCGTGACCGCCATCGACGCCACCCACATCGAGATCAAGACGCCCAAAGGCAAGTTGGTATCGGTACGCCTCACCGACAAGACCCAATACCTATCTAAAAACCTTCGCCGACCGAAGAGTCCGCCCCAGGTAGGCGACCGGGTGGTGGTGGAAACCGAGAAGGATGCCGGAGGACTGACCGCCACGGAAGTCCACTACTCGGACTCCAAACCGAAAACGACTCCCTAAGGATTCCATGCGCATCGTTCAGGTTCAGCAGATACAACAGACCGGCGGCGACGGCCTGCGACCCATCTTCATGCGGGTGCTGGTCATGGGCATTGCCGTCTTTCTGGCCGTGACGGTCGTGCCAGGCATCGAATCGGACAGCCTCGGAGCAGGACTGGCGGCCGTGCTCGTACTGACCATCTTGAACGCCCTGATCCGACCGCTGCTGTATCTGCTCTCGCTGCCGTTGATCGTCGTGTCGCTCGGCCTCTTTATGGTGGTGATCAATGCCTTGCTGCTGCAACTCACCGCCGCCCTCGTGAAGGGCTTTACCGTGGCCGGCTTCTGGTCCTCCTTTTGGGGCGCCCTCGTCATCAGTGTCGTCAGCGCCGTGCTGAACCTGTTCCTGGCGGTCGAGCAGACGAGGGTCGGCACGATCGACCGGCCCCATCGCCCTCCGACGATCATCAATCCCGACTGACGGCCGGAGCGGAAAAAGCTTGCGGCCCAAGACGGGCATTCCTTGAGTTACCATGATCCGGCTGTTACAATGCGCCCCGACGCTCAACATATATTGCATAGAGCGCACAACCTATAACGAGCACCGTGCTCCGAACAGGCTGCGGGTCCCGGCTCACCAACGAACCTATGCGCGCCGGTGAGCGACCGATACCTGCAGTTTGGTCATAGCATCCTGCACAGAGGTCGATGAGTCCTCCAGTCGAACAAGCCAAAGCCGCCGCTGAAACCCATCTACAACGCACCTTGACTACCGTCCTCAACGGGCTGCCGGCCGATGCGGCATTGGCCGCCGTGTTCCACCAGGAACAGGGGCCGCTCACGGCGCAGGTGCACCGCGGGTTCACCCCTCGTGATGTCCAATCGGTTGTCCGCACGCTCTCCTCGCAGAAAGTCTTGACGGCAGTCCCGGCCGGAAACGACCCTGACGCCTCACGCACCCTGCGTCTCCGGCTGATCACGCCCGGCGCAAAGTCGCTCCTCGGCGTGCCTCTCCGCCATCGCCAACGTACCTATGGATTCCTGGTGATCGGACGAAAAGACAACGCCACCTATGCCAAAAAAGACAAGACCATGTTGGAGCAGGCCGGCGACGACATTACCAAGGCCCTCGAACGGGACAACCTCTTCGACCTGAACATCCTTTTGAGTCGTCCCTTGGTGTCGCAGGAGCCGTTGCCGTCGAGCGCGCCCGCGGATGTCTACAACGCGCCGACCTCCCATGCGACACCGGAGATCCAGGAGAAAGTCGTCGCGCTGCTCAATGAATTGGGACAAACTCTGCCGTTCGACCGCGCCTGGATCGGCGCCTATGATCCGCTCGCCGGCAATGTCGAAGTGCTCGGCATCGCCGGAGAACAGAAGACCGATCCCAAGGACCAAAAGAAGGATCTTAAAACGGGCCAACGCCTGGCGCTGGACGCCTCCGCCGCCGGCTGGGCGGTCCGCCATCGAAAGCCCCGCGTCGATCACGACCTCGCCTCGACTCAGGGTCGGTTCCTGGACCACAAACACCTGTACAAAGACCGGTTCCAATCGTCGCTCGTCTTGCCCTTCTTTCTGCGCGGCCAGGTCGGCGGGACGATCACGTTGGCCTCGAAAGAGGCGGACCGTTTTGCGGTCACCGACGCCCGCCTGCTCGAACCGATCAATCTTAAATTGGTGGACTTGCTCCAGGCGGCACCGCCCGCGCCGTCGAACGCCGCCAAGGCCGAAGGGGCTCCGGATGCCGAGCCAGGCTCAGCTCCCCTGACGCCCGCGGAGCCGGTCATCAGGAAACAGGAGCGGCAGGCTGCCATCGGAGAATTCAGCGCCTTCCTCGCCACGGAAATCCGCGAGCCCCTGGCCTCGATTCGCGCGCAGTTGGAGGAGGTCACGGCGGAAGGCATCCTCGACTTCGACCCTCAGACCCGCGTCGAGAATGCGATGCGGGACCTGATCCGCATCGAAGCCATCCTCAACGAAATTCTCGACTTCGCCAAACCGCTGGATCTGAACCGCCGCCTCTGCCGTGTTCCGGAAATGGTCGAAAACGCCCTGACGGTGGTGGGGACGGAGTTGGAAGCGACACGCATTCAAGTGGTCAAGGAATATGCCAGCGTCCTAGCCCCGGTGCGGGCCGACGAGGCCAAGATGCAACAGGTCTTTCTCAGCATTTTCAAGAATGCGATCGAGGCGATGACGCCGGGCGGCATCCTGACCATCTCGATGAGCAACCAGCGGGCAGGACGACATCTGGAAGTACAGATCCTGATCAAGAACAACGGCACGCCGATCCCTCCCGAACATGTAGACAAGGTGTTCGAACCGTTCTTCACGACCAAACGGTCCGGCACCGGATTGGGACTCGCCACTGTGAAAAAGATCGTCGAAGAACACCAGGGGAACATCGCCATTTCCGGGACTCCGGGCGAAGGAACGACCGTGACCATACGCCTGCCCGGTGTCAGCCGCGGCCCCGCACACCGCTATCGCGGACGCGGCCGCCGGCCGCCCCGCCGCCCGACCAACTGATCCTCCGTTCACGCCAACCCCCGACCATCCTGCGGGCCAGGGCCGATCCACCTGCGCAACCTTCACCTCCCAACCCCGGCGCGCCAAAGGCGCACCCTTGCCCAGGCGATGGCCTTCCCAGGCCGCGTGTTCATTTTCCTTCTGAGCGTTATCACTATCCCTTCGTGCGGGTGGTCTTGAGGGGCCATCCACCTGCGCGCATCGACCGAGCACATTCCGATGACCTGCTCAAGCGGCGGTCTAGGGACCTGTTCCTGCGCGCGTCCAACGAGGGCCTTCTGAGGCCGTGCGTTGCGCGAGCAAAACAGCTCCCTAGACCGCCGCCTCCTCCCTCCCCTTTGTCCTTGACAGCGCTTCTCCGGCCAGCTAAGATTCCCGCACTCTTTAGGCTTTCAACGATTATCATCGGCCACCATACTTTCACATTCTTTCAAAGGAGTAGGGGTATGAAATTCGTGATCGGCACTGTGGCGACCCTTGCAGGCGTATTTTTCACCCTCTCATTGGCCTCCGCAAATCCGGCCTTATTACCGAAGCATGAAGGTTATCCGATGAAGAACGACGGCAGTCCGGTGAACGGTCAGCCGACAGCCAATGACCCGGGACAGAAGGACGCCCGTGGCGAGGCCACCTTGCTGAAGTCGGCAGAGTCGATCAAGAGCGCCGAGCAGAAGCTGGTCAAGACGGACAACGCGCGGATCACTGAAAGCCAGGGCGCCGGCCGGTTACCGAACGTGCAGGGGCCGCAAATCAAGATCGAACCTCCGGTGTCTGCTGCAACCAAGGCAGATGCCAGCTTGGGCGTGAAGTAACACCTCCTCGATAGGAAGAAGAAAGGGGCAGCCGCACGGCTGCCCCTTTTTATTTGCTGCGCCGCCTTCCGGCGCGATCGGGCGACCGCCGATTCGCGGTTCCCGTCTCCAAACGAAACCGCCACGGTTTCTTGGCCCATTCCCCCGCATAGTCCACCCCTATGCGCGGATAGGTCTTTACGGTTCCGCGAAGCACGGCTTCTCCACGATCCTCGAACCAGAGGGCCTCACGCGCGGTCAGGTCGAGACAATTCAACCGCCGATCAATGTCAAAGGCGCGAGTCAGTCGGCCCGGCCCATCGATGAGCGTGCCATCACACTCCACGGCTCGCAACAGGATCGCAGCAGGAAACCCTTCCGCTTCAGTCACGACGTTCAACATTTCATACATCCCGTAGCAGAGGTACACATAAGCATGGCCGGGCGGACCGAATAACACCTCCGTCCTGGCCGTCCGCCCCTTCGAGGCGTGACAGGCTCTGTCCTCCGCCCCGACATAGGCCTCGACCTCGATGATCTTGCCGGCAACCAGCCCCCGCCCGTTCTCACGGATCAGGTACTTGCCGATCAAAGACCTCGCGACTCGGAGGGTGGAACGGGAGAAAAACTCACGCGGCAACACAATGGACGGCATGGCAATTCCGACTTAAAGATGAGGCATGGTGAATCGGTCAGGAGGCACCTGTCAATTCCATCTTCCATTTTCACCATTCAGAATGGGCCGCTCCGCGGCTAGAAGTACCACGCGAGCCCCCCCATTACAAACCGCGGATTGCCCGGCACGAAGTGAATGTCGGTTACGCCCGCCGGTTCATTTCTGAGCCTCGATTCAAATGCGAACACGGCCTGCTCCCACTTGGTGTTGAATAGATTTTGAACGAACAGAAACGCCTCCAGACGCCCATGCGAAAGTTTGACCGGGATGTGATATCGCTCGGACAGATCGAACTCCAGCCAAGACGGCGAGTTGATGCTGCGGTCCTCCGTCAACGGCCGCACCCCCAGGTAAGTCGCTTGGAGCTGCGAGGTCAGGCCTTCCGGCCATTGCAGAATCAACGCGCCATAACCAGTGAGTTTCGGCGCAAGGGGGATCGCGTCGCCGTTCTTGAACTCTGCCTCCGACCATGTCACGCTGCCGTTGAAATAGAGCGGCCCGACGATCTGCCCTCGCGCCGCCACCTCCACCCCGCGCCGCCTTGTCGCCCCGCGGATTTCGGTGGTCCCTTCGTCGCCGACAAACACCAGTTCGGACTTAAGATCGATGGCCCAGATGGTCGCAATGAACTCCAGCCCCTCAGGACCCCAGGGCTTCGATCGGACACCGACCTCATAGGTCTTGGCGCGGGCGAGCGGCGCCGAACCGGGAACGACCACCGAGCGCGCATCGTTACTGTGATAGCCTTCGCCATAGTTGACGAAGAACTCCGTGCGATACCAGGGACCGAGCATCATATTGGCCTTCGGCAGAACAAGGCCGCTGTTGGTTCTCCCAGCAGGCTGCTCCGGACAATTGGGGCAACGGTTGCGGACATCGAAGGTGAACAGCTCGCTTCGCATGCCACCGCTCAGTCGCATCCATGGGATCGGTTGCACCTCCAGCTTTACGAACGGCGAGTAGGAGGCTTCGAGAATATCGCTGTCGATCGTCGTCCCTGTTGGAGCGCGTTTCGTTTGGGTGCCCAGCCTGGCGTGGATATTGTCCACCCGCGACTGCAGGCCCACCGTCACGGCGCCGTCCATGTCCATGAACCGACCGGCCTGCCGATAGCCGAGATCGCCTCCGTACATGACTCGCCGATCGGATTGCTGAATGCCATCTCCATTGATTGGGTCGTTGAGAAAGAACGTGAAGTTCGTAAAGAGATCAAACTTGTAATACTGCCCATAGGCATTCGCGAAGAAACGGCCGCCGGAAGTCGTGTCGTAGTGGTAATTCAAGCGCGCGGTCGAACGAAGCGTTTTTCCTCCCTCGCTCGGGTCGATCGCCCCGAACCGATCGAGCGACCCGTCCTGCACCGCCCGCAGGGGAATTTCTCCGGACGCATTCCACTGGGATTTTTGAAAGGTCCCCGTGAGGCTCAGTTCCGACCGGCTCGTCGGATTCATCGTCATCTTGCCCAGCAGGTTCGTTCGAAAGTAGCGATTGTCGTTCTGGAACGGCCCGTTGGTGTAATAGCCCTCGGCGGCGAACAGCGTCCGTACCTTGTCTTTCGTGGGGGAAAGCATCAAGAGGTACCGTTGGGTATCGAACTGGCCGCCGGCCGCCTGCACCAATCCTTCTCGCACCACCTCACGTGTTCTGAAATTGACCGCGCCGGCCGTATCGAAATCACCGAATTCGACGTGATAGGCCCCCTTGTACACATCCAGCCCTTCGATCGTTTCCGGAATGATGAAATTCAAATCGGCATAGCCCTGCCCGTGCGCATGGGATCGAAAATTGATCGGCATCCCGTCGGTGAAGAACGCCACGTCGGTGCCGTGGTCCGCATCGAACCCGCGCAGGAAATATTGGTCGGCTTTGCCGGCCCCGCCGGAATGTTCCACGGTAATGAGGCCTGGAATCAGGCGGAGCACCTGCGCAGGACGGCCCTGCGGCTGCATGACGTACTCTTTATCGGGAATGAATTGCTGCGACGAGGCCGCGACGGGACGATCGGCCGCCACATTCACTTCCGGCACCTCGATGTCCGGCAGGTCCGGATCATGCGCATAGGCCGCCGGACCGAAACAAAGCATCACCACCCCCGTGCAACCCAACCGCCTCAACCACCGCATATCCACCAGGAATCAGATCACGTGAACGTGATGAGGCGTTCACAAGGGTTCGCGCGCGGCCCCTCTCGGCCGGTTCAGACCCTCGTGATCTGACTGTGCTGTGAATGATCGACCCCGCTCAGGCGATCGGCTTGAGGAGGGACGCAATGCGCTGAACGGCATGGTCGATCAAGGCATCGAGGGTTCGTCCCTCGGCGCCGACCACTTCGACCTTCCGTTTGTTGACGGGCAGGAGCACCTTCTTCGCATGAGACTCCAACAGAGCTTGCACTAGAACCGGCGTCACCTCGCCCAACATGGCCCCCGGCATGAGGAGACTCAACGACCCGACGATCATGTCCGCTCCGTCGAGCCGGCGGTGAATCATCTGCGGAGTCGTTTCAATGGAGGTCGCGCCGGCCCTTCTCATCGCCTCCGCGGATACCCGGTTGAGCCCCAATCCGACGATGGCATGGCCGTCCGCCGCAAGGCCGCGCAACCCTGCGACCATCCGGCTGCCCAGGCCTCCGCCCCGTCCATCCACGACGCAGATCGTCATCAGAGGCTCAGCCCCTTGCCGGTTGTCGTCATGGTCAACTTCCCATGCTTCACACCCTTCACGCTGAGCAGGGCGTCGGCGACCTTGCGGATGTCGGTCCCCTTGCCCCTCGCGACCAGCACTTCGAGGCAATGGTCGTGATCGAGATGGACGTGCATTCCCGCCATGATGCGCCCCTGAAAGCCGTGCTGAATGTGCGTGAGTTTTCGGGACAGGTCCGGCACGTGGTGGTCGTAGACGAACGTGATGGTCCCGATCGTCTCTTTGTTTTGATCCCACTCCTGCTCGACGAGGTTGTCTCGAATCAGGTCGCGGATCGCTTCGGACCGATTCGTATATTTGCGCCTTTCGATCAGGCGATCGAAATCGTCGAGGAGATGCCGGTCGAGCGAGACGCCGAAGCGCACGAGCTTCTTCATGAGACTCCCTCAGGTGTTACGAATTTTAAGAACGTAACACTACAGGAAATCTCTCGTCAACCGAAGAATCATGGCACAGCGAGGAAAAGATCGGCGCGGCCTTATTCCCCTTGAATGGGGACGTAGAGCACGCTGCCCTGGCGGTTGACGAGCAGGAGGGCGAGGTCGGTGGGGCGCAGCGGCTCGGCGAGCCGTTGGAAGGTGGCGAAATTCGGGATCGGCTGCCGGTTGAGTTCCAGGATGAGGTCGCCAGGCTGGAGGCCAGACACCTCGGCCAGACTGCCCTCTTCGATATCCGTCACGACGAGTCCTGAATGGACGGGGAGATCCATCTGCCGCGCCAACGCCGGAGTGATGTCGTCCACGATCACGCCTGCCAAGGGATGCGCCGCCGTGCTCGAGGCATCCGCCGGCTGGGGTTTTTTGACCCGTTCCCGCGGGGCCTCCTGCACCGTGAGGTCCGTCTGCATCAACCTGGCATCGCGGATCAATTCAATACGATGTTTGCTGCCGATGGCAGCAGCCGCCATCAGGTTGCGCAAATGGCCGCTGTCCATCACGTCACGTCCATCGAACCGCACGACGACGTCGCCGCGCTTCAACCCGGCGCGCTCCGCCGACCCCTTGGCCTGCAGGTCGGTCACAATCGAGCCCTTCACATCCGGCAGGTGAAAAATCTTGGCCAGCAGCGGCGTGACATCCTGGGTGGAGGCCCCCAAGAACCCGCGCACCACGCGGCCCGTCTTGATGAGGCTCTGCATGGCCGTTCTCGCCATGTTGCTGGGAATTGCAAATCCGACGCCGACGCTGCCGCCGGTCGGGCTGGCGATGGCCGTATTGATCCCCACCAACTCACCGTTGATGTTCACCAGCGCCCCGCCCGAGTTTCCTGGATTGATCGGCGCATCGGTTTGAATGAAATCTTCCACGTCGGCCACACCCACATCCGCGCGCCCTACCGCGCTGACGATGCCGAAGGTCACCGTGCGGCTCAATCCCAGCGGATTGCCGATCGCAAGTACGAAATCGCCGACGGCCAGGGCGCTGGAATCTCCCCATGGTACGGTGGGAAGGCCGGTGGCGCTGATCTTCACGACCGCGACATCGGTCTTCGGGTCGGTGGCGACCACGCGGCCCTTGAACTGCCGTCGATCGGCCAGGATGACTTCCACATCCGGCGCATCGGCGACGACATGGTTGTTGGTGATGATGTACCCGTCCGGCGAGACGATGACCCCGGAACCTTGGCCGTATTGCCGGCGGGGAGGCACGTCCTTGAACATGCCGAAGGGCAGACCTTCGTCGCTGAAGGCCTGGTCATGCACCACCACGGTCGATGCGATGCTGACGACGGCGGGAATGACCTTCGAAGCAGTGGCGCGAACCTGCGCCTGCAAGTCTCCGTTCGTGGTCACGAGGAGCGGCCGCGCCGGCAAGGACGAAGAGCCGACTGCCGCGGCAGGCCCCGGAGGGCAGAGTCCGATCAGGGCGCCAAGCAGCGCCGCCGAAACGAACGGATGAGCGGTACGAGGGACCATGGCCCTGAATATCCTGGGGAACGGCAGGCCCCAGCCTACCACGCTGCCGGAGGTTGCACACATGTAACTCATAAATCAGCATGCCGGAGGCGCAAGGCGTTCGAGATGACCGAGACGGAACTGAAGGTCATCGCGGCGCTGGCCAACATCGGACTGAGGAGGATGCCGAAGAATGGGTACAGCAGGCCTGCCGCGACCGGGACTCCGACCATATTGTACACAAACGCGAAAAAGAGATTCTGGCGGATGTTCCGCATCGTCGCCTTGCTCAACCGGCGAGCCCGCGCGATGCCCCGCAAATCTCCCTTGACCAGCGTCACACCGGCATGTTCCATCGCCACGTCGGTCCCGGTCCCCATGGCAATGCCGACATCAGCCTGGGCCAGGGCCGGCGCATCATTGATCCCATCGCCGGCCATCGCAACCACACGGCCCTTCTTTTGAAGGTCCTGCACGATCCGCCCCTTCTGTTCCGGCTTCACACCGGCCTGCACCTCATCCAATCCCAGTTCCTTCGCCACCGCGTGAGCCGTCGCGGCATGGTCGCCTGTGACCATCACCAGCCGGATCCCCTCTTGCTTCAACAGATGCAACGCCTCCGGGGTCGAACCCTTGATCGGATCTGCCACGCCGAGCAGACCGGCAGGGCGGCCGTCGACTGCGACAAACATCACGGTTTGCCCGGTTTGCCGCATCAGTTCCGCAGTCGCTTCCAACGAAGCGAGAGAAGTGTCCTCGCCTATCCGCTCCTCCCGTAACAGATCGGCGGTGCCGACCGCGATTCTTCTTCCCCCGACGGTGGCTCGGACACCCTTCCCCGTCTTGGAGGTGAACTCGACCACTTGCTCCGGTGTGATGCCGCGCGCCTCGGCGCCTCTCACGATGGCGCCGGCCAACGGATGCTCGCTCCCCCGTTCCACGGAAGCGGCCAATCGCAGCAGATCCGTTTCCGACCAAGGGGGCAACGCGCTCACCGCCCGCAGCTTGGGTTTCCCCTCGGTAAGCGTGCCGGTCTTGTCGAAGACCAACGTATCGACTCTTTCGATAGTTTCCAGCGCTTCGGCCTTCTTGAACAAAACGCCCGCCGCAGCGCCGCGGCCTGTCCCCACCATGATCGACATCGGCGTTGCCAAGCCCAGCGCGCAGGGACAGGCGATGATCAACACCGCCACGGCGTTCAGCAACGCATGGGCCAACCGCGGTTCCGGCCCGAACAACGCCCAGGCCAGCCCGGTCAGGATCGCGACTGCGACCACGATGGGAACAAAGTATCCTGCCACCACATCGGCCGCGCGTTGGATGGGGGCCCGGCTGCGTTGTGCCTCGGTCACCATCTGAACGATGTGCGCCAGCAACGTATCCGCACCGACATGATCCGCCCGCATCACCATGCCGCCGGTACCGTTGATCGTACCGCCCGTCACTCGATCACCCACGACCTTCTCCACCGGCAAGGATTCACCGGTGACCATCGATTCATCGACAGAGGTCGCGCCTTCGAGGATGGTGCCGTCGACCGGCACCTTCTCACCCGGCCGCACACGCAGGCGATTCCCGACCGACACGCGATCGAGCGGAACATCCTCCTCTCGACCGTCCTCGAGCAACAGCCGCGCAGTCTTCGGAACCAACCCCAGCAGCGCCCGGATGGCCCCGGTCGTTCGGCTCCTTGCGCGCAGTTCCAATACCTGGCCGAGCAGGACCAGCACCGTGATGACGGCCGCCGCTTCGAAATAGACCGGCACCGCCCCGCTCTCAAGGTGAAACGATTGTGGAATCAACGACGGAAACAAGGTGGCAAAGGCACTGTAGAGATAGGCCGTCCCGGTGCCGATCGCAATCAACGTGAACATGTTGGGACTGCGATGCACGATCGACGCCCACCCGCGCTGAAAGAAGGGCCATCCGGCCCAAAGCACGACCGGTGTGCTGAGTAGGAACTGCACCCAGGCCGACTGTTCGTCCGACAAGACCTGTTGGATCGGGTGGCCGGGGACCATATGGGACATGGCCAGCACGAACACCGCCGCCGCCGGGCCCAAGGCGACCCAGAATCGCCTGGTCATATCCACCAGCTCGGGATTCTGTTCCTCCTCGACCATGACCGTGCGTGGTTCCAACGCCATGCCGCACTTCGGACAGGCTCCTGGTTCCGGCTGCACGACCTCCGGGTGCATTGGGCAGACATATTCTGTCTTTGTTTGCGGCGGGAGGAACGAAGCCGGCTCCAGCGCCATGCCGCATTTCGGGCAGGGTACCGGTTTCTCCTCCAGCACTTCAGGACACATGGGGCAGACATACTTCGTCCCAGGAGCCGCAACTGTTTCGGAAGTGGTCTGTTTCGATGACGAGGGTTTGAGATACCGTTCAGGGTCAGCGCGAAATTTGGTGAGGCAACCCTGGCAGCAAAAATAGTAGGGCTTGCCCTGATACGTAAAGGACCAGACCGCCGTCGCCGGCTCCACCGTCATGCCACAGACAGGATCGATGACGCCGGCCACCCGTTCCTCAGGCTGGGGTGGAGCCACCATGGGCAGGGCCTTGCCGCCGAGAGGCCGCTTTATTTTCATAGGTTCCACGGCTGCGGACGACAGGAAGCGGACGGGATCGGCCCGAAACTTTTCGAGGCAACCCTGAGAACAGAAGTAGTAGGTTGTGCCTGCGTGCTCGAACCGGCCCGCCGCCGTCGCCGGCTCCACCGTCATGCCGCAGATCGGATCAATCGCCAAGGGTTCGCCTCGCGTTTCTCGTCGTTCGTATCTCGTGTCCGACGAACGACGCTTCTCGCTTCACGAGATACGGTGCGTTGCTACCGTTTCCCGTCTCCATCCAGAATACTGTGAATAATAACCTTCAAATTGTCCGGGTCAATTTGCTCGACCTTGATGTTGCCGTCCAGCAACACGGTGGGTGTCTGCTGAATCTTGATCCGATCGCCCCATTTCCGTCCGTCCTCGAAGGCCTTCGCCGGCTTGGCGCTGGACAACCCCGCTTCGAACGCCACCGGGTCGAGACCGACCTCTCGGATCAGCACCTCGCGGATGGCCCGATCGATGATGCCGATCTTGTCCTTATGGATGGTCCGGAAGAGCGCCCGCTTCATCTCGTTGCCCTTGCCCATGGTCTTGGCCTGTTCGTACATGTCGAACGCCGTCGGCAATTTGCCCGGAATGACCGGATAGCCCACCATGACGACGTCCAGCTTGTTCCCGAATTCCTTTTCCAAAATCGCCAGACCTTCGCCGTCGAACCGGTGGCAATGCGGACAGTAAAAATCCGCAAACTCCACCAACTGGACCTTCCCCGGCTTGTGCGTCGACGGTTCATCCTTGAGCAACTCGAAGGTGCCCTTGAGTTCCGTCTTCCCGGCCGCCGCCGTGCCGGCGAACCAGTCCGCCGCCAACACCATCAAGGCGCCGACCACCAAACCTTGCCATCCACGACTCTTCACCATACGCTGAACTCCTTTCCAACTGCGATCCGTTTCGAAGGCCTTGCGGGCATTATAAACAATGCCCGTGCTCTTGTGCGTCTGTTATAATGCCCGCGATGCGACTCAAAGTTCTACAAGGGATCGGCGTCCTCGCGGTCGGCGTCGTCCTGGCAGCCTGCGCATCGACCAACGAATCGCACGAGTCGACGCAAGGCGGGCAACAGACACCGCCGTTTTCCCAGGTCAAGGCCGCGCCGGATTCCTTCCGGGGGCAAACCCTCGTGTTCGGCGGGCAGGTGCTCGCGGCCCGTCGCATGAAAGACGGGACACGCATCGAAGTGCTGCAACTCCCGCTCAACGATTCGCAGCAGCCGACGATCGACCTCATGAAATCCCAGGGACGTTTTGTGGCGGTGCACCGGGAATTTCTCGACCCCGCGACCATTCCCCACGGAACGTTCATCACCGTCATCGGCGAGATCACCGGCACGGTCACCCTGCCGCTCGACGAGACCGACTACACCTACCCGGTGATCGACATCAAGAACCTCCGAACCTGGGTGCAACCACAAGACTCCATGCTGTGGAGGAGCCGGCCCATTCCTTACTACAGCCCGTTTTGGCATCCCTATTGGGGCCCCTATGGGCGTGTCTGGCCTTACTACTGGTAACCGGCAAGGCTTCCTGAAGAAACAGCAACGCCCCGGCCATCCTCGATGGTGACCGGGGCGTCGCTGCCGCAGCGGACCGGGACGCTACTTCAACATGATCAACTTTCCACCCGGCTGTTTTGGGTTGAGGTGGTCGTGGTAGGAGATTGTATTGCCCTGGGTCGCATAAAACAGGTCGCTCGTCGGAACCCCGATGTACTTGGTCTCACCCGGCTTCAACACGACTTCCGCCTTCAACACGAAGGGCGAGCCTGCATTCAATTGGTCGGTCATCTGAAAGCCCCGCTCGCTCGACGACGTATTCATCACCTTGATCAGCAGAGGCCGGCCAGGTCGAACCTTGAAATCGATCACCGTGGTCGGGGGATACCAACTCTTCACCGGTCCTAAATCGACGGCGAACAGCTGCACATCGACTTCCAGTTCTTTGAACGGCTGTCCCACGACGGAACCGGTCTCCAGATCACCGACTTCCACGCCGCCGGCCTGTAGGGCCCACGCCGACGTACCGATCGACAACAGACTCAGCACTCCAAGCGAGAAGACCGCAATCCTGCTCAGCATACGAAACCTCCTGTCTGGTTAAAGGGATGAGGACGGACGATGCTCCGGCGCCAAGCAGGGCGGCAGGCCTGTGCCTTCCAAGACCTGGCCACCGATAATGTGACCATCGACGATCAGGAACAACACCTTCATACGCTTCATATTGTCCGAAAATTTTCCGCTCGCGACCGCCACGACTTCGTGCGAGCCGTCAGCCTGCGGATGATCCTCTTCGATGATGACGAAATAGGAATCGAACCCTTCGAACTCTCTATTGAAGGCTTGCGCGCGCAACAACCGTTCCAGCGAATCGTCGGCGGCGAAGGCCTGCGATCCACCGGCCAACAGAAACATCTGGAGCATGACTGTGAGAAGCTTGCGCATGGGTCTACGCCTCCCTCATCGAGACTCACTGTGTGGTCAACGCAGTCCAACCATCGAGCCCAGTCCACCGATCATGAAATGGGGCACCGTCCTTTCTCGATCCGGCGGAAACGACCCTGCCGGTCCGCCGACCGCCGAACTTAAGCCTTTCCGTCTCTCACTTCCGATCCGCCGCCTCATCGCGTGATCGAATCGACGCCGCACGGGCGGCAAAGAGCCCTGCTTCGACCGGACGTCTGGCGTAGACGAGCACCCGCGCATAGCAATCGAGCAAGAGCCCGACCATCGGATGCTGCAACCCCAGCTGCTGTTGCTGGATCACCAAGGCCTGCTGATACAGGAACTGCGCCTGAATGAAGAGGCCCTGCTGATCAACCAGGAAGGCCAGGTTGCCGATGATCGTTCCGGTCAACGCTGCCTGCGGGCCGGCCGTCCGCTCGGCGATCGCCAAGGCTCGTCCAACGACTGTTGGGCAGAAGCGAACAGACCTTGCTCCTGATAGAGGCACCCGAGATTGTTCAAACTCATCGCGACCGCGGGGTGGCCGTCACCGAATCGATGGCGCCGGACGGCCAACGCCCGCAGGTAATAGGGTTCGGCCCAGGCATGGAGGCGTCGAAACTTGAAGCCGCAAACGTTTCTCCACTCCACGATGCCGCCGCCCTTGCCGATCCATTTTCTCTGCACCATGCAGTTCATCCCTTCACCTTGCCGCCACGAAGAGTCGTCGTTGCTGCGTACATGGCCTCACAAGTCTACAAGGGCCGGGGCGAGGGGGAGGCCATCCCTCTCGCCCCGGACAGGTCCAGAAGAAGGGTGCACAACTCCGGGACCCGATCGCATGCTTCTCACCGTTTCACAGACCACCCATCGCCGCACCTCCTCCATCACAGTGCCACCTGATCGAGCCGCCTTCAGCACCGGTGACTGGGCTTGTTCCCGTGCATGAAGCAGGCTGTATCACCGAAACCAAGGGAACCGGCAGCGGAGGTCACAGGCCAGGTGCCGATGCGGAACAGATTTTCAATTGAGACGAGAACCCGCGGCGATGTGCGCCCCGCCAGAACTCTCCCCTCGCAGGGATCGGCGGCGCGCGACCGTAAAGGGAAAAGTAGTCCAGGCTCGTGAGGAGGAACGGAGAAGTGGAGAAGGCCTGGTACTGAGCGGCCCACACCCTGCCGCCTTCTCCATGGGAGACCGGTCCGGCATCGGAGATCGCCTGGCAAGCCCAGGAACAGAGGGTGGAATGTGATTCGGTACCGGAATGTTGATGGTGACTGCTCGACGGCGCCGGATGGGCGAAGGAGCAGCCTGGCGCCACGAGCGCCAAAGCCAGATAGACCCAGGCAATCCCCACTGCGACGGCAACGGATGTTTGAGCGGACAATCTGATCATGGGCGAAGCATCTTCAGTCGCCCCTATCCTGTACGCCGTTCCGCTGAACTTGTCTACCGACCGATGCTCACGGATGCTACACAAATCACCTGCATCCCAGCCTATCGCCTACTCTAAATGACTCGTGAGGAATTGCTCCAGCTCGGCAAACACCTGCAGCCGATCCTCTTCACGGCTGAGGGCCTGATCGGCGAGGGGAAGTTCCACATAGCGATAGGTCTCGGCCTTGGCTTTTTTCAAGGCTTCGGCCATGGCCCGTCCATGAGCAACCGGCACCATACGGTCCATGGCGCCATGGATCAGCAGGAGGGGCGCACGGATGTCCTGCGCATGGTAGAGGGGCGAGGTCTCCCGCAGTCGTTCGCGATCGCCCCACCAGGCACTGATGCGCGACTCGACCACCTGCTTTTGATTCAGGTACCAGCGGCTGTCCGCCACAAGTTGCGGCAAGTCCGTCACGCCGTCCAGGCTGACGGCGCAGCGATAGAGATCCGGCTGCTTCACCAGGCTCATCAAGGCCGCGTACCCACCATAGCCGGACCCGACGATACAGATCCGATTCGCGCTCGCGAGACCTGTTTGGATCGCCCATTGCACCGCGTCGGTCAGGTCGTCCTGCATCGCGAGCCCCCAGCGCTGGAACCCGGCCCGCAGCAGCTCTTCTCCGTACCCGTCGGAGACGCGGAAGTCGACCTGCAACACCGCCCACCCCCGGCTCGCGAACCACTGCGTCCAATAGTTGAAGGCATCGCGTTCGTACGCGGCAGGCCCGCCGTGCGGAAACAGAATCAGGGGAAGCCGGCTGGGGATGTGATCCTTGGGAAGGGTCAGGAGCGCCTGCAGTTCTTTTCCATCACGAGCGACCAGGGTGACGGATTTCTGGGCGGGCAGATTGACCCCTTCGAGATCGGGATAGGCCTTACCGATCAGCACCAGGCGGCCGTCACGCTCGTCGAACAGGTACCAATACGGCGGCTGCGCCGGACCGTTCGATTTCACGATGTGCAAGTGCCCGTCGTCACTGCTGCTGTGAATGACGTTGGCGCGCCCTGGAATCGCGCGGTCGATGCGAGCCTGAAGGCGCTGGGCGTCGAAATCCCAAAACAGTACCCGCAAATCCTCCGCGCTGTACCGGACGCCGATGATTTTCCGCCGCCCCGGCGCATAGACCAGGTCGCCGGCCAGATCGAATTTCGGATCTGCCGCCACCAGCCTGCGATCGACCGTGGGATCGCCGGCGATGTTGACCTTGAAAATCGCCGCCCTTCCTCGATGTTGATCCCGCACGTACAGCCAGGCGGGATCGGCATCGAAGGCCAAGGGCATCAAGCCGGTTTCTTTCGCCAGGTCGTACTCGGCAAGGTCGCGCCAAACGCTGGACTCCGGCGGTTTCACGATCACATGGACCGTGGTCCCGAATTGGCCGACCCCGGCCCGCACCTGTCCCTCACGATCGGCAATCCACTGCAACACATTGCGCACCCCCGGCTTCAGCCCGGGATTCGCCTGCACCAGCCGCCGGTCACCGGAATACACATCCAGCCTGTACACATCCGGCGACAGCGGCCGTTCCAGGTCGAGCGCGATCAAGACCTGCCGAGGATCGCCCGGCACGGCTCCCACGATATGGTCCTGAATCTGAGGTACATGTTTCTTTCCGAAGATGGAAGGCAAGGAGGATTGCTTGAACAAATTCTCGTTCCGCTGCGTCCCGTCCCGGTTGACCCCCACCAGTCGCGTCTCCTGTGAGTCGATCCCCTCGCGCTGATCCGCGAATCGGATAGCAACCAGGAGGCGTTCGTCGTTCACCCACTGGAACCAGGTGACGACAGAGTCCCGATTGTCGGTGGTGACGACGCGATGCGCGTCCTGACCGGTGACGGTTTGAACTTCCAGGACGGTCTTCCCATCCTGATTCCGCAACACCGCCAGATGTGTGCCCGAAGGGGACAGTTGAATCGAGGAGATGCGCGGGAGGGCCGCGAAGGCTTCAGTCGGCGGAGGGACGGTCCCCGAAACCGCGTGGGCTGATTCCACGCACCAGGCGACCAACAGCATGACAAACAGTCCGTACATGGTCCGGCACGGCCCATCCCTGAATTACCCCATCCAGAGACGCCGACAGGTCTAGTTATCACACGTTCACCAGGCGGCCGTCTATTGCATATTGCGCATATTGTGGCCCGAGCCCTCGGGGAAGGGCCGGAGGCCCGCTGCGGTTTAGCCCCTCACCCTGGCCCTCTCCCCGGTGGGGAGAGGGGAGGAAGAGGGGAAGCCGCCTCGCGGATCGACTCCACGAACTTCAGAGACCAGGAGACTAGAACTTGTATTCCACCCCCGCGAATCCACTGATGCCCAATCCGGGATTGGCGAACCGATTGAACTGATCGTTGACGACCACCGCTCCGGCGTAGGTCTTGTCGGTCAAGTTGCGGCCTTCGGCAAAGAGGGTCCAATGGTCACCGATGTTGTACCCGGAACGCAGGTTGACGACGAAATAAGACGGATTCTTCACCGTGTTGAGATAGTCGGTATAGAACCCTGACAAGGACCACTCGAAATTCGGCGCGATCCACCAACCGGCCGGATGGTCGTATCGAAGCTCCAGGTTCAGGTTATGTTCCGGCGCACCGGCGACCGTATTGCCGTCTTTCGCAATCAAGACGTTGGGACCGCCGATGCCTCCCCCCCGCACATCGTCGGTGAACTTGAAGCGCGACCAGGTATAGGCCACGCGCGTCTGCAGGCTGTCCTCCTTGCCGGCTCCACCCTGCGCGAACAGTCCCTTCGTCAAAACCATTCCGCCGCCGACCTCCACGCCTGTGTGGCGCGTCCCGTTGGCGTTCTGAAACGTACTCTGGTTGTTGATGTTCGACGCCAGAATCTCTTTTTGCATCTCGAGATTGTAGACCGTGACATCCCAGCTGTAGCGTTTATCGGCCGACGCTCCCCGGTGACCGAGTTCCAACTGCCAGGCCCGTTGCGCATCGAGATTCAGGAAGCCGGTGTTGGCGCTGCCGTTCGCATTGACCGAAGACAGCAACTCCAGATTGAGCGGCGCCTCATAGGCCCGGCTCGCGTTGAAATACAGTTGCGAAGTCGGCGTCGTGCGATAGACGAATCCGAGCTTCGGGTTGATCGCATCGAAATGTTGCAGCGGCCGCTGGGTGCCGGTCGGCGTGGACGGCGTATTGGGGTTGAACGGGTTCCCGGCCGGCCCGAAGTTATCCACCGTCGCCTGACGCCCGCTGTAATCCCAGCGGCCGCCGATCACGATCGTGAAATCCTTGGTCGCATCGAAGGCATCCTCGGCATAGACGCCGAAGTACGTGGTCTTGGCCGTGTAGTTCTGCGTCATCGCCCCGATGCTGCCGTTGATATTGACGAACCGTTGCTGACGCTGATTGCCGTACCGCGGCTGGACCCCCACGACGAAGGAGTTGTTTTTACCGAACAGTGAATTGGAATTGACGTACCGGAACTCTCCGCCCACATTGTTGTTTTCCTGCCTGATCGTCTGGAAAATCGGATGGTCCACATATTGGTTCGAGAAGTACGGCACGATCTCGACATATTGATTGGCTGCAAACTCGTTACGGTAGGCGATCCCGATACGCTGCAAATTGTAGTAGCGCCCGTAATTACAGACCTGGTTACTCAGGTTACAGGCAAAAAACGGCGGGGTTCCGGGAGGGCTTTGTCCGCCGGCCTGTTGCCGATTGGAAAACAGCTGTTGATTGGTCAGTGAGCCGGGAATGCGCTCTGCCACATTCGCCTGGAGAAAGTAGGCGCGTATTTCCTGGTGATTGCCCAACTGAATGCCGATGTTGGCATTGACGCGCTCCCTGGCCTGCTGGTTGTTGTCTTGGAATCCATCCTGGCGATTGCCGGACACGCTGATGTAGTAGTCCATCGTCGCGCTCATGTTGCCGACCTGGAAGGGTTGCAGCACCTTCCCGCTGGAAACTTGGCCGCTCACCATGCCGAAGCTGCCGGCCAGCATCCGCATCTGCAGGGTCGAGGCGTTGTAGCCGGTGCGGGGCACCAGGTTGATCGCACCGCCGATGGTGTTCGCGCCGTAACGCAAGGCGTTGGCGCCCTTGTAGACCTCGATGCGCTCGTAGGCCAACAGGTCGATCGATTCAAAGTCCGAAAAGCCGTCGGCATCGCCGAAGAAAATCCCGTTGATCAGGATGTTGATGCCGCGATGGTGGAAGTTGTTGCGCAACGACGTGCCGCGGATCTGAAACTGCCCTTCGTCGGCGCCGAAACGCGATTGAAACCGGACGCCGGGCGCGAACTGCAACACATCCTGAAGATTGAAGGCCCTTGTCTCGGTGATCTGCTTTTCTTCGATGAGGATATTGCTGCCGGGACGGCGGGCGAGCTCCTGTTTCACGTCCTCGACGTTTTCGATTCGCTTCCCCTTCACCTCGACCGGCTCGACGGCCACGATCGGCACTTCTTCTTCGGGAGGCTCTTCGGCCGCCCAACCGCCCGGCGGCTGAAGGCCTACCGCCAACAGGGCAACCAAGCAGACCATCCCCGCTTTGCCTGTCCAATACAGCCCTGACTTCATCTCTCTGCTCCTCCTGTGTGAATGACTGTGTACCTCTATGAGTCACGATCATTGTGATGGTTGCCTATCGGGGATCCCATGGCCGCTCCCGGAAGGAGCCGCGTCGCCACCGACGCGATCGTTCAGCAGTACGCCCTGTTTGAAGCGGCGACGGATGGCCTGCACCTGGGTGAAATCATCGAGGGGATTGCCGCCCAACGCCAGAAAACTCGCTTCGTACCCTTCCTCAAATCGCCCGATCCTTCGACCGGGGAAAATGGCGGCGGGGGTCTCGTCGCACCAGAGGTTCAACAGGGTGAGGTCGTCGAAAATCTGCAAGGAACGCAGGTGCAGGACTTCGTCCAAGGACGTATCCGCATGGTCGCTGCCGATCGCCAATCGCACACCGGCACGATGGAGGAGGGTGAGGTTGTCCTTCACCACCTGCCAGGCCAACTCATCCAGCACCGGTTCGCCTTGGCCGGCCTGCTTCGCGGCCTGCCCACCATGCTGTGGATGGCGGCCGGCGTCGGTCGGCATGGCATGCCCCGCCACGGTCGTGGTCACGACACGGACCTTTCGTTCCGCAGCCAAACGGGCGTCCTCTTCCGTCAGCCTGGCGCCTGCCGCATCACCGGCCTCCTTCACCAGCCATCCCGGCACATGGGCGACCTCATCGACCCCCGCGCGGACCGCCTGACGAAAGTCTGCCGCCGTTTCCACATGGGCCGTCACCGCCAGACCAGCCGCATGCGCCTTCGCAACGATGCGCGGCAACAGTTGCGGCCTGAGGCCGGTACGGACGACCGCCTGTCCGGACCGCCGATCCGGAGCGTCATCTTCAGAATGGACCAGGTAGACCTTCAAGAAATCCGGCCGACCGCTGGTGATCAAGGCCCACTTTTCCTCCACATCGCGTTCCGTCTCGACCACGACATAGGAACGGTTTTCGAACCAACCCCGTTCGATTGGTCCGATCGCCTGTTCATACCAACTCCTCCGCAACACATCCTCATACAGCGCGATCGGATGGCCGCCCCGACCGGTCAACCCCGCATGGGCAAAGGCCACATCGAGACTCGTCGGCAGATTGAGCCGGCCTCGGATCTGCAGCGCGAACTCGCGCACATTGTTCGGAATCTTTACGTAGAATACTCCGTCCTTCAGGTACCGCTCACTCACGGCCTGAAGATTCCACGGACCCTCGACGTTGTGATTGTGAGCCTCGCCGAACGGCGGGACGATGAACAGGCCGGAAAGATCGACCACCTCCAGTCTGCCCTGCGGCGGATTGCGGGTCAGGCGGCCCTGAACCGAATACCAGGTGGCGGCTTCGAACCCCTTTCCGTCGAACCACCGGCCGTTCAAGAGGGCATAGTTCTCGACCTCCGATGACCCGGTCACGGGTGCCGTTCCGGGAGACGATGCGAGGTCGGAGCCGCCGACACAGCCGGTCAGCAGCAGGGCCAGAAGAGACAAGACGAGGCTCATAGGTCCCTCACACCGATAATTTCAGTTCTTGCGTTTTGTTGTTCTGCACCAGCCGGTCGAGGGAGGCGCGAAACACCCGCAAACTGCCGCGCCCAATCTTCGTCCCCTCCAACCGCCCTTCGTCCACCCACCGATAGATCGTCCAACGACTGACCGCCAACACTTCCGCTGCTTCTCCGACCCGCAACAATTGTTTCGTCATGGCGACCTCCTTACTACACTTCCTCCCGGCACACCCGTTCACACGACGGCACAGACACACCCTCGCCGTCCCTGTCTGAGCGGACGGCAAGAGCGCCGGCACGACCAACGATATGAAAAGGAATTACGATCGATCAGGAGGCGCGCGGGAGGCTGCGTGGAATCCACTGACACTTGCGATGACGACGTGGCCGCTCTGGACGAAGGGAGCGGCCGCAAGAAACGGGTGCAGCACGAAGGCGGAAGATCCGATGGCAGACATGGGATTGACCTGGCAGGCCCAGGCACAGAAGCCGGAGTGGGAAACCGTACTGCCATGGTGATGGCCCGAGGTCTGCAGCTCGAGATGTTCGACAGCACAGGCCATGGAAAAGACGGCCAGGACCAGATAGGTCCCGGCGAGGAGGGCCGCGAGGCCGGCGAACGATCGTTGCGCGCGGCTCATTCCGTCATACCCTGCAGCAGATGAATCGTCTTGGGAGCATCCCATTCACGCGGCCCGACGGCGCGTCCAACCACGGTCCCTTGTCGATCGATGAGCACGGTGGTCGGCAAGGCCCGCACCAGGTACGCACGGGACACGTCCTGATCTTCATCGAACAACACAGGAAGCTGCACGTTCAGGTTCGTCAAAAAATGCTTGATGCCGTCCCGCTGCAAGTCGGTGGTGATCGTGACGAGGGCGAACCGTTCAGGGTCCAGCCGCTGCCGCAACCGTTCGAAGCCCGGCATTTCCTCTTTACAGGGGCCGCACCAGGTGGCCCAGAAATTCACCAGGACCACTTTCCCCTTCAGGTCCGCGAGCTGAACAGAGCGGCCATCCAATGTCTTCAAGTCGAATGGGGTGGCGGCGGTTCCCGGAGCGACCCGTGCGATTTTCAAGGCCGCCATGGGATCGTCGGCCGATACAGGGCTTGCAGTCAACGCAACGGCACCCGACAAGAGGAGGACTCTCATGAATGCCGTCACCACCATCGTTCCACCAACACGCCTGCCTCAGTTATTGTTCCGCTTCAGCCGCCACCTTTAGGGTGACACCAGCAGGACCTGCTGAGCCGGCGGCCTGTTTCAACAATCGGTCATCGATTCAGGCTGTAACTGACCGGAAGATGCAACACGACCATCGGGGCCGCCAGCTCATGTTTCATGTGCAGAGGACAGGCTCGCCGCACCGCTTCCATCGCCGCCTGATCCAGCGACTCATGGCCGGAACTCTTTACGACCTCGACATCCTTCAGTTGCCCGTCTTTCTTGATCGACACCTTCAGCACGACCTTGCCTTCCCACCCGTTCAAGCGGGCAGTGCTCGGATAATGTCGCAACTCGATGATGCGGCGATGGAGCGACTCCGCCAACCAACCATAGTCGGCCTTGGTCGCAGGCCTCGGGGTGACCGCGCGGGCCACGACCTGATGTTCTTGCAGCGTGGCGGGATCCTGCTGTGCCTCGGCAGCAGCTGCAGGCTGCGCTACGGCCGGTTCCAGCTCTGCCGCCGCAACCGGCGCGGGCGGCGTTGGGGCCGGGTCCGCTGCAACAGGAACTGGAGCAGCGGGAGGCGGCTCACTGGCTGCGGTTGTCGTTTTCATCGGGGGCGCGGGAGTCGGGCCCTCCGGAGCCGGTTCGACGGCCGGAGCAGCAAGAGCCTGCTGTACAACCGGCGCAGTCGCCGTCACCACCGGCTCGGGCTTGGTCTTCACGGCGGGAGGCGCGCTGACCACCGGCTGCGCCTGATAGGTTTGGGCTGCAACAGGCATCGATTCGACGACCTTCTGCTCAACCGCCGGAGCGACCTCTTGCTTCACCTCGGCTGGAGTCGCGGCCTGAACCACCGGCTCGGTTTTTTGAACCTCCTGCTGCTCGATAGGCTTGGGCTGCACCTGAACGACTTCCTGCGGCGGTTGAATCTGCTCCTTCGGCCGAACCGCTTCGACGACCGGCTGCGGCTCCCGCTGCACCGGCTGCACCACCCGTTCTACCGGTTGCATCGCCCGTTGAACCGGCTGAGGTTCCATCCGCGTTTCCACCTGTCGCTGTACCGGCTGGGGAGGCGGCTCGACGGCACGCACCGGCTCACGCCGCGGTTTGATCGCTGTCGGAGGCTGCGCCTGAGGTGCCGGTGCCGGTTCTTCCGATCGCACGACCTCGCGCGGAGCCTCCACCAAGGCCACGTCCCATTTGAACGGCTCGTGCTGCACCAGCACAGCCATCTTCGGCATGAGGACGAACGCGGCCAGCGCGAGGCAGGCATGCAACAGGCAGGATACTCCCCACCCCTGCAATGCCTGTTTGGATTGTCCAGATTGCGCCATGAGCACATTGTCCATGGGATGCCCCCTTCCGAAACGATCCATCCTCGCGTTATTTGAACACCACTTTGGAAATCGATCCGATCGGCACCTCAACCTGCCCGAAATCGGACTCGCCCTTGAAGCTGCCGTCCACCGCCGGAACGAATTCTCCGTTCTTGCCGTTGGTCAAGGTCACGGTCATCGAAGGCGCGGCCTTGTCGGCGCCTGGCTTGATCTCGATCTGTTTGATCTGCTCGAACTTGATGTTGACCGTGGCCGTGCCCCGTTTGGACGGCAGGTGCCGAAGTTCATGGGGCACGAAGGAGGTCTCGCTCATTTTTTCTTCCCAATAGAAGATGCCGTTCTTGAGTTCGGTTTCGACGCCCTGCTGGTCGGTCACGACGATATGGAACGTCTTTTCGCCCTTCGCGTCGGCGGCGGAAACAACCGAGGCCCACAACAGAAACGCCACCCCCATCAGCCCATGGACACCGATCCACTTCGCTCTCTGACAGGCCTGCTTCTTCATGACGCCTCCGCTTGCTTGCCCTTGGAATGGGGCCGACCGCACTGCGCTACTGTGCCGCCCGCTGCAATTGCCCCTGTTGCACGATGATCTTGTTGTGCGGGAATGCATGTTCGGTCCAGCCGATCGCCACCCTTCCACTGTCGTGGATCGCCACCGTCGGGTGCTCGGCCTTGGACCCGCCGCTCAAGGTCTGCATCTGACCGAATGTCTGCCCGCGATCCGTCGAAACCCGCATGACCACTCGCTTCCGCACTCCGGTGACCTCTTCCCACACGGCCACGATCTGTCCGTCCGGATGGACCGCCATCTGCAGGTTGTCCGGCAGTGAGGTCACGGCGGAGTGCAGCGCCGCCGCTGTTGAAAAGGTAGCGCCCTGGTCGTCCGACGTGGCGATGAAGAGACGCGGCTGCTCGTCCTTACCCTCCGTGTACCAGCCGATATAGAGCCGTCCCCGGCCATCGAAGGCGATCGAAGGGCCTCGATGAGGACAGGCGTCGAAGACCCACCCATCACGACTGACCACCATCGGCGGAGAAAAGGTGCGTCCCTGATCGGTCGAACGGGCAATCACGATGTCCCGCACATTTCCCTCGAAGGTCTTGCGCCAGGCGACCCACAGCGATCCATCCGGCGCATGGGCCAGCATCGGACGGCAACAGGGGCAGGCCATTCCATCGATCACCACGTTCTTCCCGACCGTGGCCCCGTTGTCTCGCGAGCAGGCAATCATGGCACCGGCTCCGCTCCGATCCTTGTTTCGTCCATCCAGCCAGGCGATATAGACCTCGCCGTCCTTGCCCACGGACAGGTCTTCAAACGTATGCGAGATGGCCAACCCATCGTCATTGACCTGCACCGGCGCCTGGAAGAGGTGGCCGTCGGCCGAGCGGGTGAGCTTGAGGTCCGACGCGAACAACGACCCCGGAGCCCTGTTGGCGGAAGACCAGGTGACGAACTGAGCCCCGTCGGTCCCGATGGCAAACCCCGGCGACTGATGGACGGCTTCCGGCCCGTCTCCGGCCGGACTCACCCGCACCGGTGTTGCCGCCGATTGGCCAGCCGGAACCTGCACCGTTGTGACCTCTCCCTGTCCCCCGCTTTTCTCAATCCAGGCGGCGTGCAACTGCCCCTCTCGGCTGAAACGCAGGGTGGGAGGGGAAATCGTCGTCGTCGCCTGCAGGAGTGTGAGGGGCGCCTCCAGCACGACGGCAGCCTGGCGGCCATTCTCGGCCGACGCCACGGCACTGGAGCCGGACATCAAGAACAGAACCACGGCGGCCCTCAGGACCACGCTGAAGTCAGGAACCCTGCACATCTATCGCCTCGTTCATGAAGGGTCTGGAAAAGGAATGCGCCTGCCCAGGCGCAACAGAGCCTGAACTGTGCCCGCACGCGCTCCTGCATCACGGGCGGAGCGCGATCGGCACAACGTGAACCGGGGATCAGGCGGAAATGGGGGGTGCGCGAGGCCGGCTCTGGACGAGCGGTTGAGACAGATACGTCTTGTCGGAACGGAGAGGAACGTGGCCGACCAGATCAAACAGTTGCGCCTGGTGAACGGGGGTCACCACATGTGCCCCGGCGGCGGCGCACATCCAGGCACAGATACCGGACCCATGCATGCCGGCGTTGTGATGCGCCGCATGTTGGATCTCGTGCGCCACGGCGCTGCCGGTCGTCAGGCCCAGCAACACGATCACGGCACAGGCCACGACCCAGACGATGGTTCTGAAGAACGGACTTCTCATAGAGAAAAAAACCGAGATAGCTGATGCGCAGCGTAACAAAATGACCGGGGGACCGTCAACGCAACATTCGCCGCTATTCAACCAACTAAGAGCCTCCGAGGCCGATGATGCGCTCCACCCGTTCATCCCGTCCGCCCAGGTCCCGGTACCGCCGATATTGCGCCAGGGCCCTGACCATGTCCTTGCGGTGGAGTTCGTAAAAGACCCCGAGGTTGTAGTGAGCCTCCGCCGAATTGGGTTTGAGGGCGATGGCCCGTTCATGCTCCTTCTCCGCCTCGTCCAATCGATTCAAGCTGGTATAGACCATCCCCAAATTCAAATGGGCCTCCGCATATTCGGGGCGGTACCGGACCACTTCCAGAAACTCTCGCTCGGCTTCCGGTAACAGCCCCTGACTCCGGTAGACGAAGGCCAGGTTGTAATGGGCATCGACCAGATCCGGCTTTACCGCAATGGCTTGCTGAAAGGCGGCAGCCGCCGCGTGCAAGTCGTTTCCCCGCTCGGCAAGGCGCCCGAGCAGATACCAGGCATCGGCATGCCGTGGATTCGCCTGCGTGAGGCGGGTGAGTTGCTCCCGAGCCATCTTGAGGTCGCCTTGGCTGTCGTAGAGATTGGCCAGATGGTACAGGGCCTCCGCATGGTCGGGCCGCACCCTCAGCAAGGATCGATACATCTTCACGGCGTTCGTACGATCATGCCGTTCTTCATAGAGCCGCGCCAAATCCAGATGGGCCTCTTCGTTTCCCGGCGCGATATCCAGGACCTGCCGCAGCGTCGCCTCCGCGTCGGTCCCCCGTCCCTGCGCGAGGTACACATCGGCCAGGTCATTGAGGATCTCCGCCGACGGCGGGCCCAACTTCAGCGACTGTTTGTACGCCTGAATCGCCTCATCCGGATTGCGCTTGCTCTGGAAGTAGACCAGTCCCAACACATGGTACGCCTCGGCCAATTTCGGATTCTGGGCGATCGCCTTCTTCAGCGCCTCGATCGCGCCGTCGGCATCGCCCTCGCGAAAGAGCGTGACGCCCCGTTCATAACTGCGCCTGGCCGATTCAACGGATGTGGCTGCCGATGACTCGAACGTGAAAAAGGAAACGACAAGACAGAAGAGCGGAAGGCATGTGAGAAGGTTAGGCCGGAAACAGGCTGCTCGCTGCATCGAAGTCCGCAGTAGAATCCGTGGGTGACCTTCACCGCAAGAATAAGGAATAATCGGTGGAGCGATGGACCCCACTATAGACGGCAGGACATCCGAAAGCAACGACGGCGACGACCGTGCGACCTTCACCGCGAACCAGTTGAGACAACCACCGCTGTTTCGGTAGGATTCCCTTGTGAATTCCTGTATACTCCGCCGCCGAGCCGATGCTCCCCTTTCGAGCCTCGCCTGCGAGAATAAAGGTGCGCCCGCATGCTGACGCAAGTACTGAACATCCTATTCGGAAGCAAAAACGACCGCGAGATCAAGGCCTTGCGCCCGATCGTCGAGCGGATCAACGGACTCGAATCGAGCCTCACGCCCCTGTCGGACCAGGCGCTGGCCGACAAGACGCAGGACTTCAAGAAACGCCTCGAGGCAGGAGAGACGCTGGACGACATTCTGCCCGAGGCCTTCGCGGTCTGTCGGGAAATGTCCCGACGCCGGCTGAACATGCGGCATTTCGACGTGCAGTTGATCGGCGGCATGATTCTGAACAAGGGCCGGATCGCCGAAATGAAAACCGGCGAGGGCAAGACCCTGGTCGCCACCCTTCCACTCTATTTGAATGCACTGGAAGGGAAAGGGGCCCATCTCGTCACGGTCAACGATTACCTGGCCAAACGGGACGCGCAATGGATGGCGCAACTCTACAGCGCGCTCGGCCTCTCCGTGGGAGTCATTCAGCACGACGCCTCCTTTCTCTACGATCCGACCTATGAAGCGGCCGACAAGCGCCTGCAACATCTGAGGCCCTGCAGCAGGCAGGAAGCCTATCGTGCCGACATCACCTACGGCACCAACAACGAGTACGGCTTCGATTACCTTCGCGACAACCTGATCGTCAGCGACCTGAGTCAATGCGTCCAGCGCCCGTTGAACTTCGCCATCGTGGACGAAGTCGACAGCATCCTGATCGATGAAGCACGGACGCCCTTGATCATCTCCGGACCGACCGACCAAACCACGGATCTGTATTACCGCATCAACGCGATCATCCCGCAGCTCAAGCCGGAACAGGACTATACGATCGAGGAAAAGACCAAAACCGCCTCGCTCACGGAAGAGGGCAACATCCGTGTGGAAAAACTGCTCGGGGTCGAGAACCTCTACGACCTCCAACACATGGATCTCGTACACCACGTCGTGAAGGCGCTGCAGGCCTATGCCCTCTACAAGCGCGACGTGGACTATGTGGTGAAGGACGGCGAGGTCATCATCGTCGACGAGTTTACCGGCCGGTTGATGCCTGGCCGCCGCTGGAGCGACGGATTGCACCAGGCCGTGGAAGCCAAGGAAGGCGTGAAAATCGCCAACGAGAACCAGACGTTGGCCTCCGTGACCTTCCAGAACTATTTCCGCATGTACAAGAAGCTCGCCGGCATGACCGGCACGGCCGATACGGAAGCCGGGGAATTCGCCAAGATCTACAATCTGGACGTGAACGTCGTCCCGACCAACCGGGCCATGATCCGCAAGGACTATGCGGACGTGGTCTTCCGCACGGAAAAGGAAAAGTTCACCGCGATCGTCGAAGAGATCAAGGAATGTCATGAACGCGGTCAGCCGGTGCTGGTCGGCACGATCTCCATCGAAAAGTCCGAGCGGCTGGCGGGATATTTGAGCCGCCACGGCATCAAGCACAACGTCCTCAATGCCAAATTTCACGAAAAGGAAGCGGAGATCATCGCACAAGCCGGTCGTAAGGGCGCGGTCACCATCGCCACCAACATGGCGGGCCGCGGCACGGACATTCTCCTGGGCGGCAATGCCGACTTCCTGTTCAAACGGATCCTCTACCAGGACGAAACCCTGACGGACGCCCGCAAGCTGGAGATCTTCGAGGAGATCAAGGCCGATTGCGAAAAGGATAAGCAAGAGGTCGTGGCATTGGGCGGACTGCATATCCTCGGCACCGAGCGGCACGAGAGCCGCCGCATCGACAACCAGCTTCGTGGCCGCGCAGGCCGTCAAGGCGATCCCGGCTCCTCACGCTTCTACCTGTCGCTCGAAGACGACCTGATGCGCATCTTCGCCTCCGAGCGTGTCTCGCAGTTGATGCTCAAGCTGGGCATGGAAGAAGGCGTGCCGATCGAGCACGGCATGGTCACACGCGCCATCGCCAACGCACAGAAAAAGGTCGAGGCGCACAACTTCGAAATCCGCAAACAACTCCTCGAATATGACGACGTGATGAACAAACAGCGGGAGGTGATCTACCAGCACCGCCACGCCGTGCTGGCCGGGGAACATATCCAGCAGGATATCCACGACATGATGAAGGACGTGGTGCAGGCCTTCGTGGACACCTACTGTCCGGCCGACCAGTACCAGGAAGAATGGGACTACGACGGTCTCGGCGAAGCGCTGCAGGGTCAATTCGCCCTGGACATCACCCGAGGCCGCGGCAGCGTGGCCGAGCACTTCAAGGACGTCGGCCGGGATGCCCTGATCGAGGAGATCCACCAGCAGGTTCGCCTGGCCTATGACCACAAAGAGCAGGAACTCGGCTCAGAGTTGATGCGGTATCTGGAAAAGATGCTGCTCCTCCAAGTGATCGACCACCATTGGAAAGATCACCTGTTGGGCATGGATCACCTGCGCGACGGGATCGGCCTGCGCGGTTACGGACAAAAAGATCCGTTGATCGAATACAAGCGCGAAGGCTTCGACATGTTCTCCACCATGATGGACCGCATCAAATCGGATGTGCTGGAGCGGATGTTCCGCGTGCAGGCCGTCAGGGGCGAGCAGCCGCCGCCGGTTCAAGCCCCGCCGCCACCGCCTCGCCTGGTGCTCAATCGCAGCGACGAACCGGCATTGCAAAGCGCCCACCGCCCGGCCGACAAGGTCGGCCGCAACGATCCCTGCCCCTGCGGCAGCGGCAAGAAATACAAGAAATGCCATGGGGCGTGACGATGGGATCGGCAGACAGTTTCTGCTGAAACATTTCGGTTCGACCGTACTATGCTTTCAGCGGCTTGGCTGTGGAACTTGATTCGTTCGCTGCCTCGCAAAACGAATCTTCAAACAGTCCTCGCCATCCGCTTACGCGGCCGCCGCTGTTCAGCACGTACGGTATTCGAACCTCCGCGATCCGCAGAAACACGCCTGCCTGATCCCCTTGGAAGAGAAAAAGACGACCCGCTTCCGCCACTCGAGCCACCAGGCCAGCCCATCCCATCTTGATGAGAAAAAATGAGAGAGCCTCGTGGGTGTTGCTATTCGCCTGCACGACGACCGCCGCCATAAAATATTTCTCGGACAGGGTGACTGCTGAGGAACCATCAGACTGAGTGTCCAGCCACACGCAATGGAAAGCGACCGCTTGCACTTCATTCCCACAACTCCCTGCCAGGGGGAATGGTGCGGGTGGCGGGCGAACGGGTCGCCCCGCCGCGCGCAGCGTAAGGGCCCCGCTGGGGGGATGGGTGGAGCGAGCACGGTGGGGCTGTTCGCCATGACAGGACCCGCACCATTGCCCCGTTTTCACCTTGACTTGCCTCCAGGCCAGCGGCTAATCTAACCCCCTCTTTTCCCTAAAGAATCCGGTAGGAGAGCGGTTTCTTGCGGCGGCACGCAAAATGAGCCTCGACTACCGACAAGGGTGGTGTCACTTTGAGCAGCGGACATCCACAACTTCTGGCGGAGATCAAGCGCGAGATTGCGGCGACAGGTCCGATTTCGTTTGCCCGTTTCATGGAGCTGGCTCTCTATCACCCGCAATTCGGCTACTACGTGCGCCCGGTCGATCCCGCCCAGGAACGCATCGGGTGGTCGGGCGACTTCTATACCAGTTCAGACGTCCATCCGATTCTGGGCCAGGCATTGGCGAGACAGGCGCAGCAACTCGATGTGCTCCTCGGACATCCGGATCCCTTCACGGTGGTTGAAATGGGCGCGGGCAAGGGCCTGCTGGCTCGGGATTTCCTCGCGACCTGCCGAAATGCTCCCGCCGACCTCGGTGACCGTCTCCGCTACCTCTTGATCGAGCGCAGTGCCTCGATGCGCATGCTCCAGCAAAAGAACCTGGCACCCTGGATCGAACAACCCGGCCGTGTAGCCTGGCTCGACCGCCTGGAGGACCTGCCGCCGGACAGCGTCACCGGCCTCTTCTTTTCCAATGAGCTGGTGGATGCCTTTCCGGTTCATCGCATCGCGGTCATCGACGGCAAGCCGCAAGAAATTTATGTCGATGTTCGTGAGGATCGATTCAGCGAGGTCTATCGTCCCCTCTCCATGGAATTGGCGAGCTATTTACGGGATGGCGGCATTACCCTGCCCGACGGCTATCGCACGGAAATCAATCTCGCTGCGATCGGCTGGATGCAACAGGTCGCGCAGGCCATGGCGGGCGGCACCGTCCTGACGATCGACTACGGCCATACGTCCGAGGATCTCTATGGGCCGGACCGTAAAAACGGCACGTTCCTCTGTTACTACCACCAGACCACGTCTGAGGATGCCTACGACCGGGTGGGTGAGCAGGACATGACCGCCCATGTGGACTTCACGGCCCTGGCGCAGGCGGGCCAACAGGCCGGGCTGGACGTGACCGGATTTACGAATCAAATGAGTTTTTTGATCGGCCTGGGTGCGGAGCAGATGCTGGAGTCGCTCCAGCCGGAGTCACCGGAATTTTATGCCGCGATTCATCTGCTGCGGCCGGACGGCATGGGGCGCACGTTCAAAGTCCTGGTGCAGCACAAGGGCATGCCGAAGCCGGAATTGGATGGGCTGAAGTTCCAACCGTTCTTCGGATCGATTTTGGCGACTCAATCGGCCGCGTAACAAGGCCACGACGAGGAATGATGAGCACTGTGGTGACCGGCGCTTCACGCTTCACGCTTCACGCTTCACGGGTATCACATGGGTAGTGAAGCGGCTCCGCTGAATTACATCCCGATCCTGATTTTTATCGTGATCGCGTTCGCCTTCGGCGCGGTCCAACTCCTGGTCGGGCGCATCGTCCGGCCGAGCCGGCCCTATCGTGCCAAGCTCGCGCCCTACGAGAGCGGCAGCCCCCTGTTTTCGGATGCCCGGGTGCAGTTTCCGATTCGCTATTACATCATCGCGATGCTGTTCGTAATCTTCGACATCGAAATCGTGTTCATGTTTCCCTGGGCCGTGGCGTTCAAGAAGCTGGGGCTGGTAGGGTTGGTGGAGATGGTCGTGTTCATCGGCGTCCTGGTCGTCGGATTCTGGTATGCGTGGAAAAAAGGGGCACTCGAATGGGACTGAGGATGGGATGTGTGATGAGCGACCGAGCCGCCTCCAGGACACGGCCGGCTCACCGTCTCGCCGGCGTGCGCAACCGTGACGCTCATTATGCTTCGCGTCGCGCACCTCGCGGAACGCGCGGCCTCGGAAGGCCCTCGTTCGACGCGCGCAGTTGGAGCCGGCTCGATCACTCATCCTCCTTCTCGCTAGAGGACCTAGGGGAGTGAGGAGGATATGAGTTTTTTAGAGCGCCAGCTGGATGCCAACATCATGACGACGAATCTCGACGCCTTCGTCGGGTGGGCGCGCAAGTCTTCTTTGTGGCCCATGACGTTCGGATTGGCCTGTTGCGCCATCGAGATGATCGCGAGCGTGTCTTCGCGCTATGACATCGACCGGTTCGGTGCCGGCGTGTTCCGCGCCTCGCCGCGCCAATCGGACCTGATGATCGTGGCCGGCACGGTCACGCGCAAGATGGCCCCCGTCATCCGCCGCATTTACGACCAGATGGCGGAGCCACGCTACGTCATCTCCATGGGGTCCTGCGCCACCTCCGGCAACCATTACAACAGTTACGCCGTGGTCCAGGGAGTGGACCAGATCGTCCCGGTCGACGTGTACATTCCCGGCTGCCCGCCGCGTCCGGAAGCCCTGATCGATGGCCTGTTGAAACTGCAGGAAAAGATCCAGCGCGAAAAAGTGTTCGTGAAGTAAACCATGTGCCCATTGAATCATCGGGTCATTTCATCACTGAAATGCCTCTGGCGTAAGGCAACTTGACTCAATGCCGCAATCACTCACTCGTACTTTCTTCTAGAGATGCAACCGCTGCTTGAACGACTGATGACGACATTCCCGGACGCCATCCGCGCTGTAGAAGTGGATGCGGCCCGCAACGAGGTGACCGCCCGCGTGGCCGCCGCCCGCATCGTCGAGGTCGCGCGCTGGCTGCACGATACGCCGGAGGCGTCGTTCGACCATATCACCGACATCTGTTCCGTGGATTATCCTGATGATCCGGAACGATTCGAGGTGGTCTATCAGCTGCTCTCGTTGCCGCATCGCCGACGCATCAGGCTGAAAGCGCGCGTCACGGAAGATGCGCCGGAAATCGCTTCGGTCACCGGCATCTGGAAGGGCGCCGAGTTCATGGAGCGCGAGGTGTACGACCTGATGGGCATCACTTTCGTGGGCCATCCCGACCTTCGACGCATTCTGTTGCCGGAAGACTACGAGGAAGGCTATCCGCTGCGAAAAGATTTTCCGACCGAAGGACGGGGCTGGCGCAGTTCCTTCCCCTTTATTCCGCGGCTGGACGAAGCGCCGGTAGAGCAAACGGAAGGGGAAGTCGCCGACAGTGAGCGGCAAGCCTTCGTCGCCCCAGAAAGCAGAAACGGTACACGCCGGCGCGAAGAATTGCTGTTGAACATGGGCCCGCAGCATCCCAGCACCCACGGTGTGCTCCGGGTGGTGTTGGAATTGGACGGCGAACGGATCGTGAAGGCGACCCCGGACCTGGGCTATCTGCACCGCGGCGTCGAGAAACTGGCGGAAGGCCTCCACTATATGCAGGTCATTCCGCACACGGATCGGCTCGACTATGTCTGCGCCATGGCAAACAACTACGCCTACGTGCGGGCGGTGGAAAAACTCCTGGACATCACGGTGCCGGAGCGGGCGGAATATGTCCGTACCATCGTCGCCGAGATGCAAAGGATCATCGGCCACTTGTTCTGGCTGGGCACACAGGCGCTCGACATCGGGGCCATGACGGTCTTCTTCTGGACCTTTCGCGAGCGAGAAGTGTTATTGGACATGTTCGAGAAGCTGTGCGGCGCGCGCCTCACCTTGAACTACTACCGCATCGGCGGCGTGGACAGCGACTTCACCCCCGACCTGGCGGCCCGGCTGAAGACATTTCTCAAGACGTTTCCCGAGAAGGTCAGCGAGTACGACCAACTGCTCCTGTCCAACCGGATTTGGGTGGGGCGCACGAGAAACGTGGCGGTGATTTCCGCAGAAGACGCGATCAATTTCGGATTGACCGGCCCGACGCTGCGAGGATCCGGCGTCAACTACGATGTGCGCAAGTACGAACCCTATGGGGCCTACGACAAAATCGAGTGGGAGGTGCCCGTCGGCAAACAGGGCGACACCTACGATCGCTACTGGGTGCGCATGGAAGAAATGCGGCAGAGCGCGCGCATCATCGCGCAATGTCTCGACCAGATGCCGGAGGGGCCGATCATGGCGGATGTGCCGCAGGTGATTCCGCCGCCCAAGGCCAAGGTCATGCGCGACATGGAGAGCCTGATTCACCACTTCATCATTTTCACGCAGGGGTTCAAGCCGCCGAAGGGAGAAACCTATTGCGGCACGGAAGCCCCCAAGGGCGAGCTCGGATTCTTCATCGTCAGCGACGGCAGCCCGCGGCCCTACAGGCTGAAGATCCGCGCCCCCTCGTTCATTCACATGGGTGCGTTCGACCACATGGCCCGCGGCTACTTGATCTCGGACATCATCACGATCTTCGGAACGTACGACATCGTGATGGGAGAATGTGATAGATGAAGGTCGTGAGCCCGGTGATATCAAGACACGGCCGGCTCACCATCTTGCCGGCGTGCGCAGACATGACGCTCCTTATTCGTCGCGTCGCGCACCTCGCAGATCGCGCACGATCAGAATGTGCTCGATCGATGCGCGCAGTTAGAGGCACCGCGAACCCTGCGGTCCTCAGAAGTGGCGAGGCTGGGATCTTGGACGCGCGCACGTTGGAATACCATGGTTCACTCCTCATCTTGGTATGTATGCACGGGTAAGAGAACCATGCTGAAAGAAACGCACAAGGCTGAAATCGACGATATTCTAAGCCGCTATCCCGTGAAGCGGTCGGCGCTGCTGCCCTTGCTGTACCTCGCGCAGCGAGAGGAGGGCTACATCACCGAATCGGCCATGCAGGAAATCGCCGGAATCTTGAAGCTGACTCCGCCGCAGGTGTATGAGACGGCCACGTTCTATACGATGTTGAACCTGAAGCCGGTGGGGAAGTTCCACATTCAGGTTTGCAAGTCGCTGATGTGTGCGCTCGTCGGCTCGGACACCCTCATCGGCTGGATCGGCAAGAAACTCGGCATCAAGCCGGGCGAGACGACCCCGGACAGGCTCTTCACCTTGAGCACGGTGGAATGTCTGGCCGCCTGCGGGACCGGCCCGATGATGCAGATCAACGACGACTATTATGAGCGGCTGACCGAGGACAAGGTCGATCGCATCCTGGCGGATTTACGTCACACCGGTTCCTGCTCTTTGAAAACCGGCCCCTTCATGTGGCCGGAACCGGCGGGCGCCGTAAAGCGTGAGGGGTAAAGGGTAAGGTGATACAAGAGCGTGTACTTCGCCTAACGTTTCACGCCTCACGCCTTACGAACTGAAATTATGCCGACGTACGAGCCGATTCTTCTGAAGAACATGCTGCAACCCGGCTATACGGGTTCGCTGGCGGATTATGAGCGCACAGGCGGCTACCAGGCCCTGCGGAAGGTGCTGGGCAAGGTCAGCCCCGCGGATGTGACCGCGACGGTCATGAAGTCGGGCTTGCGCGGGCGCGGCGGTGCCGGTTTCCCGACGGGAGTCAAATGGGGGTTTCTGCCCAAAGACTATCAGGGCCCTCGCTACCTCTGCTGCAATGCCGATGAAAGCGAGCCTGGCACCTTCAAGGATCGCCAGCTGATCGAGCGCGATCCGCATCAATTGATCGAAGGGATCCTGATCGCCTGTTACGCCATCGGCGCCGCCAGCTCCTACATTTATATTCGTGGGGAATTCGTCCTCGGCGCCAAGATCCTCGAACAGGCGATCGGAGAGGCCCGTGCGGCAGGCTATGTCGGCAAGAATATTCTGGGCAGCGGTACCACGATCGATGTCTGGGTCCATCGAGGAGCCGGTGCCTATATTTGCGGTGAAGAAACGGCGCTGTTGGAATCGCTCGAAGGCAAACGCGGCCTCCCGCGCGTCAAGCCGCCGTTCCCGGCGACACATGGGCTTTACAATAAACCGACCGTGGTGAACAACGTCGAGACCCTGGCCAATCTGCCGCATATCATGATTCGCGGCGCCGAATGGTTTGCGGCGATCGGCTCACCGCCCAAGAGCACCGGCACCAGGGTCTTTTGCGTGAGCGGCCATGTGGCGAAGCCCGGCAATTACGAAGTGCCGATGGGCATCACCTTCCGCGAACTCATCTACGACCAGGCCGGCGGCATGCGCTCGGATAAGAAACTCAAAGCCTTCATTCCCGGCGGAGCGTCCGCCCCCTTCCTGACTCCCGATCACCTGGATGTCAAGTTGGATTTCGAATCGGTGGCGCAGGCCGGATCCATGTTGGGATCGGGCGGCGTGACGGTGATGGAAGAGGGCACCGACATGGTGTGGGCCGCGTTGCGCCTGATGGAGTTTTTCTACCATGAGTCCTGCGGCAAGTGCAGTCCCTGCCGGGAGGGCAGCTCCTGGCTCGTGCAGACCATGCGCCGGATCGTCAACAAGCGCGGACAGATGGCCGACCTTGAAACCCTGACCGACCTGTGTAAAAACATTGCGGGACGCACGGTCTGCGCGTTCGGAGACGCCGAGGTCTCCCCGATCATGAGCACGCTCAAACATTGGCGGCACGAGTACGTCACCTATATCCATGCGGCAGAGGCGGCGAACTTGATCAGGCCGGAACCGGTGGGAACGAAACAGTGACGTACCTCGTGAATCGTATCTCGTCATCGGAGAAAGGCGGACACTCCACATCACTCGCGACACTTCACGCTTCACAAGCGACGAACGACGGACATTATGCCTGATCCAACGACAGAAACAGTTCGCCTCACCATCGACGGCACCACGATCGCGGTTCCCAAGGGGACGCTCGTGATCGAAGCGGCCCGGCGCGTCGGCGTGATGATTCCGCATTTCTGCTACCACCCGAAGCTGAAGCCGGACGCCAACTGCCGGATGTGTCTCGTCGAAGTCGAGAAGATGCCGAAGCTCCAGACCGCCTGCAGCACGCCGGTGGCCGAAGGCATGGTCGTGCGGACCGCCACCACCGTGGTGGATGACGCCCACAAGTCGGTCCTGGAATTCATCCTGGCCAACCATCCGCTCGATTGTCCCGTTTGCGACCAGGGCGGCAAATGCGACCTCCAGGATTTCTCGCATCAATATACGCCGACGACCAGCCGCTTCGCGGAAACCAAACGCATCTTCCAGAAAGAATACTTCAGCCCGCTCATTGAAACGCAGATGAACCGCTGCGTGCAGTGCCTCCGCTGCGTCCGTTATTGCGACGAAATCATGGACGTCAAGGCGCTGGCCCCCGTCGGCCGCGGCACCATGACCGAGATCAAACACTTCGGCCCGCATCAGCTCGACTGCGAATTCTGCGGCGGCTGCGTGCAGATTTGCCCGGTCGGCGCCATCACGAGCCGGCTGTCCATGTACGAATACCGCCCCTGGATGCTCAAGCGGGCCGACACGATCTGCACCTTCTGCGGCGACGGTTGCCGGATCACCATACAAACCAAGGGCAACGAGCTCATCGAGGTCAACTCCGCACATGGGGCCGGACGCAACAACGGCGATCTCTGCGCCCGTGGCTTCTTCGGCTTCCATGCCACCAGCCATCCCGACCGCCTCACACATCCTCTGATCCGGCGTGACGGCAAACTGACCGAGGCCACCTGGGAAGATGCCTTGGAATATGTCGCCGAACAGGTCACCCGCCTGAAGCTGGCTCACGGTGCGGATGCCATCGGAGGGCTGATCACCTCCCGCTGCACGAACGAAGATCTGTATGTGTTCCAAAAATTCATGCGGCAGGTGATCGGGACCAACCAGGTCGACAGCAGCGCACGGTACGGCCACCTGAACGGCGTGCAGGCCCTGCGCCGGGTCCAAGGCACCCACCGCTGGACCATCGCATTCGAGGACATCGTCGCCGCCGATACCCTGCTCCTGGTCGGCACCAACATTACCGAAACCAGCCCGATCACCGGACTCAAGGTCAAGGAAGCAGTCAAGAAACGGCAGGCCCGGCTGGTCACGGTGGAAACCCTGCAGCCGGCCATCGACACCTTGAGCAATATCGTCAACCTGGCCACGCAGCATTTCCCGACTCATCCCACGCAATTCGGGAACAGCATCACCGGATTGATCAAGGCCGTCATCGAACAGAACCTGGTCGATGCCACCGTCGCCCAACAGGCCCCGGCATTCGTGCAGCGCCTCACCGAGGCCCTGCAGGGCATCGCCTGGGAAGGCTTGGAAGCAGCCACAGGCCAGACCCGAGCACAGTGGAACGAGGCCGCGCAGACAATGGCAGCGGCGAAGCGATTGGTCATCCTGGTCGGAAACGGCGTGCTGCGGCATCCCCGCGGACAGGGCACGGTCACGAATCTCCTGGATTTGCTGATCCTGCTCGGCAAACTCGACAGGCCTGGCTGCGGAGTCGCTCCGCTGGCCGAAGAAAACAACGATCAAGGCGCCGTTGAAATGGGCGCCGTGGCGGAATTTTTCCCAGGCCCTGCTACCCTCGGCGACCTGGCCGCCCGCGAACGTATCGCAATGGTATGGCGGGAAGAATTGCCGCGCGCGCCCGGTGCCTCTCTGACTCAGATGCTTGCCGCTGCCGACAGGGGAACCCTCAAGGCGCTGTTTGTCGTCGGAGAAGACCCGGTCGGCACCCTGCCGGCCGCAGCCCAGGCCAAAGAAGCCTTGGCGAAATTGGACCTGCTCGTCTGTCAGGAGTTGTTTCTCACGGAAACCGCGGCGATGGCCCATGTCGTGCTCCCCGCCTGCTCCTATATGGAAAAGAACGGCACCTTCACGAATTCCGAAGGCCATGTCCAAGCAGTCCGACAGGCGATCGACCCTGTGGGTGACAGCCGTCCCGACTGGGAAATGTTTTCGGCCCTTTCGGTCCTGATGGGCTCACCCCTCGAATATGGAGAGGCGCGGGAAATCCTGAAAGAGCTCCGGAGCGTCATTCCCGGTTATGGCCTGCTGGGACCGACGCCGACTCAGCCGAAAGTGGACAAGGCCAGGTTGCACCACTATCTGATGGAAGGTTTTTCGGCGGATCTGGCGGCACGCTACGGCCTCACCCCTGCTCCGCCTACCGGCGACAACACCTTCACGATGCTGTTCGTCCAAACGCTGTTCCATTCCGGGAAGTTCTCGACCCGTTCCAAGGGACTGCTCCAATTGCAGCAGGAAGGGTTCCTGTCGATCAACCCGGCGGACGCGAACAGGCTGGGACTGACGGAGGGCGGGCAGGTTCGCATATCCAACTCACGCGGATCCGTGACCACGACGGTGAAGATACGCGCGCGGGTGCCGGCCGGTGTCGTATGGTTTCCCGAACATTTCGACGGCGAGGCCAAACAGCTCGCCGACTGGACGATTGATCCCCAGACTCAAATCCCCTATTTTAAGCTCGCGCAGGTGTCCCTCGCGAAGGTCTCGTAAGACGGGACGAGGAGTATTGTCGTTATGGAAATCGGATTGCGACTGGCGGTGTCGTTGGCCCAAATCGCCGCGGTAATGGGGGTCGTGATGTTGACCGTGATGGTCCTCACCCTCGCCGAACGGAAGGTCCTCGGCTGGATGCAGGACCGCATGGGCCCGATGGAAGTCGGCCCCTACGGCGTGTTGCAACCGATCGCCGACGGACTGAAATTGTTCTTCAAGGAAGACATCGTCCCTGCCGGCGCCAACAGGTTCCTGTTCAGCCTCGCACCGATCCTGGCCCTGGTGCCGGCGATGATCGGGTTTGCGGTGATCCCCTTCGGTCCCAACAATACCATCGAATTGTTCGGCATGCAGATCAAGCCGTTCGTGATCAGCGACATCAACATCGGCATCCTCTATATCCTGGCCTTCGCCTCCATCGGCGCCTATGGGATCATCCTGGGCGGCTGGGCCTCCAACAGCAAGTATTCCCTCCTCGGCGGGCTCCGCTCCGCCGCGCAGGTGATCAGTTATGAGTTGAACGTCGGACTCGCGATCGTGGGCGTGATCCTGCTGTCCGGCTCGTTGAGCCTCGTCAAGATCACGGAAGCACAGTCCGGCTGGTTTTGGAATTGGTACGTCCTGGCCATGCCGTTCCCGCAGATCTTCGCCTTCGTGGTCTATGTCATTTCGTCGGTGGCCGAAACCAACCGCGTCCCCTTCGACCTTCCGGAAGCCGAGAGCGAACTCGTCGCAGGCTTCTTCACCGAATACAGCGGCATGAGATTCGCCTTCTTCTTCATCGCGGAATACGCCAACATGATTCTGGTGTCCTGCGTCGCGGCGGCGCTGTTTCTCGGCGGATGGAACGCCCCCTACCCCGGCACCCTTCTGGGGCACATCGGCATGGAGAATATCGCGTGGGTGGAAAACGTGGTGTGGTTTGCCGCCAAGGTCTACTTCTTCCTGTTCCTGTTCTTCTGGCTGCGGGCCACCTTGCCACGGCTACGGTACGATCAGTTGATGCGGTTCGGGTGGAAGGTCATGCTTCCGATCGCCCTGGGCAACATTGTGCTGACATCCATCGCCGCCTATTTCTTCCCGCGGTAACGGAGTGCCATGAGCGTCGCCCCCTCGACAGAACCCAAACGCAGGCAGTCTCTCGGCGACTGGCTGAAGACCTTGACCTTCTACGAACTCCTCGTGGGCATGAAGGCCACGCTCAAGCACCTGCTCAACTACAAACCGATCACCCTCCAATACCCGCATGAGAAGCGGCTGCTGCCGGACAATTATCGCGGCATGCTGGCGTTGCTGCGCTACGACGACGGGACGGAGAAATGCGTCGGCTGCGATCTCTGCGAAGCCGCCTGCCCCTCGCGGGTGATCAGGGTCGTCAGCGCCGAAGTCCCGGGAGAACCGACGAAGCGCTACTCCAAGGAATACTATATGGACATGACACGCTGCCTCTTCTGCGGCCTCTGCGTGGACGCCTGTCCCGTGGATGCGCTCGCGATGACGCGCGAGTTCGAATGGTCCGTCTACGACAAACGCCAACTCCACCTCAACAAACAGCAGCTGCTCGCCATCGGCGACCGCTCCTTTCCCGTCCGGGAAAAACGCCTCGAGCTGCAGCATCCGAACGTGGCGTTTTTCAACGTCGCTTTCAAACATCTCCCGCCAAAGGAGAACTAGCGGGGTGTCGAACGACCATGTCGGCACCCCGGGATACCGGACTGCGGAACGGTGCGGCCGTTTCCGGAACGATTGACGGACCTATGGATCACATTTTTTTCTTCTATTTCGCCGGCATCATCGCAACGACCTCCCTGCTGGTGGTGGCCTTGCGGAACCCGGTCTACAGCGCGCTGGCCCTGTTGATCATGTTTTTTCATGTGGCGGGGCTCTACGTCACGCTGCACGCAGAGTTTCTGGCTGCGGTCCAGATCGTCGTCTACGCCGGAGCCATCCTGGTCTTGTATCTGTTCGTGGTCATGCTGCTGAATGTGAAGGCCGAAGAGCGGTACCACAACCAGCTCCCGGTGGCGGGATTGCTCGGCGTGATGCTGTTGACGGAAGTGATCCTGCTCCTCATCCAGTCTCGATCGGCCTCCGCTCCCGCGGTCGCGGCTGATCCCGTCACCTCTGCCGGCAATACCGAGACCATCGGAGAAGTGCTCTATTCGACCTATCTCTTCCCCTTCGAGGTCGCCTCCCTGATTCTCTTGGTGGCGATGATCGGCGCGATCATCCTGGCGAAGAAAGATATCTTCGAAGGGTCCGGTGACACATGACCGTTCCCCTGTCCTACTACTTGATCCTGAGCGGGTTCGTGTTCCTTACGGGGGTGGTCGGGGTGTTGATCCGGCGCAACATCATCGTGATCTTGCTGTCGGTCGAACTGATGCTGAACGCCACGAACATCAACTTCGTGGCCTTCTCGGAATATTTTCACCATGTAGCGGGACAGGTGTTCGTCTTTTTCGCCCTGACCGTCGCGGCGGCTGAAGTCGCCGTGGGCCTGGCAATCATCATCGCCCTCCACCGGGCGAACTCGACGATCTACGTCGATGAACTCAACCTGTTGAAACGGTAGGCCGACGTTTTCGCCATGCTCTATGCGTTGATTCCATTCCTTCCGCTGTTCTCCTTTCTGGTCGTCGGCATCGGCGAACAGTGGATCAAGGACCGGGCGCACCTCGTGGCGGTGCCGGCCATGGTGGGCTCCTTCGTGCTCTCCCTGCTGGCCCTCTACGACGTGGCCACGGGCCATTCCGTGAACGTGCCCCTATACACCTGGCTGACCTCGGGGAACCTGGACATCCACATCGCCATTTCCATCGACCGGCTCACCGCCGTCATGCTGGTGCTCGTCACCACCGTCAGCACGTTGGTACACATCTACACGATCGGGTACATGCATGGAGAGCCGGGGTACGCCCGCTTCTTTGCCTATATCGCCCTCTTCACCTTCTCCATGTTGATGCTGGTGATGGCGGACAACCTGCTGCAACTGTTCGTCTTCTGGGAGGCGGTGGGACTCTGCTCCTACCTCCTGATCGGCCATTGGTATGAGCGGCCGAGCCCCTGCTCCGCCGCGACGAAAGCGTTTCTCGTCAACCGGATCGGCGACTTCGGTTTCCTCCTCGGACTGTTCCTTGTGTGGTACTCCTTCGGATCGCTCGATTATGTTACGGTGTTTGCGCAAGCCCAGGACCTGGCGCCCGAGACCATGAATGTCCTCGGGCCCTTCGGTGGGACATGGGACCTCTCGGTGATGACGGTGATCTGCCTCTTGCTTTTTATTGGCGCGGTGGGCAAATCCGCGCAGGTCCCTCTCCACGTCTGGCTCCCAGATGCCATGGAAGGACCGACGCCGATTTCCGCATTGATTCATGCCGCCACTATGGTGACGGCGGGCGTCTTCATGGTGGCGCGATTCGCGCCGCTCTATAACCTCTCGCCGACGGCCATGACGGTCGTCGCCCTCGTGGGCGCCCTCACGATGATGCTGGGTGCGACCATCGCCCTGACCCAGACCGATATCAAACGAGTGGTGGCCTATTCGACCATGAGCCAGCTGGGCTACATGGTGATGGCCTGCGGCCTGGGCGCCTACAGCGCCGGTATCTACCACCTGCTGACCCATGGCGCATTCAAGGCGCTGCTGTTCCTGGGCTGCGGCTCGGTCATCATTGCCTTGCACCATGAACAGGACATGCGCCGCATGGGCGGACTTAAAAATTCACTCCCGGTTACCTATTGGACATTTGTGGTGGGGTCCCTGGCGCTCGCCGGCTTCCCGCTCACCGCCGGGTTTTTCAGCAAGGACGACATCCTCCTGTCTTCCTGGTCCGCCGGTCCCTTAGGACAAACCCTGGCGATCTGCGGATTGCTCACGGCGGGACTGACGGCGTTTTACAGTTTCCGCCTCGTCTTCGTGACCTTCTGGGGGCCATCCCGCGTCGATCCGCACCATGCAGGCCATGTCCATGAACCCTCGACCACGATGACGGCTCCGCTCATGGTCCTCGCGGTCCTCAGCATCGTCGCCGGGTACCTGGGCATCCCGACGTTTTTGGAGCCGGTCTTCCACGGCGAAGGTGGGGCCACGCACCATGAAGGGTCCGCCGCCTACGGCATCATGGCCTTCGCCACCTTGATGGGGCTCGCCGGAATCGGCGCCGCCTATTATCTCTATGTCTTGAATCCCGGTTTGCCGGACCGACTCGCGCACCAGTGGCGGGCGGCCTACGAACTGTCGTTCCACAAGTGGTATGTCGATGAGGCCTACGACCGCGCATTCGTCCGCCCGACCATCGCGGCCGCGAACGACCTCTGGAAACATGTCGATGTGTCGATCATCGATGGGGCCGTCAACGGGGTGGCGCGCGCCGTGGCCTGGGGAGGCTGGTTCATCCGCCTGACACAGAGCGGGCAAACGCAACATTACGCCCTCGGCATGACGCTGGGCGCCGTGGTGATTCTGACGGTGTATTTGCTGCTCTAGCAGCTCTGAACCTTTTGCCTTTTTACTGTTTACTTTGGGTGAGGCTTCGTGACGACGTTTCCCTGGCTGACGCTGATCGTCTTTCTCCCACTGCTCGGAGCCCTCCTCTGCCTCCTGGTCAAGGTTGAGTCGGCCCGCTGGCTGGCGCTCGGCTTCACCGTAGCGACCTTTCTCTGCTCGCTGCCGCTCTGGTGGCTCTTCGACCCATCGACCGCGGAGATGCAGTTCGTGGAACGGGCCTCCTGGATCATTTCTCCGCCGATACAATACAGCCTCGGCCTCGACGGCATCAGTTTCCCCCTTCTCCTGTTGACGACGCTGCTGATGCCGCTTTGTGTCATGGTGTCCTGGACGTCGATTACCACCAGGGTCCAGACCTTCATGGCTATGCTGCTGGTCATGGAAACGGCGATGCTGGGAGTCTTCGTCGCCCTGGACTTCGTACTGTTCTACGTGTTCTGGGAAGCCATGCTGATCCCGATGTATCTGCTCATCGGCGTCTGGGGCGGCCCAAACCGTTTATACGCGGCGATCAAATTTTTCCTCTATACTCTGGCCGGCAGCCTGTTGCTCCTCGTCGCGATCCTCGCCCTCTATTTCCACGGCGGGCATACCTTCGACATCCTCGCGCTGAGCCATGGAACGTACAGTGCGTCATTCCAAATCTGGCTGTTCCTCGCCTTCTTCGCAGCCTTTGCCGTCAAAGTCCCGATGTTCCCGTTCCATACCTGGTTGCCCGACGCCCACGTGGAAGCTCCGACGGCCGGCAGCGTGATCCTTGCCAGCCTGTTGTTGAAAATGGGCACCTACGGCTTCCTCCGCTTCACCTTGCCGATGCTGCCGGACGCCACCGCGACGTTCACCAAGCCGATGGTCGTGCTGTCGATCGTGGCTATTCTTTATGGGGCCTATATGGCGCTGGCCCAGACGGACATCAAGAAGCTCATCGCCTACTCCAGTGTCAGCCACATGGGCTTCGTCACGCTGGGCATCTTCATCCTGAATACTCAAGGGATCGAAGGAGCGGTGATGCAAATGATCAATCATGGGATCACCACCGGCGGCCTGTTCTTGTGTATAGGGATCATGTATGAGCGGACCCACAGCCGGCAAATCATCGACAATACCGGACTGGCAGGGCCGATGCCCCGCTATGCCCTTTTCTTTATGATTTTTGCCCTCTCGTCCTTGGGACTTCCCGGCACCAACGGTTTCGTCGGAGAATTCATGGTGTTGGCCGGCACGTTCCTCTGGAGCAAATTCGCCACCACCTTGGCTACGTTTGTGATCATCCTGGCTGCCGCCTATATGCTCTGGCTCACGCAACGCATGCTCTTCGGTGTGCCCTCGCCCAAGTATCGCGCGCATCTGCTGGACCTCAATGCCCGTGAAACGGCCACGCTGGTTCCGCTGGTCGTGCTGGTGTTCGTAATCGGTATTTTCCCAAACCCTCTGCTGACCCGTATGCACGCCAGTGTGGCGCAACTGCTGGCAGGACCGAAGACGCCGGTGATTGCAACAGAGTCCCATCCGACGCCTCGCGCAGAGCCGGCTACGGCGATCGCTAGGTCGCTCTCCAACCCATCTTCTGAACGGGCGGCGGCGCGATGACCATTCCTTTGCAAGACCTCCTTGCAATCCTTCCGGAACTCGTCGTCATCGGCGCGGCCTGTCTCATCCTGGTATTGGATCCGATTCTCCCGGCTTCGAAGAAGGACCTCCTCGCCTGGCTGACGTTGAGCGCCCTGGCCATTTGCCTGGGCCTGACCTCTTCTCAAATGACAGATCGCCTGTCGATCTTCAGCGGCATGGTCGTGATCGATGCCTACGCCAGCTTCTGGAAACTGCTTCTGTACATCGTGACCGGGCTGACGGTGCTGCTGTCTTTGGCCTACCTCAAGGCCGAGCGGCTCAACATCGGGGAATACTACGGTTTCGTCCTGTTGTCGCTGGCCGGCATGATGGTCATGGTCTCCGGCGCCGACCTGCTCACCATCTACCTCGGCACCGAACTCATGTCCCTATCCCTCTACGTGATGGCCGGCTTGAAACGGACCGACGCCCGTTCACTGGAGGCCTCGGCCAAGTACTTCGTACTGGGGGCCTTCTCCTCCGGGATTTTGCTGTATGGCATTTCGCTGCTGTATGGATTGGCCGGCAGCACGCGCCTGTCCATGATCGCGGAGGCCATCGCCGCGCAGGGAACCGGAAGCCCCCTCCTGCCCCTCGCGTTGATGTTGCTGGTGGTCGGGTTCGGATTCAAACTGGCCGTCGTGCCGTTTCACATGTGGACCCCGGACGTCTATCAAGGCGCGCCGACCTCCGTGACCGCCTTCATGGCCGTCGCCTCGAAGGCCGCCAGCTTCGGTGCCTTTCTCCGGGTGTTCGTGGAAGGCTTGGGCGGGGTGAGCGCCGATTGGTCGATCCTCTTTACCCTCATCTGCCTGGTGACCCTCGCCTTGGGCAACCTGGTCGCAATCGTCCAGACCGACATCAAGCGCATGTTGGCCTACTCCAGCATCGCCCATGCCGGCTATGCCCTGATCGGAGTCGTGGTGGCGGGCAGGCAAACAGGCGCGGCAGCCTCGACCGGTCTCGCAAGCGTGTTGCTCTATATCGCCATCTATTCGTTCATGACGCTCGGCGCGTTCGCCCTCGTGGGCATGTTGCGCAAGGAAGGACAGGAGAGCGACGCCATCGACGATTTTGCGGGTCTGGCGAAGCGCGAGCCGCTGGCGGCCGGGTTCATGTTGATGTTTCTGGTGTCGCTGGCCGGGATTCCTCCCACTGCAGGCTTCATCGGCAAGTTCTATGTCTTCATGGCCGCCGTGAACGCGGGAATGACATGGCTGGCCGTCGTGGCCGTCATCTTTGCCGCCATTTCCGCCTTCTACTACCTGCGCGTCGTGATGGTCATGTACATGCGCGATGCCGACGGCCCTGTCGCATCCCAATCACGGCTCGAAACGTCTCCGGCCCTCTCGCTCGTCCTCGCCTGCGCCCTCGCCGGCGTCGTGCTGTTGGGCCTGTTCCCCAACGGCCTGTGGTCTCTGGCCACCCAGGCCGCGCCGTTGCTGAAATAGCCGCTGTCTGCAGCGTCTTTTACAACGGCACCTTCTTTCACGCGACGCGCCGATCGGCCGTCCACAATGGTCCGTACCATAGCAGGCCGTTGTGTCGCGCCATCGTGACCCTGAACGACGCGAGTTTGCATGACCGGATGGTCTTTTCTCTCCAGCGTGTTCGACACGTTCCGCCGGCGCGGTTGCCCGAGCCTGGCCGCCTCGCTGGCCTTCTACTCCCTGCTCTCCCTCTTCCCCATGGTGTTCCTGTTGCTGTACGGCATCAGCTTCATCGTCAGTCAGGATGTCATCGGCTATCAATTCTTGCTGGGATTCCTCAAAGGATTTCTCCCCAGCATGGGGGAACGCCTCGCCAAAGATATTCGCCGGGTGGCGGAACAGGAGGAGGTGCGATGGGTGGTCTTTCTTGCATTCGGCTGGTTCAGCGCCCTGGTGTTCTACGAATTGGACTATGCGATGAACACCGTGTTCGGCACGGCGGCCAAGCGGCATCCGCTGATTTCAACCCTCGTGGCCATTGCCTTGATCTGGATGCTGGGCTTTCTGACGCTCATCTCCTTCGTCGCCACCCAGGCGATCGAGCTGCTCACGACCTATGCGCCGCGCCTGTGGGGGCTGAATCTCGTGGCGATCACCGCCCATGATTTCCTCCTCACCTATTCGCTCCCCTTCCTGCTCGCCTTCGTGTCCGTCACCTGTCTCTATCGATTCCTGCCCCACCAACGGCCTACCTGGCGGGAAGCGACTATCGGCGGAGCCCTGTTCAGCCTGTTGTGGATTGCCGCGAAGGCCCTGTTCGTCACTTACCTGGAAGGGGCCGCCCTGTACACACAACTGTATGGATCGTTGCTCGAAGTGGTGCTGCTGTTGCTCTGGGTCTATTATTCAGCGGCGCTCGTCCTGCTGGGAGCGGTCGTGACCCACGAGGTCCAGTCCCTGTCTCCCTCACAGGCTCAACCGGCGGCCGATCTCCCGCACTAGCAGGCATCGTTCGCGAAGGCCTCTACACACCTGTCTCGTTCGCGGCTTTTTCTCGCGCCTTCGCTCCTTCCTGGATAGAATTGTGGAGACGTTCCAATCAACCGACAGGGGACCGACTCCTCACCATGTCCGACGGGTTCGACAGGGACCTCCTCATGTTAGGCGGCACGCTCGCCGGCTTCCTGGCCGCGGTGCTCTCCATCCTGGAGAAGATGCTGAACCTGCATGAACGCCTCGGACCCTCGAAAGACAAGCAGCCGGCCGCGGTGCCTGATCGTGCTCCCGGATCAAAGACGCCGGCTGCCGATCTGTTCGACGCCAAGGTGTTTCACAAATCCTCCTACCTGTTGCTCTATGAAACGGGCGTCATCATGGCGGCCGGTGTCTTGCTGAACTACCTCGGTCTCACCCTCAGCCGACATCTGCACAGCATTCTCTTTCTCGATATGACCGGCACTGCCTTGACGGCATTTCTGTTGGGTCCCTGGTGGGGAGCCATCACCGCCCTCCTGTCGAATTCGGTCGTCAACTGGCTCCTCTACCCGGAGGCCGGGGCCGACGTCGTGATCTTTCCCTGGTCGCTCGTCAACATGGCCGGCGGATTCTTTTGGGGTCTGATGGCCCGACAAAGCGGCTTCCGAAAATATCTCCGCACCGGCCGCAACCAGCTCGTGACCCATGTCTGGTTCCTCTTCTCGTTCGGAGTCTTGGGCGCAGTGGTGATGAGCGTACCGGGTACCCTGGTGCAGGCAGCGCTGGGCGAGCAATCAATCTTCGCGCTCAACCCTGAAGTCGCCGCGACACTCAGCCTCACGGTCGCGCAGTGGGAGGACGCCGTCCGCCTCTACCTGGAATCATTCGTCGGTCTCACGTGGGGGGAAAGTCTCGGCTGGACGATCGTGAATTGGTTTCAGAACTGCATCCGGTATATTCCGGACAAGACCTTCAGCGCCGCCATTGCGCTCGTCATCCTCAAGTATGGCTATCCGCTGTTCGAACGCGAACTCATCCATGGCGGCCCGGACGGCCAACGTCCCGGCGATGAACGAGTCTTGCCGCTGGTATTGGGGCTCCTCTATGCCCCTTCCTTCGCCACCCTCGTGCTGTCCGAACCCTACGCCGGCTCGTCCTACTGGCCCCTGTGGGCTGCACCTTGGCTGGCCATCGCCCTCGGCTACATCGCACTGCACCGTTGGGGAGCAGGAGCATCCGAACTTCACAAATGCCGTCTCCAGCGGGCGACCCGCTACGCCAACGCGCTGAAACTGATCGGGCGAGAGCCCTCCTATGAGTTCTGTCGCAGACTGACGTTGGTCACGCTGATGGCCAGCCTCATCTTTGCGCTCTGCCTGCCTATCCTGCTGGTCGATTTTTATCGGGTGGCGTTCAACTTCTTCTGCGTCGTCTACGGATTCCTCCTCGTCGTGCACCTCGTCCGGGTGGCCATCGTCCAAAACCTCTCCATGGCCAGGGCGGAAGACTGATCCCCCAGGCACCGTTTGTCGTTCCTGTCTCGCCGGTGGCCGAAGTCGTTACGAGGGACGGCCCATGCCGGAGGGATGCCGTTGCTCAATGAAGTGTCCGAGGGAAGCCCGCGTCACCAACCCCAGTAGGTGCCCGTCCTGCACGACGACCAACCGTTCCGCGCCGAGCGCAATCATCTGCTCCAACGCCTGCATCGCGGACACATCCGGCGACACGACCATCTCGTCGCCGGAAGCCTGCATGATATCGGCCACGCGCCGGTACGCCCAAAGGGAGTTCTGAACCGTCTGCACATCGCGCACGGTCACGACACCCACTAGACGGTCGTCTTGCACCACCGGGAACCCTCCATACCCGTAGGGGAGGAAATATTGATTGACGGCTTCTTCCAGCGTGAGGTCCGGAGAGAGGGCCACGACGTTCTTGACCATGAGGTCACGGACCGGTACCGAAACCAGCGAGGAACGGATGGCCGCCTGCTTCCGGCTCCCGCGCGCGGCGGCAAACAAGAAGGCCCCCAGCAGGACGATCCAGCCCCCGCTGCTCGCCAAGGCGCTCGACAACGTGCCGGTGAGGGCGCCGACCAGGAGGAAGGCCCCGAAGAGACCGAAGCTGAGTCCGAACAGCAGTCCGACCAGGGCCGCCTGGCTGGTCGCGCGGTAAAAATCCTTGTTCCAGGCCCAGAGTCCGGCCCGCAAGGCTCGACCGCCGTCCAACGGAAACCCCGGCAACAGATTGAACAGGCCCAGCTGGGTGTTGACCATCCCCAGCAACATGCCCAGCGCCGTCAACCCACGCACGGATGTCCCATCAGGCAGCGACTCCAACAGAGCCACCAGACCTAAACAGAACCCAGCAAGAAGAAAGCTGACGATCGGACCGGCAATGGCGATCAAGAATTCCGCCCGAGGATGCGGCGGCTCCTTCCTCATCTGCGCCACACCGCCGAAGATGAAGAGCGTGATCTGGCCGATCGGAATGCGATAACGCAATGCGACCAGGGAGTGACCAAGCTCGTGTAATAGCACGGACCCAAACAAGAGGAGCGCCGCCACCCCTCCCATCGCCCAGTATCGCGGCTCCGACAGACCTGGAAGCATGTCGGGCAGGTACCCCGTCGCGAGGGACCAGGTCACGAAGAAAAAGACGAAGAGCCACGAGGCATGCACGCGGATGGGAATACCGAACATGCGACCGATTTGCCAGTCCGGACCCTGCATCGTTTCACCGTAGCAGCCCCCTTGATTGAGCGTCAACTATCGCCGCGTCGTGCCGTCAGGTATACTCCTCCCTATGCGATGGAAGACGTTGCGGTTCGGTTTGTCCGTGGTCTGCGCGGTGGCGCTCGCCGTTCATACCCATCCGGCGCAGGCGCAGGTCATCAAGGCCGGTCCGCCCTCCTGTCCCGCAGTGGCCCTGACCTACGACCTCTGTCCGGTGCGTACGGCCTCGGGATTCGATACGGAGCTGATCGAATTCCTCATTGCGAACAAGGTTCCAGCCACCTTTTTCATGTCCGGCCGGTGGATGGTCCGGCACGGTGCCGAGGTGAAGAGGTTGCTGGCCGTTCCCTTTTTCGAGATCGGAACCCACGGCGAGGTCCATGCCCACCTCCCGATGCAGGAGCGTGAGGAGCAGCAACAGGAAATCATGGGGCCGGTGCGGCTGCTCAAGGCCAAGTACGGTCGCCAGGCGACCCTGTTTCGACCGCCCTATGGAGAATACAACGACCAGACGGTGGAAGCCGTGAAAGCGCTGGGCCTGCGATTCATCTTATGGAGCATCGTATCCGGTGATCCGGACCCGACGCTCAGCGCGGAGGCCATCGTGGCGCGCGTCCAGAAACGGATCAAGCCGGGCAGCGTGATCGTGCTGCATGCGAACGGGAAAGGAAAACATACCCGCGAAGTGACCGAAACCTTGGCCGGCTCCCTGTTACAGACCAAAGGACTGATTCCCCTCACGGTCTCGGATCTCTTGCAATGCAACCAACCGATGGCCACCCCCAAACCATAATTCGCGAGATGCAGCCGGAGGATCGTGACTCCGTGGTGCAGATCCTGACCGACTCCGACCCCTGGAAACGGCTCGGTTTCACCGCCGGCGATTGGGACCGGATCTTTTCGCCGGTTCCTGCGGGACGGGACACGTTCGTCCTGGAGATCGGCGGAGCCGTGCTGGGCATCGCCATCCTGAGACGGAAGTTTTTGTTCGGCGACTATCTGGAATTACTCGGGATCGCCCCTTCCGCAACTGGCCGGGGCCTCGGCAGCCGGTTGCTGTCCCATGTCGAGTCGCTCACGTTTGCGCGGGCCAAAAACCTGTTCGCCTGCGTGTCGGATTTTAATGACGGGGCACGCGCCTTCTACCGCAAGCAAGGCTACAGGGAAATCGGCCCCATGCCGAATTTTCTCATTCCCGGCTATGCCGAGATCCTGCTGCGAAAAACGACCGGCCCGGCGAGAACGGGGCAATAGGAGAAAATCTATGCGCGTGAAGAAGCTCCTCCACACCCGCATGCGGGTCAGCGACATGGATCAAACCATCCGGTTCTACCAGGAGGTGTTGGGGCTGGAGGTGATGGAACGGAAGGTGTCCCCGCGCGGGTCCCACCTGGCCTTTCTGAAGGTGCCGAACAGCGAAGAACTCATCGAACTCTGCAGCTTTCCCGCCAGCGGCCCGGTTACGGTGCAGGAAGATTTGGTCCACCTCGCCTTTGAAGTCGAGAACCTCGACCAAACCATCGACGCCCTCAAGGCCGACGGCATCCCCATCACCGACGGCCCCACGCGCACCTCCTCCGGCAGCCGCTTCATCTTCATCGACGCGCCGGACGGCTACGAAGTGGAACTCATCGAACGCCCGCCAGGCACAGCACTCGTCTAGGACAGGTCGCTCGTCTTTCGCACGCGAGTGATCCGCAGGCTTGATCGTTCCCCTCACCGATTGTCCGTGCATGTGAACCCATTGACGAATTCGGATCCGTCCAAGTATTGTTCCCGCGCTTCACGTTTCACGAACGACGCGCGACGAAAAGGAGGACAGGAATGAAGAACGGTTTCTTCCGCGGCCACGGACTCGGCAACGACTATCTGGTCATGGACCCCACGGAGTTGACCTTCAAGCTCACCGCCGGAAAAATCCGAGGCATCTGCGACCGCCACTGGGGTCTGGGCAGTGACGGCATCCTCGCGCTGGTCCCATCGAAGAAAGCCGACTTCGGCCTGCGCATCTTCAATCCCGACGGGAGCGAGGCAGAAAAATCCGGCAATGGATTGCGCATCTTCGCCCGCTACCTCCATGCCGTCGGTAAAACCAAAAAAAAACAATTCACCGTCGAGACCAAGGGCGGCCTGGTCTCCATCACGCTGCACATCGATCGCCATGGTGATGCAGCGGCTGCAACGGTCGAGATGGGACGGGCCACCTTTCAACCGGCAGCCCTTCCCTGCAGCCTAGCAGTAGATGAATTGATCCGGGCTCCGATCGAGGCGGCGGGACGGTCGCTGCAATTCACCGGTGTCAGCGTCGGCAATCCCCATTGCGTGTTGTTCAAGCAGGCAGGCGAAACCTGGAGCCGTGAGGACCTGCTGACGCTGGGGCCCGCCTTGGAGAATCACTCGTTGTTTCCCAAACGCACCAACGTCCAACTCGCCGTGCCGACCGGCCCGAAGGACATCTTCATTCTGATTTGGGAGCGAGGAGCCGGTGAAACGCAGGCCTCAGGGTCATCGTCCTGCGCCGCCGCCAGTGCCGCCGTCCGGCTCGGGCTCGTCAAGAGCCCGGTCACGGTCAAGATGCCGGGGGGCACTCTCAACATCGACGTCGCCGCCGATTTCAACCTGACCATGAAGGGGCCGGTAGCGGAGGTGGCGCGCGGCGCACTCAGCCCGTCGTTTGTGCGAGGACTTCGCTAAGAAGCCAACAGTGATCAGCAGTCAGCCTCCACGCAAGGTTGCGGAGAATTTGCACCGACCGTTAGAATTATCCGATTGCACATCCCAATAGCTGAAAGCCGACAGCTGATTGCTTTATGGCCACATCTCCTGATCTCCTCCAATCCAAACTCGACCACCTGCCGGAGCAACCAGGCTGCTACCTGTTTAAGAACGAGAGGAAGGAGATTCTCTACGTCGGCAAGGCCGCTGTGCTGGCGGATCGGGTCCGCTCCTATTTCCAGAAGGGCAGCGACCAGACCCCGAAAACCAGCCTGCTCGTTAACGAGGTCGCCGACCTCGAAACCATCGTCACCCGCTCCGAGCTGGAAGCGCTGATCCTCGAAAGCAACCTGATCAAGCGCCATCGCCCGCGTTTCAACGTGGTCCTGCGCGACGACAAGCAGTACCCATACCTCCGCTTGCCCATCAAGGAAAACTTTCCGCGGCTCTCTATCGTCCGCCGCGTGCAGAAAGACGGCGCACTCTACTATGGCCCCTACACGCCGGCCGGCGCGTTGCGCGAAACGCTGAAGGTCATCCGGAAGGTCTTTCCGCTTGCCACCTGCGAAATCGACATCGACGGCAAGGCCGAGCGCGCCTGCATCGAATTCGAAATCAAGCGCTGCATGGCGCCCTGCATCGGCAACCAGTCCCGCGACGATTATCACCTGATCGTGAAACAGGTCCGCCAGTTTCTCGAGGGACGAGACCGGGAACTGCTGGACAGCCTGCGACAGGCCATGGAGCAGGCGGCGGAGCGGGAGGAATTCGAGGAGGCGGCCCGGTTGCGGGACCGACTCTTCAAGGTCGAACGTACGCTGGAGAAACAGCGCATCACGCAGGTCACCGCCACCGATCAGGATGTGATCGGCCTGGCCCGGCAGGGAACCGCGGCAGACCTCCAACTGTTGTTCGTGCGCGGCGGCCTGTTGATCGGCCGCAAGGATTTTTTCTGGCCCCAGGGTGCCGACAACGGCGATGAGGAATTGGTCCGCTCCGCCATCGAACAGTTCTACAACAAGGAAGGGCAGCCGCCCAAGGAACTCCTGGTGCCGACCGCTCTCGACGACGCGCAACTGATCGAACAGTGGCTGAGCGAAAAACGGGGCGAGACCGTGCGCCTCATGGCCCCCGAGCGAGGCGCGAAACATCAATTGGTCCTGCTCGCAGAAGAAAATGCCGGAGCCGCGATCGCCGACCATCTCCGGAATGAAGCCTTGGATCGACAGGCCACGGCGGAGCTGAAACGATTGCTTCGCCTCGACAAGCCACCGCGCCGCATCGAAGGATTCGACATCTCAAACATCATGGGCAATCAGTCTGTCGCCTCGTTGGTAGTCTGGGAAGACGGACAGGCCAAGAAATCCGACTATCGCAAATTCCGGATTCAAACCGTGGAGGGCGCCAACGACTTCGCCAGCATGCAGGAGGCCGTGATGCGACGTTACGGCGCCGCCGAAGACCTCGCCCGCCCGGACCTGATTCTCATCGACGGCGGGTTGGGCCAGTTGAGCGCCGCGCTCGAGGGCCTCAAGCAGGTCGGACAGGACCGGATCCCGATCATGGGCCTGGCCAAAGCCCGTGGTGAGAAAGAGGAACGGATTTTCCTGCCGGGCAGAAAAAATCCTATCCTGCTGCGGCCGACCTCGCCGGCCACCCACCTCGTCCAGCGCATTCGAGACGAAGCCCACCGGTTTGCCGTGACCTATCACCGAAATCTGAGAGGCAAGGCCCTCCTGTCATCGCAACTAGACCAGGTCCCCGGCATCGGTGAGATTCGTCGGAAACGACTCTTGAAACAATTCGGCAGTCTCCAAGCCATCGCCGCCGCCGGCGATGAACAACTCAAGTCGGCCGGCCTCGACCAGTCCATCATCATCGCCCTGCGAAACGCCCTTACCCCCATCACGCTCCATAGACCGCAAGACCGCAACCAGTGACCTCATCCTGACTGTATTGGCTTCGATACACCCGTATCTGAATGGGTACGGTCCATAGGACCGTCAATATTGTGTCGATTCTGAACCAGCGCGCTGTTTTCTCTTGCAGAATGGGGATTCCGAGATCCCATCCCTTGCAGCTTCGCGCCGATTCTCGCCGGGTACGTAGCTTGCCTATGGCTACAGACTATCTGACCCAAGACCATCACTGGGAGGCAATCCCGATGAGGATGTTGCGCATCCTGAGCCTGTCGATCGTTGCATCGCTCGCCGCCTGCACTACCCCGCCGGAAATCAAACAGGCGCTCGTGGCGAAGGACCAGGCCTATGCCGAGAACGAACAGCTCATGCAGCAGTATCGAGAGTTAGTGAGCCATATCACCACTCGCCATCTGCAGTGGTATCGGTACGTCCAAACCAGGCTCAAACTGGACCTCGCGTTGCAATGGGCGACCACCAATCCCAGACGCAACGATGTCCCGGACGCCGACCTCACCAAAGACGATGCAGAGCTGCTGGGTCCTGAGATCATTGCCGTGATCAATGACATGCGCCTCAAGGGACTCCCGGAACGCAAGGACCCGAACGGACAAGCAGTCTTCATGGCCGGTTCCGGCGACATGAGCAACCTCATCCAGAAACTCCCCGAGTTGATCACGCAGGTCGAACAACGAGTCGCCGCCGATTCGAAGGCGCCTTCGGCGGTCGATCTCACCGCGTTCGACCGGTACCGCAACAATGTCGAGGCGCTCCGCCGAATCAATGCCGTCATCAAACAGTACCTGGATATCGACGTGACCCTGAGCCGCAACGACACTCAGGCGCTTGCCGATGCCCTTCGCGCGGTGCGCCGATGAACGGCCGAACCGGCAGTGAGAAGAAGGAGCCCTCCATGGTCCGACGAAGCCTGTCTCTATTGTCCCTCGTCACGGTTCTCCTGACGGCCGTGGGATGCCATTCGATCCACAGCCGGTCTGTCCGCGACCTCATTCAGCTGGAAGGCACCAAAATCGATGCGGCGCAAACCAACATCGATCTATTCCAAAAAGAGACCGAAGCCCGGATCAAGGCCCTTGAGCAGGCCCGCAGCTGGCTGCATGAAAGCTTCAAGTCGCTCCAGATCCAGGAAACCAAACACCGCTTCGTCCTGGCCTCGTTTCGGAATGTGACGAACAAGAAGGGAGACGCCGCCTATGCGGCGGCCTACCTCGTGAGCCAAATCTACATGGCAGACATGCAGGGACTTGAGAAGGCGGTCTGGGACCAATTCGAAGAGGATTTCTGCGGTCTGCGGGACCAGGCCAATGCGCTCAACGATTCCTGGAAACGGATGGGCACGCTCCATGCTCAAGTCAAGCGCTTCGCCAACCAATCGGCCTTGGCCTCCGTCGATCCTGAATTTGTGGCCTCGATCCTGGATCAAGCGCCCGGCCGATCCGAACAGATCATGGGGATCTTGAACCATTCGCGGACGGTCAATGACGCGCTGGAGGAAGTCGTCGGCGCACGCATCCTGCGCATCGGCGCCTTGGAACGCGCCCACACCTTCACCGCCGACCTGGTGGACCTGCTCGACCGGCTGAAGAAAGACGACGGACAGTAACGGAGGCATCCATGAACGCCAGCATCCAAGGAGTGGTCACCTTCCTCCAAGACAACGATAGCCTCATCAAACAACTGATGGAGACGGCCGAAAGCGCCAACACCGACATCGAGCAGCTGGCTGACCAGGTGGACCATGCCAGGGATGAGGCGCAACTGCTGGTCGATCAGCTGGGGACCGTCGCCTTCGCAGTCGGGAAGCAGGATGAAACGAAGGTTCGCCAAAAGGCACTGCTTGAAGCGGTCGCGGCCTTGCGGAAGAAGTTTGAAACCTATAAGAACGACCCGCTGCGCCGGGGCATCTACGCGGCGGAAATTTCCAACCTGTATCTGCAACTGGCCAACACCTTCAACAATGAAACGGTGGCCCAGATCGTCCCGTTCGAAGCCGATGAAATCGCCACCTACAAAGATCTCCTGACAAAGGCCATTCTGGACGCCGAATCGCGGAAGAAACGCGCCGCCGTCATCAAGGCGGCGGCCCAGATTTCCAGATTGGCCCTGGGCGTGGCCAGCAAGTTGGCGGTCGCGTAACAAGCATGGGAGCCAGATTCGCAATGTGGACCTACGTGACCCTGCTGTTGTTCATCGCCGGTTCCGGCTGCAGTCTCGATGCCTCTTCCCGTGGTCCCTTCGGACCGGAAGATCCGGAAACCGCCGTCCCGAAAAAAGTCCTGCCCGCGCAGATCCCGGCCAGGCATCCCCTGACCTTCACGGCAGACGAGTCCGTCGGATACATCAAGCCCAAGATGGCGGGGGCCGTGGTCGATGCGGCGGTCACGCGGTCACCGAACCAGGCTGCAATGCTCTCGGAGTCCGACATTGCCGCCTTGCGGAAAACAGCCGAGGCCGATCCCAGAGTCTCCCAGCTCTTGGGCGCCCGTTGGGGCTTCATCGATGCGGACCGCATGGCGCCGGACGGCAAAGTGTCGTTCGGCTGCTGTCGGACCCAGGCGCGATTCACCAAACTCACCTATTTCAGCTATAGCAACAACGTCGCGGTCGACGTGCGCATGAAAGACGGCGCCGTGATGCAGGCCTCGCGGATCGACGGCTACCTGCCTCCCGAAGGTCCGCAGGACGTTCAACGAGGCATCGAACTGGCCCGGGCCGACGGACGTCTCGCCGGCAAGGTACAGGGCCTGCAAGGCCATGGACTCCTGATGCAGCCTGATCGCGGGTTTTTCAGGAACGATCCTGGGTACGAGCACCGAGTGATCTGGATTACCTTTTCCCAAGGTCAGGACGGCGGCCCCAAATACTGGGCCACGGTGGACCTCACGGAAGACCGCGTGTTGGACGCGGGGGATGAACCGCCTCGATAGATAGATGAAAGGATCGCGGATGACACGCCCTGCAATGGCTGCCTTGCTGCTCTGTTGCACCCTCGCCTTGCCGCTCCCAGGCCTGGCGGACACCACATCGGAACACATCGATTGGGGGCCCTGGAGTTTCGATTACGAAGTCAAGGACAACACCGGCCTTGCCCTTCGCAATGTCACCTACGGGGGGGAACAGGTCCTGGCCAAGGCCAGCATGCCGGTCGTGCGCGTGAAATACGTCAAGGAACGCCGTTGGTGGAATCCCTTCACCTGGTTCGGGTCCCGTGCCGACAGCGGGCGCTGTGGGCCCTTTCAAGACCGGCTGCGCTGGCAGGATCTGGTTCCGATCGTGAACTGCGGCGACCACAAGGTCTGTATCGAGAGTGCCGGCCTGAACGGGATGAAGTGGCTCGAACTGGGGATCTACGCCAGAATCGGCGAATACCATATCTATCAGGCCTGGCATCTGTCTGAGGACGGAGAAATGCGGCCGGTCATCCAGAGCCGCGGCCTCTCCTGCAACACCGACCACGTACACCATCCCTACTGGCGATTCGATTTCGACATCAACGGCAACGGGATGGACCAGGTCTTCCTGCACGACGACGGGGGACCGGACAGGGGCTGGGGACCAGGCTGGAAAAAATATGTGAATGAACGCAACGACGTCAAAAGCCCCGCCACGCACCGAAGCTGGTTCGTGCGGGACCAGTCGACCGGACACGGCGTCTGGGTCCTCCCCGGTGACGGCTACGCGCCCCTCAAAGACGACGGGGAACGCGACCGGTTTGCCGACCACGATGTGGCGATTCGCCGCGCCAACCCAGACGAGGACGTCCCATGGTCGTTCGGAGCACGCGGCCAGCTCGGCTATGATGAAGACAATCAGGGCGTTCAGGAACAGGACGTCGTGTTCTGGTATGTCGCTCACCTCCCGCACATGGCCGCCCTCGGCCCCACCAAGTGGCTCACCCTCGGCCCCACGTTGAAAATTCAGCGGTAGCAGGGCGGCGACCGGGCCACCGGCACCGTCATTCTCACCGTCCCGACCGGAATCCCTCTTCCATTGCGGTTCACACCCTAGGCACTCTATACTAGGGTTGAATGACCCTAGATACGGCCCGTCACCGGGCGGTACAATCCACCGGTTCTCTAGTCATGGCTGCCCGAGCATGGACCACGTGCGAACCGGTAAACCTTCATGTCTTGACATGTTCCCTGTGGCGAAGGTGCCCGCTCATCGGGAGGAAGCGACATGAATCGACCTGAGTTTTCTTCGAAGGAGTTCCAGCGGCTCGGGGAAATCATGTATGAAGCACGCTCCCTCCACCGAACCGACGGAGTCTGGAAACTGGTTTCATCCGTGCAGCGGGTCGTGCCCTACGAATTTTCCGGATGCGGAGCCGTCAATCTCCTTCGCACGGTCGATCCGTCGCTCGGCCATTCCACCTATCCACGGGAATTCTGCCAACTCTACATGGGCCAAGGGTTGGCGGTGGACCCTGCCGTGCACCGATTGCTCACGTCGGGACAAACCGTCACATCGAGTGCGGATCAACCAAGTTGTGACGAGCCCAAGGCCATCACCTCGCTGAAACTCGATTTCGGCATCAAAACCTGCCTCTCCGCCGGCGTACGGGGTGCGAACGGCTCCTGCTCCTACTTCGCCTTCAGTAACTTCGATGCAAAACAAACCGACAAGCTCCGCCTCCTGCTCGACATCCTGGCGCCGCACTTTCATCTGAGTTATATGCGTTGTAGCTCCTCGTGGGAACCGCAGCGGCAGACCAGGCAAGCAGCGACGCTCAGCAACCGAGAAGAGGAGATCCTCCGGTGGGTCGCCGCGGGCAAGACGAACTGGGAAATTTCCGTCATCCTCAAGGTCAGTTTGAACACGATTAAATTTCACCTGAAGAACATCTTCCAGAAAATCGGCGTCGAAAATCGATGGAGCGCCATTGCCTACTGGCAAACCGGCGAACAGCATCGCATCGTCGCAACCTCTCCGCCGAGCGACGATCGTCCCCCTTCCGCCTCGAGCAATCACGATTAACCCGTCGATGCATGCCGAATCGCTCTCCTCCCCCGTCATACAGTGACCGACCGGGGAGAGAGAGCCGCCTACCCCGATGGGTAGGTGACGCCCCTGCACACCTCTCGTACAGTCTCCTACACCACGTCATGCTTCGCGTGACGTGCCGAAACCATAGCCATTCAGAAACCCGGGTCGGCCTGTCGGGCCTACACACCCCGGGACGGAGGATCCTATGAAGCAGCTTGCCGCACAGCCTGCAACGATGGAAGCCACCTTCACCCTGCTTGACCTCCTGCAGCAACGCAAGACCAGACGATTCGGCCTCGGCATGACCCTGCCCGGCGGCCCGCTTCAATACACCAGCCGGCATGAACCGGTCCCCCTGAGCCGCGAAGAAGAACGGTATCTCATCTATGCGGCAATCGGCAAATCTGGCCGCAACCTGGGCGACATGCAATTCGTCGGGCGTCCCGGCTCAAGCGAAGGCCAGGGCAACGCCCTGATGAACTTCGGCAGCCGTACCGTCCCAAGCCCCTGCGCCGCGCACACGACCCAACTGTTTTACACCAACGATGACGGAGTGTTTTTCGTCGCCGAGGCCGCGGCTCCCGACCATCCCTGGGATCTGAACGTCGTGCAACTGCAGTCGTCCCGGCTGGAAATCCCGCGCGACGTCCCCTTCATGCTGCCGTTCAACCAGTGGTATACGAATCGCCCCGGCACCACCCTGTTCATGCCCGTCACCAACATCGCGCTGTTGTATCTGAACCTCCTCCTGACGATGTTCAGCGAGGACACCGGCTACTTCATCGTGGATACGGACAACGGCAACGCCGCCTGCGGCCTCGATGCGTTCCGCAGGAGCGCGGGCGGGCATCTGCACGACGACATGGCCAAGCGGCGGATGTTCAGCCTGCGCGAGCTGGATGCCGCCATTTGTGAAACCGCGATTCAAGAACAAGGCATCGTCTGCGAGCATCTCGTGCTGATGCAGCAAGCCTTGGGGCTGGGCGGCGGCATCCAGAGCGTCGGCAGCGGCCGTCACCTCCTGGGCATGGAGCCTCACATTTATCCCGGCTTGGGATTCCACTTCGTGGTCCCGCCGGGCAAGCCGCTCCGGGCCAATCCGGTCGGCCTCCCACAGGTGTGGGAAGGCCCCACACCGCCGTTCGTCCCCTCGATGAAGGAAGCCGTGACCAGGCTCGTTGCCGGCAAGTTCGGACCGAACGGCACCTATCGGAAGCCGAACGAACAGCCTTGGGTGAACCCTGGGACGGCCCAACAGGTCCCGCAACATTCCGACCGCGCCATCGACGCGACCATCGCCTTCACCGACTACGTCCTCGACACCTACGGGCGCTTCCCCGCGCACGCGGATGCCTGCAAATCGATCGTGGCCTGTCAGACCCATCACCTGGATGAAGACTTTTACGCGACGTTCTATCCCGAGTCCGCCTTACCGGAGGCGCATCGCGAACACATGCATGTCTGGCATGCTCATTGACGACACACACTTTTCCTCTCTTGAACACACAGGAGGACACCATGAAACCACCCATGTCGCGTCGAGTCGTCATCACCGGAATGGGAGTCGTCTCCCCGCTCGGTTGTAACGTAGATCTGTTTTGGCATCTATTGAGCCGAGGTGAGAGCGCCGTCAAGCCGGTCACCTCCTTCGATACCTCACCGTTCCATGCCTGCCTCGCGGCGGAGGTGCGGGATTTCGACCCTGAAGATTTTCTGCATTGCAAGCAGGCGCGTCGCATGGGACGTGCGACCCAGTTCGCCGTGGCCTCCGCCATGATGGCCGCCCGCGATTCCGGCGTCGATCTGGAGCGGCAAGATCGCGCCTCCATCGGCATCAGCATCGGCACCTCGATCGGAGGGATGAAGGAAGCCTTCGAATTCCATGACGCGGCGAGACGCACCGCCTACGAACGGGTCAACCCCTTTACGATGGGCATGACCTTTCCCAACGCCATCTCGTCGGAGGTGGCCATCGTGTTGGGGCTGCACGGCCCCTGCGAAACCTATTCGATCGGGTGCTCCTCCACGGCCAATGCGATCGGACGGGCCTACGAATGGATCAAATCCGGCCAGTCCCATCTCGTCGTGGCGGGCGGCACGGAAGCGCCCCTCCACCCGAGCGTCTATGCCGCGATGGACGCAGGCCGTGCGCTGGCGCCGGATGAACGGGGGGCGATTCGCGATCTTCCCCGTCCCTTCGACAAGACCAGATGCGGCATGGTGCTGGGCGAAGGCGCCGGTTGCTTCGTGCTGGAAGACTACGACCATGCCCGCGCCCGCGGCGCCAAGATGTATGCCGAACTGGAAGGGTGGGGCTTCACCTGCGACGCCCACTCGATGGTGAAGCCGGCCGCCACCGGACAGGAGCAACAACGTGCGGCACGACTGGCCCTGTCGACGGCCCACTGGTTTCCTGAAGAGGTGGACTACGTCAATGCCTGCGGGCTCGGCACCATAGATTTGGACGCGCTCGAAACACAGACCGTGAAACAGGTCCTGGGGGCCCACGCCTACCGGGTCCCGGTCAGTTCGTTCAAGGCGGCGCTCGGCCATGCGTTCGCCGCCAGCGGAGCCTTCCAGGTCATCGGGACCGCGAAGGCGATGGAGCATCAATTTATTCCGCCCACCTTGAACCTGACGACACCGGATCCGACCTGCGATCTCGACTATGTCTCCGGGCAGGGACGCTCGACCCACCTCGACCGGGCCCTGATCAACAGTTTCGGTTTCGGCGGGAAGAACATCGTGCTGGCCCTGTCGCGCGTGGATGTCGGCCTCGCGGCCACCGCGCCGCTTGCCGCGACGCAAGGACTCGGCATGACCCATCTGGCGGGAGTCTCATAGGAGCGACGTTATGCGCAACAAAAAAAACCTCACCACGCGTATCGAATGGCGTTGCGCCCAGGCGGGTCGGCTTGTGGATGGCCGATCCGCAGCGGGCGATCCACAAGAACCGCCGGCGGCCGGAGGTCCGGCAAGCCTGGTCGTATCCCCGCATTCGAGCAGCGAGACATCGACCGTCTCCGGTGCGAACGTTACGAAAGTTCCCGACTCAGTCGATGCAGACAGGCAGACAGGCAACAATCGTCACCCATCCACATTTATTTGGAAACCGATCATGACTATGCCACAGAGCAAGACGCCACATGTGTTCATCGTCAACCCGCAGGAACTCGTGAGGGTGGGCATACGGACACTCCTGGAGTCCGTCGCAGACTTCACCGTCGTCGGAGAGGCGACCTCGCGGATGGAGGCGCTGCCCCTCATCCTTCAACTCAGACCGGACATCGTCATTCTCGACCTACGGGTACAGGACGGGAAGGGCATCGAAACGGCCAAAGACATCCTCGCGAATCTTCCGGCGACCCGCCTGTTGTTTCTTGCCGACAACCTGAATGACACGATCTTGTTGTCCGCCGTCGCGACCGGCGCTCATGGGTATGTCCTGCAGGAGGCCGGCGCCGACACCCTCCTGCACGCCCTACGCACCATTACCAAGGGGCAGTCATACCTCGATCCTTCCGTGACCCGCCACACCTTTGCCTACCTCCGGAAACTTGCTGATCGAGAACCGGAGCGGGGTCTGCACCTGTTGTCCCCCCAGGAACAACGGCTGCTCCCGCTCATCGCGCAGGGAAAGACCAACAAGGAAATCGCCGCCGAACTCGGGTTGAGCGACAAGACGATTAAAAATTATCTGGCCAATGTCTATACCAAACTCCATCTCACCAGGAGGTCCCAAGCCGCGGCCTTCTATCTGAAACATGTGTCCTGAGGGCGGCCTCACCGCGGGCACCGCAGTGTTCCGCTCAAGTTCCTCCAACCCCGCGCCGACAGAGTATCCGACCGGCTTGTTCCGCCTCCGCCGGACGAGTCTGCGCGATGTACCAACTTCGATCGTTCCATCTCAGGGATATGACCGCCTGCGGCGCGGCCCTGCGCCGGCTCGGCGCCGGCGCCAAGAGCCTTGAAGAAGTCGCCGAGCGCCTCGTTCGCTATCTCTATTTCTCCTTCACGATGCCCAGATCCGGCGAACCGGCCTGCGTCCTGGTCCGACTCTTCAAAACCGTCCCCTACCATCGCCTCACACCGGATCTGCAGTCATTGGCAATCGAGCGATTGGGGGAAACGCCCGATGATCCTTCCCTCACCTGCCTGACCTTGCTGGCCAGCGCAGGCGCGGTTCCGGGGTGGAACGACCCCTCTCTCTCCAGCCGGTTCCGGGTCATTCCATTCAGTTGTCCCAACGACATCGAACAACTCCCCATGTTCAGCCAACTCTTTCACCAGTTAGGTTGGTCGCTTCCTCATCTCACGACGCCCCGACAAAACCTGCTCCTTGACTCGCAGGAACATACGTTCAACGTGTTTCACATCCTCCAGGCAGAAGGAAGCCCCTACGTCCCGGTCCAGGAGGAGTTCGTGCGGAGGTACGGAGTCCGTTCGGTTCTTGGATTCGGGGCGCCGCTGCCGGACGGAGAACTGTTCTCGATCATCCTGTTCAGCAAGGATGCCGTTCCCGAGAGCACCGCCCAACTCTTCAAACCCCTGGCGCTTTGCGCACAGATCGCCCTCGCCCCCCATGCGAATCAGATCCCGCTGCTCAATGCCTCGACGGCGGCTCTGCCCGATACCGGCGCTGCCGAAACAAACCTGACCGCTGTCGCACCCATGCAGGCGCGGATGGCGGAGTTGGAACAACTCCTGACGGTCCACGAACAGACGGTACAGACGCAAGCGGACCGGATCGAGATGATCGTCAGGGGTGCCGGCGTCGGGACATGGGACTGGGACATTCCAACCGGTCAAGTGACCTTCAACGAGCAGTGGGCGACCATGCTCGGTTACCACCTCGCGGACCTCGATCCGCATATCCGCATGTGGGATCAGCTGGTGCATCCGGACGATCAACAAGCCATGAAGGAGGCCGTCTCCGCACACCTCCGTGGAGAGACTCCCCTCTATTCCAATGAATATCGTCTGCGGACCAAATCCGGAGCCTGGCAATGGGTCTTCGATAGCGGGCGAGTGCTCTTACGCGATGCCACCGGTGCCCCGTTACGAGCAGCCGGCATCCATCTCGACATCTCGGACCGGAAAAGGCTGGAGGAAGCGCAAACGCGCGCGCAACAAGAGGTACGGGAGAAACAGCAGGCCCTGGACGATGCCCAGACCCTTGCGCACCTCGGTTCATGGGAATGGCAGATCACGACGGGGGAAGAACGTTGGTCCAATGAATAGTACCGGATTTTCGGCTTCGAGCCGGGCGGCGTCGTTCCTTGCTACGATACCTTTCTCAATGCATTGCACGCGGACGACAAGGCACAGGTCCTGGCCGCGGTCGCCGCAGCGCTGGACGGCCGTACACCCTATAGCGTCGAGTGCCGCATCATCCGTCCGACCGGCGAAGTTCGCCATGTCCACTGTCGCGGGATGGTCATTCGGGACAGTGACGGCCGACCCATGAAAATGGCCGGAACCGTCTTGGACGTCACCGAACGCAAACAAGCGGAGCAGGCTCGCCGACGACTCGAGTTCGCAGTCGACCACAGCATGGAAGGACTCGCGCTTCTGGACGAATCCGGCAGGTTTGTCTATATGAATGACGCCCATGCACAGATCTACGGATACTCCGCGCCGGAACTGCTAGGGAAGAGTTGGAAGTTGCTGTACGACCGAGAACACGCAGCCTATATCGAGCAGCAGTGCGTTCCAGCGCTCTCAGGAAAACCATTTTGGCAGGGCGAACTGGTCGGACGGCGACAGGACGGAACCGCGTTCGATGTAGAAGTTTCTCTCCGTATCTTGCCTGAGGGAGCGGAGGAGCGCGGCCTATTGATCTGTACATGCCGGGATATTTCTGAACGGAGACGGATGGAGGTCGGTCTCCAGCAAAGCGAAGAGCGGTTCCGCCAGCTGGCAGAGCACATCAATGCAGTGTTCTGGCTCGTGACGGCCGACAAGACGAACCTGATCTATGTCAGTCCTGCGTTTGATTCGATTTGGGGGAGGCCACGGCGCGATCTGTACGAGAGTCCTGAAATCTGGATGGCCTGCGTGCATCCCGATGATCGAAACCGGGTGGAAACCGCAGCTGCCTGCCAGGCGACGCTCCTCTACGATGAGGAATATCGTATCGTCCGGCCCGACGGATCGATACGATGGATTCGCGACCGATGCTTCCCGATCAGGGACGCTTCGGGTAATGTGTACCGGTTCGCCGGCATCGCCGAAGACATCACCGCCACTAAACGGATGGCGGAAGCCCTTCGGAACAGCGAGGCACGTTACCGCTCACTCGTCGAGCTGTCGCCGAACGCGGTCCTGGTGACCTGCGACGGGATCATCGTGTACGCCAATCAGGCTTGCCTGAACCTCGTCCGCGCATCGGCGCCTTCGGAATTGTTGAAACGGGACTTCTTTTCACTGGTTCCGCCGGAGTCGCGTCCTCGTTTCCAGGCACGCCTCGCCGACCTTACCGCGACCGGCGAAGCGCTTCCGTCGATGGAAGAGCGATTCGTCCGGCTCGACGGCACCGTCATCGACATCGAAATTGCGGCGGCGCCGATCACCTTCGAGGGACGACCGGCGATTCAACGCATCGTCACGGATGTCACCACCCGCAAGTATCTGGAACAGGCCCTGCTGTCGGCCAACAGGCAATTGACGGCCATCCTCGATGCAGCCACGCGATTTTCCGTCATTGCCACCGATACGACCGGCATGATGACGACCTTCAACAAAGGCGCGGAGGAACTGCTCGGGTACTCCGCCGAGGAGTTGCTCGGGAAACATTCTCTCAACATTCTGCACCTCCCTGCCGAGGTGGAACAGCGTAGCCGACAACTCACTGAGTTGTACGGACGCCCCGTCCACGGCTTCGCGGTCTTCGTCGAGCATGCGAAACAGGGGGGTTATGACGAACGGGAATGGACGTACCGAAGAAAGGACGGCAGCCATCTGACGGTCTCAGTCACCGTCACCGCCCTGCGCAACGAGAACGGAGGCATTGTCGGGTTCCTTGCGGTGGGAAAGGATGTGACCCGACGGAAGGAAGCCGAAGCGGCGCTCGCCCGTGCCGCCCGCGAGTTGGAGCAGAAGAACATCGAACTCGCCCAGGCGCGGGATGAAGCGCTCCGCGCCGTCCGACTCAAGGCCGACTTCCTCGCCACCATGAGCCACGAAATCCGCACGCCGATGAATGCGATCATCGGCATGACCGGCCTGTTGCTGGAGACCACCCTCACGGAAGACCAACGAGAATTCGCGAATACGGTCCGCTCTTCGGGCGACGCCCTGCTGACGCTGGTCAACGACATTCTCGATTTCTCGAAGATCGAGGCCGGCAAACTTCATTTTGAGGAGATCGCCTTCGAGCTTCGGACGACCGTCGAAGACGTGCTGGACCTCCTCGCGGAACAGGCACAGGGCAAGGGCCTTGAGTTGATCGGGCTCGTCGATGCCGCCGTCCCGACCTGTGTCCTCGGCGATCCCGGCCGGCTCCGGCAAATCCTGGTCAATCTGGTCGGCAACGCCATTAAATTCACTTCCGCAGGGGAAGTCTTTCTCCACGTCACCCGTGACGAGCAGGACGGTTCGGATCTGTTGCGGTTTACCATTACCGATACGGGGATCGGCATTCCACAAGAAGCCCAGACGCGCCTGTTCGAAGCCTTCGTCCAGGCCGACAGCTCGACCACCAGGCGCTACGGCGGCACCGGGCTGGGGCTTGCCATTTGCGAACGCTTGGTCACACAGATGCAGGGCCGGATCGGAATCGAGAGCCGGCCAGGACAGGGCAGTACCTTCTGGTTTACGGCACGACTGCCGAAGCCGGCCGTCACCGCACCACTTCCCACGATCTCCCGGCGTCGGCTCCTCGGGCAACGCATTCTTCTCGTGGCACAGAACCACAGGGTGAGAAGTGCCTTGCACCAACAGCTCGCGGCGCATGGAATGGACTGTGCCTGTGCTGCAAACGGAACCCAAGCCGTCGAGATGGCACATGTTGCCGCAGCCCTGCGCAGGCCCTTCGGCCTTGCCCTGATCGAATTGCACCTGCCTGAAATGGACGGGTTCGAAACGGCCGCCCTGCTCAAGCAGGACCGAACAACCGCCGCGCTGCGCCTGGTGATCCTCACCCCCGTCGGCCGACGGGGCGCCGACGCAAGGGCGCAGGCCATCGGCATCGATGCCTACCTGACCAAGCCGCTACGCCAGACACAATTACTCGACTGCCTCTGCCTGTTGTTGGGCAACCCCATCACGGCCGGAGCACCGGACGTGACCGACACGCCGCCCCTGATGACGCGCCAGACGCCGATCGAAGCCCAACCTTCGCCTACGGCGCGATTGCTGCTGGTGGAGGACAATCTCGTCAATCAGAAAGTTGCGATCAAGATGCTGGAAAAACTCGGGTACCGGGTGGATGTGGCGGGCAACGGCCAGGAGGCGGTGGCGGCCCATGAACGCTCGCCCTATCCGCTGATCTTCATGGACTGCCAGATGCCCGAGATGGACGGGTTCGAAGCCACGCGCCTCATCAGAGAACGTGAAGCGGGCCTCGTGAAGCGTGAAGCGTTCGATCCCCTTACGAGAGACGGTTCACGAGCGACGAACGATGCGCCCCGCCCGGCGGGGCGCATTCCCATCATCGCCATGACGGCCAACGCCCTGCAGGGAGATCGCGAGCGGTGCCTCGCCGCAGGGATGGATGACTATGTGGCCAAACCGATCCGCTCCAAGGATCTCCAGGCCATCATTGAAACCTGGCTCCTCCGGCGACCGAAGGCCGCCAATTCCTGATCCGGCGCAGGTTCCCCCCACCACCTTCTGAATCGATCACCAGGCCTATCTTGTCACTGCGCAATTGACAGAAGGCGCCGCGCCCACTAGGATACGCCCTCACCAGGAGGTCGAGCGTACGCGTGAGTCATCCTTCTCCGCCCGGTTCCGCACCGTCACTTCCAACAAGCGCCTCTTCAGGCCGTGTCGAGCAGGTCTTCGAATTCCTGGTCTTCGGCAGCCGCTGGATTCAAGCACCACTCTACGGTGGGCTCATCGTCGCCGAACTGCTCTATGCGGTTAAGTTCCTCGTCGAACTCTGGGAAATGGCCAGACACTTCCATCAATTGGAAGAAACCAAATTCATGTTGGGCGTGCTCGGCTTGATCGACGTGACGATGGTCGCGAACCTCTTGACCATGGTCATCATCGGCGGCTATGCCACCTTCGTGAGCAAGCTCGATCTCGAGACCCACCCCGACCGCCCGGATTGGCTCACACACGTGGACCCCGGCACCATCAAGATCAAACTGGCCGCCTCACTGATCGGAATCTCCAGCATTCACCTCCTCAAAGCCTTCGTGGACGTGGCCAATGAAAACCCCGAACACATCAAGTGGAAGATTTTCATCCACATGACGTTCCTTGGCTCCGCGATCCTGTTGGCCTATACCGACAAGATGATGCAACGGGACCGGAAACATTCGTAGGATGCTGAAAAAATCCGCCGACGGTACCTTGCGAAGTACAATCCTTCGGTATCGTTTCAGATACATGCTGTATCCGATTCGATAAGCCGGGCAGTTCCTATTCCTGCCGCCGAAACGTTCTGGATTCACCGGTTCGCGAACCTTCCAACCGTGGGTGAGGCGCGCGATTTGCTTTCATACCGATAGGTGCGACCATCCGGCCGGTCGAGCAAGAAGCGACAACGTTCTCAGACCGCCAAGGAGAGCGTCGTCAACCGGAACATAGTCCTCTTGGAGCGACGATGAAACCCCCTGCGCAACAGGACAATCCCCTTTCCCTCGCGGCGATCCTGGAAGAAGAAACCGAGCTGCTCCATGGTCCCCTTTCGAAGGACCATCCCGTCGGGGCACAAGACGACGTGCGGATGACGGCGCTCTTCCGACACATCCATGCCTGCCATCCCAAACGCGCCGGACTCTGCTTCTCGGGCGGCGGCATCCGGAGCGCCACGTTCGGCCTGGGCATCTTGCAGTCACTCGCGAGACTGCAGCTCTTGGACAAGTTCGACTATCTCTCCACGGTCTCGGGCGGCGGCTATATCGGCAGTTGGCTCACGGCCTGGATCCATCGCCATCCGCGGGGGCCGGCCGGCGTCATCGACGACCTCCGGAGCACCTCGAAACCGGACGCCACCGAGGCAGCGCATCCGGTCCAATGGCTGCGTAACTACAGCAACTACTTAAGCCCCCACCTGGGATTCCTCTCCGCCGATTCCTGGACGCTCCTCGGCATCTATCTGCGCAACCTGCACTTGAATTGGATGGTGCTGCTGCCGCTCCTCATGCTTCCCCTGCTCATCCCCCGCTGGTTCATCGCCCTGACCCAGCTGAACAGCCCCCAGGCCCGATTGCCCGATTCCGCAATCCCCTCCCTCCTGACGGTCGGACTCGGACTCGCCGTCATGGCGCTGATTTACCTGCACCTCTGCCGGCCGACGCTCCGTGACTATCGCCGCAATACCTGGTGGCAATACCTGGAAAGCCAACGTTGGTTTCTCGTCGCCTGCTTGGGCCCCCTGGTGACGGCGACGGCCTGCCTCACCACGACCTGGGCCTGGTTCCGCAACGGGGGCGGCACGTTGGAGCAATTCACCCTCCGCCATGCCGTTCTCGGAGGTGCGCTGCTCCATACGGGCAGCTGGCTCTTCAGCACGGTCGCCCTCAAACGATTCAAACCCTTCTCCTGGTGGCTGGTCTGGGAAACCTGCACCGTCGCCGCCACCGGCGCACTGGGCGGTTGGTTCCTCTGGAGCGTGCTCGTGAAGACACCCGATCGGATCATGGTGGCGAACTTTGCCGAGTGGTTCGCCTGTTTCGCCGTCCCCGGCGTGCTCGTGATGTTTTTGCTGACCGCGACGGTCTTTATCGGACTCGCCAGTCGGTTTACCGAGGAGCAGGACCGCGAGTGGTGGGGACGCACCGGCTCATGGGTCCTGATCGTGATCGTCGTCTGGTCCGCGCTCAGTGCCGTCGTCGTGTTCGGACCGGGGCTTATCCACTGGATGACGCCCAAAGTCGCCGCCTCGCTCGGCGGACTCTCGGGCCTCATGACCCTCGTCCTCGGATTCGGCTCGAAGACCACCGCTCAACCGCAGGAAGAACGATCCCAGCTGACCATCGTCGCCGATATGGCGGTAAAGGCCGCGGCGCCCCTGTTCATGCTCTGCGTGCTCATTGCACTGACCCTGGGCAGCAGTTGGCAACTCGATGTCTTCGCCCACCAATTCGGGGTGCACCTGAGCGATCTCGCCCATCCCAAACCGGTGGGAGAGCAGATACCGCCAGACCCCTGGGGACACGGCCAGGTGCTCCACCACACGCCGCTCCGGATCCTCTTGTATTTCACCCTGATGGTGGCAGGCCTGGGATTTTTCATGGCCCGGCTCATCAACATCAACCGGTTTTCGCTCCATGCGATGTACCGCAACCGGCTCATCCGTGCCTACCTCGGCGCGTCCCGTACCCAAGCCGAACGGGAACGGACCTTCAATCCCTTTACCGGGTTCGACAACCTGGACAACCCGGCCATGAGCGATGTGCGGTTCGATGACCTGCGCCTGGCCCGTCGGCTGTATACCCGCGAGTTTTCCGCCGACACCCGCGCGCAGCTCAAATCGTTCCACGACCTGTCGGACCCGCCGCCGGTTCAATTGCAAACCATGCTGTACCGCCTCACACAGGAATTGTCCGCCCTGCTGCAACGAGGTACGTTGTCGCAGGCCGCCGCTGAGCTGCGGGTCGGGCCGGCCTGCGACGCCAAGATGACGGCGTTGCACGAATGGACGAAAGGGACGGCCGCAGGACGGGAGGCCGCGACGTGGTTCGTCAAACTGTTCCTCAACCGGCTCTATGACCAGGCGCCACGGCCGCTGCACCTCATCAACATCGCCCTCAATCTGGTCAAGGGGGACAACCTGGCCTGGCAACAACGAAAGGCGCAGTCGTTCACGGTCAGCGCGCTCCACAGCGGCAGTTGGAACCTCGGATACCGGCGATCCGAAGACTATGCGGCCAACCGGTATCTCAACCAACCCATCTCGCTCGGCACCGCACTGGCGATTTCAGGAGCCGCAGCCAGCCCCAACATGGGCTACCATTCCTCCTCGGCCGTGACGTTTCTGTTGGCCCTGTTCAACATTCGCCTGGGTTGGTGGCTCGGCAACCCTGGCCCCGCCGGCGCCGATACCTATCGGAAAGCGTCGCCGGACGTGTCCGTGGATCCCCTGCTCGCGGAAGCCTTCGGCCTCACCGATGCGCGGCACCCCTATGTCTACCTGTCGGACGGCGGGCACTTCGAGAACCTGGGCCTCTACGAAATGGTGTTGCGCCGCTGCCATTGCATCCTCGTCGTGGACGCCGGTTGTGATCCGAAGGCGACCTTCGAGGACCTCGGGAACGCCATCCGCAAGATCCGTATCGATCTGGGCATCGACATCGAGATCAACCTCGACCAGCTCAGGCGGAAACCAGGAGAGACGACCAGCGGCCGCCACCATGCGATCGGCCTGATCCGCTACGACAAGGTGGACGCGAATGCCACTGCCGGCACGCTGCTGTATCTCAAACCTTCGCTGACCGGCAACGAACCGTCGGACGTGCAGGACTATGCGGCGCGCCATCCGGCATTTCCCCACGAACCGACCTCGGATCAGTTCTTCGACGAGGCCCAATTCGAATCCTATCGCCGACTGGGCGAACATGTGGCCCAGCAGATCCTGCGCCCTGCGCTCCAACGCAGCGGGCAGGATTTCTCCACCCTCTGCCACGCGCTCCGCTCCTACTGGGTCACCACCCCGCCGGGCATGCAGGAATCGTTTCTGGGCGAAACGAACGACCTCAAGGATCTCGAACGCCTCTTGCGGGACGACCCGGACCTCCTGCGCTACGACTTGGAAATCTATCCGGAACTCCGCTCCCTCTTCGGCATCGATCCGGCCGGCACGGGACTCAACCCGCGCGCCGCCCTGCACACCTGCAACCTGCAAATCCAGCTTATGGAGCAGGTCTACCTGGCCGTGAATCTCGAGGAGTTCCATGGCCATGCGCTCAATCGCGGCTGGATGAACCTGTTCCGGCGCTGGACCTCTTCCGCCACCTTTCGGCTGTTCTGGCCTACGCTCTGCGGCATGTACAGCCGGCAATTCGTGCAGTTTGCCGACCAGCACTTGAACCTGTCGCTCGACAACGTCGTGGCGCTGGAACCGATGGGGCTGACGAGCGACCTTGCGGCCCTGTTCAGGGACCTGTCGATCGAATGGGCGTCCGAGCCCGGATATGCCCGGAATTTCATGCGGGCCCTGGAACAGCCTCTCCCGTTGGAAGAGCCATCCACGGACAAGGCGCGCCCACGCCTTGCGGCATGGCAGATGCGCCTGCCTGCGCTGTCCTCGCCGAACGGACCAAGCGGCCCCGGCGAAATCCTGGCCGTGGTCGCAGCCACACGGCTGTCCGTCGAAGGACACCGGCTCGCATTGCATGGATGGGTCCGACCGGCCTATCGAGGGTTGGGGCTGGGGCACCGTCTCTTCGGCACCGCCATCACAGAATTGCTCGACGCCTACCCGGGCCACAACGTGACCGTCGACTTGGGTCCCGACAATCCCGCCTGGACCGGTACCTCCATTCGAAATGTCGGTTGGCTTCGATTCTATGAACAGCTGGGGTTCACGCGGGACCGGTCGGATCCGAATCGGTTCCAGATGACCCGTCTGCTCAGCTGATAGGATGCTGAGAAAGCCCGGCGGTGTTCTTGACCACCGTGAATCGTGAATCATATCTCGTGGGAGGAAGCTGATCGCCTATGGCAAGGACAAAGACAGCCGTCATTGCCAGGCAGGTGTCTGCGTCCCGTCCCCATTCAGCCAATGCGGCGCCCAGGCGAGGGCGACGAGTTTGACGACAATGTTCGACTTGGTGGGTTTCAGAGATATTCTTTCAAACGTATCGGCAGTTCGATCAATGCTTGCGATGGCTGCATCCGTATCCGCTTGAAACTGAGCATCCAGCGCAGCTAATTGTTGTTCTATAACTGCTACGTTCTCTTTGGCTTGTCCAACATCTTGCGCTTCTTTCATGACTCGCCCTGCACCACGAATGACTGTCGATGCCCTTCCAATATTGGCAGCACTAATCGTTTTGCGTCCAAGAAACGCTCCTAAAATCGAGGCCCCAACAGATAGGGCGGCCTGTACCTTACTTGTCTGTGACTCAGCCGTTTGCCGATCAACCATCTGCTTAGCTCGACGAAGGCGTTCCTCCAAAGCGGCGGTCTTTGGTGCGTATTTCTGTCTCAACTTTTCAAGAACCACGTCTCTCAACTCCCGGTTCTGCTCCCCAAGTCGAATCCTGAAATCTCTCTCGGACTCACCTGGCTTCGAGAAAAGCTTTCCGTCCGGGCTCTTCATCAATTCCACCTCATGAGTTCGATACAGCCAATTTACGAAGTCTTTTTTCCACACCTCGTAACTCTTACTTTGACTGGCCGCTGAAGGAAGCGCCTTAAATTCGGGTGATTCGTGAGGCTCGCTCTCCAAATCACTGACAGCCATATGAACCTGCATTGCGTCATCCCAATCAACCGGAACAGGATTCTCAGTGAGCGGCGCAGTGAACACACATGAATCATTTACATCGATATTGAGTTTTCTGTCCGACACACGAACGTCAGATACTCCAAACAAGACCGGCAAATAAAGCAACGTGCTGCCTTGAGGTCGAGAACTTCGCACAGGAATGAAGTACTGCCGAACATCTGGCGGAAGTAGTGGTCGCGACTTTGACCTCACCGTTTTCTCTGCGACATCTTCTCTTACTCCCTTTACCCTGCGTGTAGCTCCCGACAGTGAGGCGCGCTGTGGTTCCATGAGCGTCTTGATTTGAGTACGTGTCAAAGGGCCTCTTAAATATGACAGGGTCCATCTCGTCTGAAAAACCTCTGGCGCATCCTCATGTACGTTGTTGAGCAAAAATACTCGATTGCCTAGCCCAGCTAGAATTTGTTCCATCCTTTGCTTATCGAACTTCTTTCCTGAGCCGCCAGCCGCACCCTCCAAGCCCTCCATGACCCTTGCTTTGTCCCGCTCAGTTTGTAGCCGGCCGATGAACCAGGTTCCGGTATTGGCCAGCCCCTTGTAATCGAGATCCACCGGATTCTGCGTGGCCAGCACGACGCCCAGCCCGAAGGCGCGCGCCTGCTTGAGCAAGGTCAGCAAGGGCGCTTTCGACGGAGGATTGGCCACCGGCGGGAAGTAGCCGAAAATTTCATCCATGTAGAGGATGGCGCGGAGGCTGGTGGTGCCGGATTGAGAACGGATCCAGCCCAACGTCTGATTCAAGAGCAGCGACACGAAGAACATCCGTTCCGCGTCGTTCAAATGGGCGATCGAAAAGATCGCGATGCGCGGCTTCCCCGAGGGACCGTGCAGCATCTGCCCGATATCCAGCGCCTCGCCTTCCATCCAGGTCTCAAAGCTTGGTGCGGCAATGAGACCATTGAGTCGTTTCGCCAATTCGAATCTCTGAGAGGATGGGAAGAAGGACTCAATGTCCATGGCTCCCAGTCGAGAAAAAGACGGCGTTTGAATCTGCGCAATCAGTGGCACAAGGTCCAGGTCTTGGCCTTTCCTCCACGCTGTTTCTATAATTGTAGAAATGAGAATATGCGATGGGCTCTTGACAGGATCTGCGCTAATGCCTGCGAGGCCGAGCAGGCACGAGACGACGGTGCTAATTTCCTGTCGCAATAACTCAGTGTCCTCCATGACGGAAGCCGGTGGTACTGCGAATGCCTTCAGAATCGACACCGGCAGGCCCGCATTGCTCCCAGGCGTGTAGACCACGAACTCCGCTGCATCGCGCAACTTCTGAATACGCTCGCCGCTCTGCCCCCAGTCACCCAATCCCTTCTGCCACAGGGCGGCCTGTTGAGCCGCATAGTCCGACGCGGACAGCCCCTTCTTGCGCGCCTCGTCCTCGTTGATCCAGGGCGCAAAATCCTGCCCGCGGAGTTGCGGGAAGGTGAGCAACAGATTCGCCAAATCTCCCTTGGGATCGATGACGAGCGCCGGGATGCCGTCGATCGCGGCTTCCTCCAGCAGACCGAGGCAAAGGCCCGTCTTCCCGCTGCCGGTCATACCGACGCAGACCGCATGGGTCACCAAATCTTTCGAATCGTAGAGCAGCCATCCCGGCCTGGCCTGCTTGGTTGCCAGGTCATAGGGCCGCCCGAGATAGAAGACGCCGAGCTTTTCAAAATCGGCGGCGCCGTCCGCTGCAGAAGGCGGCGGCGTGGTCGCCGGCGTGCCGACCTTCGAGCTTCCCTTGGTTTTCGAGTCGTTCTTCTTCGACGGCATAGATCACCAGGCAGAGGATGGAACTGAGGGACGGTTGCCGAGAAAAATCGGACGCCATTCTAGTAAGCGGTACGGAAGACTGCAAGGGGAGGCCGGTACCGATGATCGACGATTACTGCGATGTTCAGGCTCGGCGCACGAGGGTCGTCTTCCAACGGCGAGGCCTTTGATCTCATCAACTGGCACCGCAATCGTACTTCGCTCACGCGTCCGCCGGATTCAAGGACCACCTGGTCAATACGTGTATTCCGGAATCGTTCCGCAAGGTTTCATCTGGACATTCGACAGGGCCTAGCCTTTCCCGTCGCCCCTGCGTTAGAGTAGCAGCGCCTTCCGCTGCCGAACACAGCCGCAGCCACGGCGCCTCCCTTCGAACAGGAAGTAGGTATGGTCGACCTGCTTTCAAAAGAGCACCGCATCCTTGAACGGGGCCTGATGCAGTTCCGCCCGTTCGGCGTCGAAGCGAACGGTGAACGGATTCGCGACACGCCTGGCATCAAAGTCCGCGCCTTCGTCGATTATCTGGAAGAATCGGTCGCCCGGACTCACGGCCGCGAGGCCGGCGAAGAAGCAGTCCGCACCCTCTGCCGGCTGCTGAACGAGCGCATCACCGACCGCGCCTACCATGTGTCCCCTCGATTCCTGAAAAACGACTGGAACAGCTATTCCTACGAATTCGTCTGCTTCCTGATCGAATTCTGCCGGGACATCTCCGGAGATCCGCTGTTCGCCGAACATGCCGGCCGGGCCAAGTTCATCTCTTCGCTCCTGCAGACGTTGGGCCGTCCCTTTTCCGTCCGGTACATCTATGAAAAGTTCGCCTATTTCGGCGAGAAACTTTCCTCCCTCACGCTCGGCGTGGAATCCATCACGGACCGGACCGCCGTGCTCACCATGCGATACCCGCAGTCGATCCTTGACAAACTCGGGCCCTACCGCAGCGCCTGCGCCACGGTCATCTGCCAGTCGGCGAAGGGCGGGCTCGCGGCCATCCCGGAAAAAGTCCACCATCTCCGCCCCGCCGATGTCCGCGACCTCCAGTGCGTCGCGCAAGGCGATGACTGTTGCCGATGGGAGGTGACGTGGGAGCCGGAAAAACATTCGCACATCCTCTGGGTCACGCTGGGGCTGGTCACCAGCGGATCCGCCTTCGGCTACCTGTCCTTGCGACACCCCGATCTCTCGCTCGTGGAGCGCCTCCTGTTGGCCGGCCCCCTTCTGGTCTTATGCTGGATCGCCGATTATCTCCGCATTCTTCTGAAGCGCATGCACGCGCGGGAGGCCTTGGTCCAGGAACAGTTGAGTACGGTCGAGGCGCGGCATGAGGAACTCCGGCAGGTCTACCTGGAACAAGAACAAAAAACGGTGGAGCTGCGGCAGGCCAACTATCAAATCGAATCGCTCAATGCGGGGCTGGAGGAGAAGGTCCGCAAACGGACGGCGGAACTTGAAGACGCCAACGAACGGCTGAAAGAAATGGACCGGCTCAAATCACAGTTCCTCGCCCACGTGTCCCATGAACTGCGCACCCCCCTCACCGGCATCAAGGGGCTTACGGAAAACCTGCTGGACGGATTGGGAGGGCCGCTCACCACGAAGCAAGAGCACAATCTCCGTCGCGTCGTCGACAATGCCGGGCGATTGGCCCGCATGATCACCCATCTCTTGGAGCGATCGCGCATCGAAGCCGGGAAGATCGACCTGACCCTGCGGGAAGTCGATCTCCCGGCATTGGCTCACGACCTCGTCGAGCAAATGCGTCCCCTGGCGCTGGCCAAGCGCCAACATCTGGAATTCCGTCGACAGGACCCTGTGGGAGCGGTCTGGGCCGATCCCGACAAGGTGAGCCAGATCCTGACGAATCTGGTCGAGAACGCACTCAAATACACTCAGGACGGCGGAAGGATCGTGGTGGCGGTGGACGCGCGACTCCCCCATTGGGCCGAGGTGTCGGTGCAGGACGATGGGCCGGGGATTCCCGCCGACGCCCTCCCCAAACTCTTCGACCCCTTCTACCAGATGCCGCATCTCCGCCAGGGCGCGCCCAAAGGCCTGGGGCTCGGCCTCTCCATCGTCAAACAACTCGTCGAAATGCACGGGGGAACGGTCTCGATCCGGAGCGAAGTCGGCCGCGGCTCGGAGTTTCGTTTCACGCTGCCGCTGCGCCCGACGGCGGGAACCCTGCAGACGGCGGTCGCCGGGACGAAGAGAAGGATCCTGGTGGTGGACGACGATCCCGATATCCGTCATCTCCTACAAGAACGCTTGAGTGCGTACGGCTACCATGTCGACACCGCCGCCGATGGAGTCGAGGCGTTGCGTCGCCTCGGCGCTACCACGTTCGACGGCATGATTCTGGACATCAGCATGCCGGAACTGGACGGGCTCGCGGTGCTGCGGCAGACCCGCGAGCGGAGCACCATGCCCATCATCATGGTCACGGCTTCCGGAGCCAAGGACCGCGCGGTCCAAGCCGTGAGCATCGGCGCCCAGGACTACGTACTGAAACCGTTTGATGCGGGGCAACTGCGCCAGGTGGTGGAGCGGTGGTTTGGGGCGGAGCAGCCGGTTGGTCCCTGAGGTTCGGCCGAGCCGCACTTACCATTCCTTGAACACAAAAAAGACCGCGCCGGCCATCATGCCGAATCCGACCAGATAGTTCCACTTGAGCGGCTCTTTCAAATACAGCACCGAGAACAGGCAAAAGACGACGAGCGTGATCACTTCCTGAATCGTTTTCAACTGCGCCGCCGTGAATACATAGTGGCCGATGCGGTTCGCCGGCACTTGAAAACAATATTCCACAAAGGCGATACCCCAGCTCACCACGATCGCGATCCACAGGGGCGACTCTTTGTACTTGAGATGCCCATACCAGGCGAGGGTCATGAAGATGTTGGAGACGGTGAGAAGAAGGATCGTATGCATGCCCCAGTAGACCTCCTTGCCAAATCAGATAGAGCAGCTGTTCAACTTCACATCATCGCTCTTTAAGAACCTTATGCCATGCCTTGAGCCCATTGTCGTCGACTGAATTGGATTCCATGCATCTAACAAACAATCCAACAAGACCATCCCAAGGTTCAGACGGCGCTTCTTTGAGTGTCCATCGAATTTCATCGAGTAACCATGCACCTTTGATCGAGTTACACCGCCAACATGCGGTTGCGATGTTTGAAAGATCATCACTGTCACCTCTCGCTACAGGCACCACATGATCAAGGGTTGCAGAAAGCACCAAGTATGCCGGATGGGTGTCTGTGAACTTCCAATTGGGATGACACGGAAAGACCTCAGGTATAAGGCGGGTTATTAGACCGAGAGATCCAAGAAAGATTGTTCTGTTCAGGCAATAACGACAATAAAACCGATCTCTCTGGAACACATCGAGCTGACGGCGAAGAGAAAACGCACCTCGAGAGAGACTCTCTCGACTCGCCGAAGAAGGCCAATTATTACGCAAATAGGAACTGGCCGACGCCAGGTCATTCCTGGCCAACTTCTCAAGAACTTGCTCTATTAGCTCTGCCTTATCTGTATCCATAAAATTTCGTCTATACCATCCTCCTTACACTCCGACTCCCCACGACGCCAGTTCCGCATGAATCTGCTTCCCTGCGCTTCCCATCTCCCACTTTGCGGGGGTAGAAGGGCGGCGCGTTCGAGGGTCGGCATAGTGGGCACGAGCAGATGACAGGCGTGAAGGTGCCGTTGTGCGACGGCATGCGACCCTCGATCACGTGTTAGGGGAGCGGAGGGTCATTAGAAACAAAACGGAAGCAATCTCTATTTAAATCACAATTGCGGCTAGCAGAAAGCCGCCGCTCTCAACTTTACTTCTTGCCTCCAACCTCAAAGCGGGATGGCTGGATCGTCCTTTACTGCGCGCGTCCGAGAAGTACCTTCCCCCTCTACCTCTCATTCGGTGAGTGGCTAAGGCTGTCCTCCCCTGCGCGCATCGGACGAGCACAGTTTCATCGTGCGCGTTCTGGGAGCAAGGAGGGCACCTTGGCCGCTCACACTCCCGCTTCCTTGAGCACCTGTCCCGTGTAGGACCGCTTCGATTTGGCGATCTCTTTCGGCGGGCCCTCGACCACGATTTCGCCGCCCCGGTCGCCGCCTTCGGGCCCCAGGTCGATGATCCAGTCCGCATTGCGGATCACATCGAGGTTATGTTCGATCACGAGGACGGTATTACCGGTCTCGACCAGACGATCGAGCACATCCAACAACCGTTGGATGTCGGCGAAGTGCAGGCCGGTGGTGGGCTCGTCCAGAATGTACATGGTGCGGCCGGTGGGACGTTTGGAAAGTTCGCGCGAGAGCTTCACGCGCTGGGCTTCGCCGCCCGACAGGGTCGTGGCGGACTGCCCCAGCTTCACGTAATGCAGGCCGACATCGTGGAGCGTCTGCAATTTCGCCTTGATGTAGGGAATGTTCTCGAAAAATTCTAAGGCATCATCCACCGTCATGTTGAGGATATCGGCGATGCTGCGCCCCTTGTACTGAATCTCCAGCGTTTCACGGTTGTAACGCTGGCCCTTGCAGACCTCGCAGGTGACGTAGACATCCGGTAGGAAATGCATTTCGATCTTGATGAGCCCGTCGCCCTGGCAGGCTTCGCAGCGCCCGCCCTTGACGTTGAAGCTGTAGCGGCCCGGCTTGTAGCCGCGGACGCGGGACTCCGGCAAATTTGAGAACAGGTCGCGGATGAAGGTGAAGAGGCCGGTGTAGGTCGCAGGGTTCGAGCGGGGCGTGCGTCCGATCGGCGACTGGTCGATGTCGATGATCTTATCCAGCGCCTCGACGCCCTTCAGCTCCTTGCAGCCGTCGATCTTGGGCTTCTTGTGATAGAGCAGCTGCGAGAGCGAATGGAACAGGACTTCGAGCACGAGGGTGCTTTTGCCGGAGCCTGAGACGCCGGTCACGCAGGTCAACAGGCCCAGGGGAATGTTGACGGTGACGCCCTTGAGGTTGTGCTTTTTCGCGCCGACCACCGACAGGACCCCTTTCGGCTTGCGCGTGCGTTGCGGGAGCGACACCATCTGCTCGCCGCGCAAATACTTCCCGGTGAGCGAATCGGGATTCGCCATGACCTGCTTGGGGGTGCCCTGGGCGACGATCCTGCCGCCGTGCGTGCCGGCGCCCGGTCCCAGGTCGAGAATGTAGTCGGCTGCCTGCATCGTCTCCGCATCATGTTCGACCACGACGACCGTGTTGCCGAGATCGCGCAGGCGGAACAACGTCTGGAGCAAGCGCCGGTTGTCCCGTTGATGGAGGCCGATCGACGGCTCATCCAGGATATAGAGCACGCCGACCAGTCCCGACCCGATTTGGGTCGCCAGGCGAATGCGCTGGCCCTCTCCGCCCGAGAGCGTGGCAGCGGGACGATCGAGCGTCAGATAATCCAGCCCGACATTGATCAAAAATCCCAGCCGCTCGCGAATTTCCTTGAGGATGCGATGGGCGATGACGAGTTCGCGCTCGCTGAATTTGAGGGTCGTGAAAAAATCAGCCGCCGCCCGCACGGAGAGTTTCGTCACCTCGGCAATGGATTTCTTGGCGATCTTGACGGCCAAACTTTCCGGCTTGAGCCGCGCGCCTTGGCAAGTGGGACACAACTCGAGCAATGTAAAGTCTTCGTCCTCCGAAGCGCCCGGCGTCATGGCAAAGCCGATTCCATCGCAGGCAGGGCAGGCGCCGTGCGGACTGTTGAAGGAGAAGACGCGAGGTGTGATCTCCGGATAACTCACGCCGCACTTGATGCAGGCCAGCTTCTCGCTATACAGATGCACCTTGCCCGTCTCGGACAGGACGCCGACCAACCCCCCAGCCAGCTTCATGGACGTTTCGACGGAGTCCGCCACCCGCCGCATCAATGCGTCGCCGGGCTTCATGACCAGACGATCCACCACGATCTCGATGGTGTGTTTCTTCTGCTTATCGAGCGTGATGTCTTCGCCGAGATCGACGATCTCCCCGTTGATCCGGGCTCGCACGTAGCCGGCCTTCCGCATCTCCAGCAATTCTTTCCGGTATTCGCCCTTCCGCCCGCGCACGATAGGCGAGAGAATCTGGAATTTTGTCCCTTCCGGCAATTCACAGATCGCATCCACCATTTGCTGGACGGTCTGCGCGGTGATTTCCTGGCCGCATTGGAAACAGTAGGGGTGGCCGACACGGGCATACAGGAGCCGCAGGTAGTCGTAGATTTCAGTGACGGTCCCCACGGTTGAACGGGGATTGTGGCTGGTGCTCTTTTGTTCGATGGAAATGGCCGGCGAGAGGCCCTCGATGGAGTCCACGTCGGGCTTGCCCATCTGTTCGAGAAACTGCCGCGCATAGGCGGAGAGCGACTCGACGTACCGCCGCTGGCCTTCCGCGTAAATCGTGTCGAATGCCAGGGAGGACTTCCCCGACCCGCTCAGGCCGGTCATGACGACGAGTTTGTCCCGCGGAATCTCGACATCGAGATTCTTCAGATTATGTTCACGCGCCCCTTTGATAATGATGGAATTGCTCATAGAAGTTGTGGATTATATCAGAGAGATTTGCGACCTGTGCGCCGGCGAACTACCGACATCTTTAATGCAGGAATGAGGAGGAGAGTAATAGGGGAGATCAAGATTCTGCAATAATTTTGGCGATCTGACTTTCCAAGATCGGCAGCTTGTTCTGGATGATATCCCATACGATCTCGACGTCGATCCCAAAGTATTCATGGATCAACATATCTCTCACCCCGGCGATCTTCTTCCATTCCACGGCCGGGTACTGATTCCGGAATTCTTCAGGAATCTTTTTGACCGCTTCACCAATCACTTCGAGATTACGAATCACGGCGTCAAAGGTCTTTTCATCAGCTGAAAATGTTTCAGAATCGAACCCCGCGGTAAACCTTTTGATCTTTGCGATCGCCTCAAGAATGTCGTCCACGTAGACTTTATAATCCCGTGGCATGCACCACCTCACGCCTGATGACCTCGCGAAGTCGAGGTTTAATTGCGCTCTCGATGACCAGATCCACTCGACAGTCAAACAGAGCCTCAAGGAAATCCTTCACCGCCATATAGCCGTCGAATGTTTTTTTATCGAACTCAACGATGAAGTCGAGATCACTGCTCGGTCGGCTTTCACCACGAGCGCAGGATCCGAACAGTCCTAATCGGCGCACCCCATGCGCTCGGATTGTTTCACGATTCCGCTCAAGCATTCTCAAAACTTCGTCCCGACTTCTCATCATGGCAGTGCCTCATGAATCTGAACAGAGCCTCCTACCATTCTCAGGCCGGTCATGACGACCAGCTTATCCCGCGGAATCTCGACATCGAGGTTCTTCAGGTTGTGCTCACGCGCCCCTTTGATGATGATGGAATTGCTCATAAGCGGCGGATTATACCATGCGACAGAATCGGAACAGCCGACCTAACGACGCTTGCGGACGCGGCGGGCCGACGAGTCGAGCGCTTCACCCCATCGAGTCATGAACGTGGTCACGAACGCATGTTCATCCTTCGGTTCGACGGCCAGCCGTGCCAGTGCAAGCGCCACACACAATGCGATATGGTATCCCTCCGAGCGAGAAGCGACCGCTCGTCGATAGGTCGGATGCGCCTCGTTGATGACGACGCTGGATTCGACCAACCTTGCCAGTTCCACATCATCCGCGTGATGCTCGAACCGAATGCCCAGCCCATAACGCATCGGTCTTGTTCGCCCGCCGGTTCCCGGCAGGATCACCTCGCCGGGCGGAGCCTGGTTCTCCTCCAGTCGCTGTTCCTCCTGGTCCGCCTTGGGCTCGCCGGAAGAGACCTCGACCGGGTCTGCCAGCTCGGCAGCATCCTGTTCCTCTTCAATCGTCTCGGTGACAGTCGTTGCCGTGAACCAGCGAGGATTCCCTTCCCCGGCTTCTCCGCCGATCGGAAGCCGCTTTTGTCCTCCGGCACGCTTCTCCACGAGCGACGCCAACAGGGGGAAGTCTTCCGCCATCTCCACCAACATCGCCGCCAGATCACGTTCCAATGGACGGAGCGACCGACGGCGGACCTGGTCCGCCGCCGGCCGGACATCGCCCCAGGCGGCAAACTGTTTGGCCACCGCTTCTTGAATCGCCTTGCGGTAGCTGAGATACAACGCGCCGCGGGCACCGACACGGACAAAGTCGCCTTTGTTCAGAGTCAGCGCTGCGGCAAGGGCCGGCACCTCGATGACTCCAGCCACCCGATCCGGGGTCGCCGGTGTGATCCCCAACCAGTCCCATCCGTGTTTGATGACTTTTCCGAAGGTGCTGACCGCCACGCCCCGCTTGTCCTCAGGAAGGGGCGCCTCGGTCCGAAGCAAATAGCCCACCGCCGACGGCTTCCGCTTTCGCGCCAAACAAACCGCAAGCCGGGCGACTTCTTCTGCACGGATTCTCTGCCCATCCAGCAATCGCCCCCCTACCTCAAACAGGATTCGCTTCGGATAGTGGGGCGACAGGATCTCGTCGAATTCCGATTCGAAGAGCGGTTGGAACTGCCGGCGCAACGCCGCCTCCAGATAGCCTTCATCCAAGAGCGGTGAGAGTGCATTGTGCAAGTGAAGCACTACAGCCGTGCCTTGGTTCTCCACAAGCCCGAGCGGCGGAATCCATTTCCACGGCGCCTTATGCCGAGCCGCGAGCAGCCAACGGCTCGCCACATGTTCCTTCCCCCGGCGAGATTCGGTGATGACTTCCTCGCACGCCAGGAGGCCGAGCTTGATCCCGACACCGGCGAAACCGATACCTTGGCCGCGCGATTTCGAACTGGCAGCAAGGTCATGGTATCGGACGAGATCCCTCCGCCTCATCCCGCATCCGTCGTCTACGATGGTGAGCGTGCTGCGAGCCACATCGGCAGCCAGGCTGATACGGCCCGCGCCTGAGTCCAACGAATTGGCCACGATCTCGGTGAGGATGGTTTCTTCGAGCGCGCCGGGATAGGCATCGCGCAAATCTTCGAGCAGATGCTGAATATCGACTCGCGTTTCGCCCATGAGCTGCTCCGGTTGACGACGAGGCAGGCGCCGAGAGGTCAGTATCGGCGGATGGTCCGATCAGGTCAAGGGTTCAGGCTGACATCCCCTTTCCTCGATGCCGAGAGACTATCCGGCTTGACAGCACCTTAAAGCTGGTGCTACCACCCTGCTATGCTGAAGGTCCAAGAACCACCCGCGCGTGCTGAAGATCGCCCTTCGCCGGAAGCGCAGGCCGTCTCGACCTGGTCCGGACAGGCACGGGAACAGGCGGTGCAGCGGATGTTCACCGCGATCGCGGGAGTCTACGACCTCAACAATACATTGTTGAGTTTCGGCCTGCATCACCGCTGGAAACGGATCACGGCTTCCTATGTTCCCATCGTGACGAACGGCCGGGCACTCGACATCGGGGCCGGCACCGCGGACCTGGCGCTCCTGATCGAACCGAAGATGGGCAACCAGGGTCATGTGGTGGCCTCAGACTTGAACCATGCCATGCTGGCGGAGGGCTTGAGGAAAGTCGCCAAGCATGGGCTTCGCGACCGCATTACCTGCCTCCAAGCCAATGCCGAGCAGTTGGGTTTTCCCGACGACACCTTCCATGCCGTGACCACCGGTTTCTGCATGCGCAACGTGGGCAATCTGATGCAAGCGTTCATGGAAATCAGGCGGGTCTTGCGGCCTGGCGGGCGATTTGTCTGTTTGGAATTCTCGCATCCGCCCTATGCCTGGCTTCGGGCCCTTTATGATTGGTATTCGTTTCAACTGCTGCCTTGGATCGGCACGAAGGTGGCGCGCGATCGGACGGGGGTCTACGAATACCTGCCGGCCTCGATCCGCACATTTCCCAATCAGGAACGGCTGGCGGCGCTGCTGCACGAGGCCGGCTTTCGCCGGGTGGAATACCGGAACCTCACCGGCGGCATCGTGGCGATCCACATTGCAACAAAATGAGGAATTTGGAATGAGGAATTGCTCTCGCCCTATCCGAAAATTTCACATTCCTAATTCCACATTTCGCATTCCATGAACTCCATCCTCTATATCTTCCTCCCCTGCAAGAAGGTCTATCCGATCGGGGTGACCTACCTGGCGGATTTCATCCATCGCCGGAAGCCGGAGATACGGCAACGGATTCTCGACCTCTCGCTGTTCCCCGAATCGCAACGCAGCCAAGCGATCCGTGATGCGGCGCTCGACTTCAAGCCGGATCTCGTCTGTTTTTCGTGGCGGGACATTCAGATTTTCTCCCCCCACGAGGGCGATACGTCGCTGGAACATGCGTTCAATTTTTACTTCGCCAGCAACCCGATCAAACGTGTGGTGGCGTCGTTCGCTGGCCTGCAGCAGCTCTATCGCTACTACAGCCACATCCGCGCGAACCTGTCGTATCCCTGGTTGATCCGCAAGGAGTTCCCCAAGAGCCAGATCATGATCGGCGGCGGCGCCTTCACGGCCTTTGCCGACCAGTTGATCGAAAAGCTACCGGAAGGGACGATCGGCATTCTCGGCGAGGGGGAAGACGCCATCCTCAAGGTCGTCAACGGCGAGTCCCTGGCGGGCGAGCGTTACATCATCCGCGAAGGCAAGAAGACGCTCAAGGGCGAGCAGGGTGCCCCGGCCCTCCTCGACGCCTTGACCGTCGATCTGCCCTATCTCACCTCCATTTTCCCTCAGTATGGCGCCTACATGGAGGAATCCATCGGCGTCCAGACCAAACGGGGCTGCCCCTACGACTGCGCCTTCTGCCTCTATCCCTACATTGAAGGGAAGCGCGTGCGGTATCGGCCGCCCGCCATGGTCGTGAAGGACATCTCCCAGCACTATCACCAATGGGGCGCCCGACGGTTCTGGTTCACGGATGCCCAGTTCATCACGGGGAAGGAAGCCTATCCGCAATGCACGGAGATTCTCGAACGCATCCTGAGCGAAAAGCTGGAGATCGAATGGTCCGGCTACATCCGCACCTCGCTGATCACGCCGGAGTTGGCCAAGCTGATGGTGCGATCGGGAGTCGGTGACCTGGAAGTCGCCATCACCTCCGGCTCGCAAGAAGTGCTGAACAACCTGCACATGGGCTTCAAGCTCGAACGGCTCTACGACGGCTGTCGGTACCTGGCGGAAGCCGGCTTCAAGGGCAAGGTGATCCTCAATTATTCGCTGAATTCCCCGAAGGAAACGGAAGAGAGCCTGCTCCAAAGTGTCGAGTCCTATAAGAAGGTCGCCGCGATTTTGGGCGAGGAACGGGTCTTCCCCTTGATGTTCTTCCTCGGCATCCAACCCAATACGGACCTGGAGCACCGGCTGCTGGAGGAAGGGTATCTCTCGGCTGGGTACAACCCGCTCATGCTGACCCCGACCAGCATCCGCAAGCTACTGTACAACCCGGCGCCGCTCAATAAGATCATTGCCAAGGCCTGCCTCGCCGCCTGGCAGCAGAAACAGGGCAGCCGTGACCCCCGATCCTGGACCGGGTCACTGTCTCAAACGACGACACCGACTCAACAACCGGATACGGCGCACTATGCAGACGCCAATCTCATTCGCGGCATTCAAAACAATTCCGGACGGGATGCCCTGCTCACGTTGGAAGAGATTCTCCGGTCGCGCCGCCCCCCTCACCCGACAGCTTCCACCACAGAAAAGACGGCTGTGAGTCCAATGGGTTAGATCACGACCACCGGCGCATGCTCCATGCCTCGTTTGCTTGCATTCCCCGAGAGCACGGTGCTATCATGCCGCTTCATTTTGGGGTGGAGTCCCTTCAACCGTTTGAATTCCCGACGGTTCTCTGATCTCATCCCCCCTGTAGCGTGTTTGCCTAGGAGGCATCTCGATGTACAAGACTATCTACATCCCGGTCGATAATTCCGACCATTCCAATACAGCAGTCGATGTCGGAGTGACGCTGGCAAAAACCTATGGTTCCAAGATCGTGGGCAGCCATGTCTATGCAGCCAAGATGCACGACAAACGATTCAAGCAGATGGAGGCCGGACTTCCTGAGGAATACCACGACGAAAAGGAGCTCGACCGGCAGCGCCAGATCCACGATTCGCTGATTACCCGCGGGCTCCAGATCATTACGGATTCCTACCTCGACTATGTGGACAAGAAATGCACCGAGGCCAACCTGCCGGTGGAACGGCGTTCCCTGGAAGGGCGGAACTGGAAAGTGCTGGCCGAGGACATCAACACCAACGCCTACGACCTCGTGATCATGGGGGCTTTGGGAGTCGGCGCCGTCAAGGACAGCGTGATCGGCAGCAACACCGAGCGGGTGCTCCGGCGCGTGCGCAACTCCGACATGTTGATCATCAAACAGCCGCATCCGGTCGGGGCCGGCAAAATCGTCGTCGCCGTGGACGGCAGCCCCTACTCCTTCGGCGGCCTCATGACCGGTTTGGCGTTGGGCAAGGCGTTCAACGTGCCGGTGGAGGCGATTTCTGCCTTCGATCCCTATTTTCATTACGCGGCGTTTCACAGCATCTCCGGCGTCCTCAACGAAGAGGCAGGCAAGGTCTTCCGTTTCAAGGAACAGGAAAAGCTGCATGAGGAAGTCATCGACAGTGGCTTGGCGAAGATCTATCAGTCACACCTGGATATTTCCCGGGAAATCGCGCAGGCCGAACAGACCGACGTGAAGACGACCCTGCTGGACGGGAAGGCCTTCGAAAAGATCATTCAATACGTGCGGAAGGAAAATCCCTGGCTCCTGATCGTCGGACGGATCGGTGTCCATAGCGACGAGGACATGGATATCGGCAGCAACACGGAAAACCTGCTGCGTGCGGCCTCCTGCAATATTTTGGTGTCGAATCGCAAGTATGTGCCGCCGATCGATACCCAGGCCGAATACACGATCGCCTGGACCGAAGAGGCCCTGCGCCGCATGGAAAAGATCCCCGTGTTTGCCCGCGGAGTGGCGAAGACCGCCATCCACCGGTACGCCATCGAGAAGGGCCACACGATCATCAGCAACACGGTTGTCGATGCCGCAGTCGGCCATATTCTCCCCAAGGGGGCGATGGACGCGATGCGGGCGTTGGGCGGCAACCTGGATGCAGCCGGGATCGATCGCGACAAGATGCAGGCCGACGATTCGGTCGCACAGGACCTCATGGGGTCCACCTTAAGCGGCATGATGACCCAGGTCGTGGAGGAAAAACCGGCGCATAGCCCCACCACCCAGGCCTATCTGGACCGTATGAGCCAGAACTACTTCGTCTGCGACGGCTGCGGCTATATCGGCAAGGGCGACACGCCGGTCAAGTGTCCGGTCTGCAGCGCCGAGGGCGATCGATTCAAACAGGTCGACAAGACGATTTTCGAAGCTGCAGCCAAGGCCGAGGGCGGCCTTGAGACCGATGTGTCCTATGACGACATCCCGATGCAATGGACCAAGGACGCCAAGGAAGCGATCCGTGCCGTGCCGGCCGGATTCCAGCGCCGGCGCGCCAAGGCCAAAATCGAGAAGAGTGCTCGTAAGCTCGGCATGACCACGATTACCCTCGAGTATGCGGCCCCGATGATTCAAGAGGCGGCGGCCGAGGACTACACCCCGATCTTCGCCAACAAGGGAACGGGCACCGCACCACAGTCGACCGTCGCCGCAACCGGCTCGAACGGCACCGAGACCCATGCGGCCAACGGCAGCGCAGCGGAGCCGCAGCAGGCCCAGGAAGCCGTTCTCTCGCCCTATACCTGGACGCCGGACGCACAGGCTCGCCTGGAGCGCGCACCAGAAGGGTTCATGCGGGAATGCACCAAGGCCTTGATAGAAAAACATGCCGACAAGATCGGCACGACCGTCATCACCTTGGAAGTGGCGACCGAAGGCATCGAGCAGGCCAAGGGCTACATGGCCGATGCCATGAAGACCGGCAACCTGAAGGACATGATCGCCAACCTGACGGGAAAGGGAACGGCGTAAGACAGTTATGAGTTCTGGGTTGTGAGTGATAGGTTCTCCACCCCAGATCAACACTTCCACAATTAACTCGACACTCAGAACTTAGAACTCAGAACTGAATGCTATGGGTAAATCATTACCGGTGTTGAATTTCCCTCCCTTGGGAGGAAAGCTGGAGTCCCTCCAGCAACAGATTTCGCAATTCTTCTCGCCTGGTTCGGCTCCGGCGGCGCCCCACGATGGGCGGACCGTCGATGACTTCAAGCCCTATCTCGTCGCACTGAATCTCACCAAGCGGTGCAACCTCAAGTGCGATCACTGCTACCTCGATGCCACGACGAAAGCCGGCGGCGGTTCCGACGAACTCGGCACGGAAGAATGTTTCCGTCTGATCGATCAAATCGCCGAGGTAAATAAAGGTTGTCTGCTGGTGATCACAGGCGGCGAACCGCTCGTGCGCCCGGACATTCTCGACATTGCCCGCCACGCGGTGACCCAGGGCTTTATCGTGGTGTTCGGCACCAACGGCATGTTGATCAACGACCGTATGGCCAAGACCCTGGTCGAGATCGGCGTCATGGGTGTCGGCATCAGCATCGATTCGCTCGACCCAGCGAAGCACGACAAGTTCCGCGGCGTACCAGGCGCCTTCGCCAGCGCCTTGGCCGGCATCGAAGCCTGCAAACGAAACGGTCTTCAATTCCAAGTCCACTTCAGCGCGCAGCCCATGAACTATCAGGAGCTGCCAGCGGTGGTGGACTGGGCCCATAATCTCGGCGCACGCGTGCTGAACGTGTTTTTCATGGTCTGCACCGGGCGTGGAGAAGAACTGACCGACATCACGCCGCAGCAGTACGAAGAGGTGCTCGGGTATCTCGTGGATTGTCAGGACCAATACAAGGACATGTTGGTGCGGGCCCGCTGCGCTCCGCACTTTAAGCGGCTCGCCTACGAAAAAGATCCCAATTCCCCCCTGACCAAAGCCACCGGTTACATGGGCGGTGGTTGTCTGGCCGGGACGAATTACGCACGAGTCACGCCGAACGGGGAGCTGACGCCCTGTCCCTACATGCCGCTCTCGGCCGGAAATGTCCGCGAGACAAGCTTTGTCGATCTCTGGGAACGGTCGGATGTCTTCAATTCTTTTCGCTACCCACAACTTAAGGGCAAATGCGGCGATTGCGAGTATACCGACATTTGCGGCGGTTGCCGGGCGCGCCCCTACGTGGATCACGGCGACTGGCTCGACGAAGACCAGTGGTGCCTCTACACACCCAAAGGCGGCGAGCGCATCAAAGTCGCCTTCAACACGCCGGAAGAAACCGCAGTGGCCTGGGACGACGCCTCCCAACTCCGGCTCAGCCGCATCCCCTACTTCCTTCGCGCCATGGTCAAGAAAGGCGTGGAACGCCATGCTCGCGAGAACGGGGTCGCGCTCATCACCGTCGAGTTGATGGAAGAACTTCGGAAAAAACGCTTCGGAAACGACGCCCCGGTCTTTAAATTCTAACGTAAGGTGTGAAGGGTGAAGCGTAAGGCGACATCAGCCAGTGGTTCCGCTCTGCGCCTTCTCGCTTTACGCCTGCCTCACGCCTAACGATCATCAAAATGGATTCCCTTCAAAGCATCTTCCTCGATCTGAACCAACTGATTCCGATCGTCAACCATTGGTTCCACCTCCTGTCGGCCGTCATCTGGATCGGTGGGCTCGCCTTCCTCGTCATGGCGGTCACACCGGGGCTGCGAGACAGCCGCATCCCCAAAGAATACATCCGCCCGATCACCGACATCTTCTACAAACACTACAAGCGGGTCGCTGGAATCCTGCTGGTCATTCTGTTGTTCACGGGCGGTATCAACGTCCACTACGTCAACCAGGTTTTGACCTCGCAAACCGGCCAGGGATTACAGCACCACCCCAAATATCTCTGGATCTTCTGCATCAAGCTCGTGTTGGTTTTGTGCCTGCTCACCCTGTTCCTCTATACGGTGATTTTCAAATCCGACCAGGAGGAAGAAGAGGAGGGAGAGACCTACGAAGCAATTCCGTTCCAACGGGCCGCGCTCTGGATGGGCTTTTTCATCATCCTCTGTGCCGCCGCAATGAAACATCTGCACCAATAGCGACCCTCTCTCTTGTGCGTTCGCCTTCCTCTCAGAACGACCCTGTATCTCTTCGGATACTGAACTGTTTCGGATCGATCCATTTGGACGGCCTTGCAATGCGTCCATTTTTCAGCAGCGTCCTCGACCCCACCTCGAAACGCTCAAAAAACAATGGTATTCGAATTCTGATCCAGCTACCCTTCGCCGCACACGCATGGCATATGAGTTGCTTCTCCCAATAGACGGTGGAGTGTCACCTCTTCCTTCGTCACAAGAGGAACCAGCCCATTCAAGACGTAGATGACCATCCACTTCAGATTCATCGGCGGTCTGATCGATGTGCCGCCTGTGCAGTCGTCCAGCCAGACCATGAGGAGGAGATGAGCCATGCGTTTCCATGCCCAACGAGTCTTGGTATTTGCCGGCCTCCTCTTTACCTTGTCGACGGTCCATTGCCAAGCCGTTGACCTGCCTCCGCCGCAGGAACAGAACCCTGGTACCGATCAAGGCTGGACGGAACAGGACCGGCAGCAGTGGTACCACACCTCGGCCGGCACCCAACTGATTCCCTATGATTGGTTTGTCGCCCTGGTCGATGAGCAGTTGGAAAAGGCCTTCGCCCAGACCGGCATCCTGCCAGGCCGGACCAGAGAGGGCGACAGACTGCCTGTCGGACTGTCGGAGCCCAAAGCCCCGAACCCCTCCTCATCACCCACGGGAATGAACTGCGCCTTCTGCCACACGACCCAACTCACCTATCAAGGCAACCAGATGCGCATCGAGGGCGGGCCGTCCCTGCAGAACAACCAGCAATTCCTCAACGCACTCATGGAGAGGCTCGGCGCGCTCATCTCGCCGGACCTGCCGACCCTCCTGAAAGGCCTCAAAGAACAGAATCCTCCAGAGCCGTTCAAAACGTTCGCGACCAAAGTGTTGGAACGCCGCGGGGAGGGAATGACCGTCCATACCCTCAGAAAGCTGGCCATTGATGTCGCGACGCGCACGCAGACGCTCATCAGCCGAGGCGGAACGGATCTCTCGCCGGCACGGTGGGGCCCGGGGCGGTTCGATGCGCTGGGCCGTGGCGGCAATACCGTCTTCGTACCGCTCAGTCCGGATAACCTGAGGCCAGCCAACGCACCGGTGAGTATTCCGGCCCTGTGGGGAGTGTGGGAATATGACTGGGTCCAGTGGGCCGGTTCGATTCAGCATCCGCTGGCCAGAAATGTCGCACAGGTCATCGGCGTGAATGCCGAACTCTTTGCCTGGACAAAAAAACCGCCCCTGGGTCCCCTCGACGAAGACTACAAGTTTCACTCGTCGGTCGATATCGACGCCTTGAAACAGTTGGAGCACCTCGCGCGACAGTTGCAACCGCCACAGTGGCCGAAGGCCTTCCCGCCGATCAAACGGGAATTGGCCGAAAGGGGCAGGGACCTGTACCACGGCAACCAGAGCAAAGGCATTCCGAACCTGTGCGCCCACTGCCATGTCGCGAAACGGATCGAGAACCCAACCCTGAACGGCCCGAGCCTCCAGGTCACGATGATTCCTCAAAAAGAGATCGGAACCGATCCGTTGTACCTCGAAAATTTCTCTCGCCGGACGGTCGACACCGGTCCGCTGGAACGCGGGCGCCTCTCTGCCAGAGAAGCCTCTCAATATGTCACGACGGAGATCCTTGCCCGGAACCATGTTGCGGACGATCCGGAGTACGGTCACCGCACGAACGAATGGCGGGATTGGCCACAGTACATCGCCCGTCCGCACCTGGCAGTCTGGGCCACCGCTCCCTTCCTGCACAACGGCTCGGTGCCCAACCTCTATGAGCTGCTCTCTCCGGCCAAGGACCGCCACCGCTGCTTCTACCTCAGCCCCAACATGGAGTTCGACCCGCAATATGTCGGATACAAGATCATCGAATGCGACCCAGCCGCTCCCGGGCCGCCGGGAGGGTTTAAGTTCGAGACCTATTTGCCGGGGAACGGCAACGGGGGACACGAATTCACCGACAGTCCGACCTGCAACGGCCCGGCCGGTAACGGCGTCCTGGGATGCGAGCTGCCGCCGGATGACCGGTGGGCCATCATCGAATATCTGAAGACCTGCGACCTCGACAGGCGGGTCATGCGGAGTGCCCCGGTTTGTCACGATCTTGATCAGCGAGGATCCTAGCAGGACAACCCTCTCACTCAGGAGCCACGATTCGTGATGAGTCAACCTCCCGATTCCCGCCGGCTTTGTTTCGATCGGCCCTGGCACCGATTCGGGGTGGTCACGTATGACTGAACTCCTCTCCAAAGACCATTCCATTCTCGAACGACCGTTCATGGAATTCCGTCCGTTCGGCCTCGACGAGCGCGGCGAAAAAATCTGCGACATCAGCGGCGTGATCGTGCTGTCGAATGTGGAGTATCTGCGCGACTGTATCTCCCTGGCCGCGGGGCCGGAAGCGGGTGAATGCGCGGTCCAGGAACTATGCCGCTTGCTGAACGGGCGCCTTCGCGATTCCACCTACCATGTCACGCCGGAATTCCTCAGAAACGCGTGGAACAGCTATTCCTACGAATTCGGCTGTTACCTGCGGGAGTTTTGCGAGCAGCTGTCTGGAGACCCTCAATTTCACCTCAAGGCGGCGCGGGTCAGAAAGGTGCCTCCGATCATTCAGATTCTCCTCCGCCCCTTCTCGACCCAGCAGAGTTATAAGATGTGGGTCTATGTCGGCCAAAAATATACGAAAGGAGTGTTGGAATTTGCGGTCGACAAGGTCACGAACCGGTCGGCGATCCTGCGGATGAGGTTCACCGAAAAAGCCTTTCGCCAGTTCGGTCCCTATCGTAAACGTTGCGTCGACGTCATTTGCCAGTCCTGCAAATCCGGCATCGCCGGCGCGCAACAACAAATCCATGGTCTCGCGCCCGCCAACGTCAGGGACCTCTCCTGTATCGCGAACGGAGACGACTGGTGCGAATGGGAATTCACCTGGACCCCGCCGATCCGCAGCTCCGTCCCGCTCGCGATGTGGATGTTCGTGGCGGGAGGGACCTTCGCGTACCTGCATGTACGCCAACCGGACTTGCCGACGGCAGAGGCCTTGGGGGTCGCGGCGGTGCCGGCGGCGCTCCTCTGGTGGATGATCACCACCTACATGCGGCAGGCGGCCAAGCCGCTGCAACGCTTGATCAAGGATCAGGAACAGGCCGTCGATGCGCGTCATGAAGAATTGCGCGAGGCCTATCTTGAACAACAGAGCACGGCCGTCACCCTGCGACGGAAAGTCAGCGACCTCACCATGCTGCACCGCGCCGGACTGTTGTTCAGTTCCACGTTCGACCGTGAAGAGTTGCTCACCAATGTCCTGGATACGATCGTGCGCGAGCTGCACTACGACCGGGCGATGATCACCCAGTTCGATCGCGCCAGGCAGGTGTCGCACGATTTTCGTGTCCGCGGCATGCCGCAGGAGGTGGCGGAGTTTCTGCGCACCCAAGAGGTGGAGGTCACCGATCCGGACAGCGTGGAAGGGAGGGTCCTGCTGCGCGGCGAACCGGTCCTCACGAACAACATCCATGAGATCTGGGACCGGTTGCACCCCTTCAACCAGAAATTGGTCTCCATGGCCCAGGTGAAATCCTTCATTTCCGTCCCGCTCAAGACCCACGATGAAGTGATCGGGACGCTCTCAGTGGACCGCACGCACGATCGGTCGCTCACCCAGGACGATCTCGATTTGCTGGTCACCCTGGCCAGCCAGGTCGCCATCGCCCTGGACAATGCGCAGGCCTACCGCGAGATTGCCTCATTGAACGCCGGTCTCGAAGCGCGGGTGCAGGAACGCACCGCCGAGCTGGAAGCCGCCAATGCACGGCTCAAGCAACTGGATCGCCTCAAGTCCCAATTTCTCGCCCACGTCTCCCATGAGCTGCGGACACCGCTCACCAGCATCGTCGGATTCGCCGACAACATGATCGAGGGGTTCGTCGGCTCGCTGAACGCGAAGCAGGAACAGTATCTGACCCGCATCAAGGCCAACGGCACCAGGTTGGCGCGCATGATCACCGATTTACTTGATCTGTCCCGGGTGGAAGCAGGCAAACTGGTCCTCTCCTTCGACCATGTGGTCCTTCCGGCCCTGGCCGGCGAGGTGATCGAACAGCTCCGCCCCCTCGCCACCGCCAAACACCTGCATATCGATCTCCGCAGTGCCGACTCCCTGCTGCGCGTGTGGGCCGACCCGGACCGGCTCAGCCAGATCTTGACGAATCTGCTGGATAATGCCATCAAGTACACCCCGGACGGGGGACAGGTGGTGGTCGAGTTGTCGAGTCTTGATCAGGATAGGGCTCGCATCGTCGTCAGCGACAGCGGCCACGGCATTCCCCCCGAGGCCCTCCCGAAACTCTTCGATCCCTTCTTCCGCGTGCAGCAACAGGAGCGGAGCCAGACGAAGGGGTTGGGTCTCGGGCTCGCGATCGTCAAGGACCTGGTCGATCTGCACGGCGGCAACATTACCGTTCACAGCGAGTTGGACAAGGGAACGCAATTTACCGTCACCCTCCCCCTGCATCCGCAAGCAGCATCGTCCGCGGCACGGTCGCCCGCCGCCTGTCGCAGGCTCTTAGTGGTGGATGACGACCGAGATATTTGCGATCTCTTGCGGGATCGGTTGGAATCGGAAGGCTTTCAGGTCCTCACGGCGACGGATGGCCGTGCCGCGTTACGGATGCTTGAGACCACCTCGATCGATGGGATCCTGCTCGACATCGCGTTGCCGGAATTGGACGGTTTTGACGTGCTTCGGCAAGTCCGCACCACACAACCAACCTTGCCGGTAGTGATGATGACGGCAGTGGAGGCCTTGGATCGCGCGATGGCGGCAGTAGAGGCGGGCGCGCAAGGCTACCTGCTCAAGCCGTTCGATGCCGGACGGTTGCGCCAGAGCGTCGATCGCTGGTTCACCCCGGGTCCCGGCAGTTCGACCAAACTCGATCCCTCGACCATAAGGTAGTGCCATGCCAATTCCTTTGCGAGACCGGTGTGCCCTGGTTCTGTCCCTGACTGTCCTGGCAGCGGCACTCTTCACGTTCGCCGTACCGGTCCCGGCTCAAACACCTCGCCTGCAAGGGCAGTCGGCCTCCGCTGCGGCCATGGGGAACGCGTTCGCGGCGCAGGCCGATGATCCCTCGGCGCTCCATTACAATCCGGCAGGCTTGACGCAGTTGTCCGGATTTCAAAGTCTCTTCGGCACATCGCTGATCGGCGGCACCACCCACTTCACCAGCCCGACCGGCACCCAGGTCACCGGCGACCGTAATGGAAGCCTGGCCTGGCCCCCTCCCGGCCATATCTATCTCGTCGCCAACCTGAAAGACCTCGGCCTATCGGCCCTTGGAAACCTCTCGGCCGGTATCGGCCTGAACAGTCCCTTCGGTTCGCTGACCAGGTATCCGAACGATGGGCCCTTCCGCACCGCCGTCACCTTCACGACCTTGCCGTTGCTCGACATCAAACCCACCATCGCCTACAAGTTGAACGATCAGCTGTCCGTCGGGTTGGGGGCGGACATCTATACCTTTTCCGGACTGTTCGGCGAGGGTCACCTGGAACAAAAATCCATCTGGCCCGGCGGGCTCGGCATCCCTGCCGGCTCCCTGGTGGAACTCAACGGGAGCGACACGACGGCGGGATTCAACGTCAGCCTCCTCTATACCCCGTTTCGCAACAGTGCCGGCAAGCCGTTGGCCAACATCGGCTTGGTCTATCGCAGCCAGGCCACCCTCCACCTCACCGGCAACTTTCTGGCCAACGGCGCCTCAGTGGCGGGAGCCGCAGGCACGTTCGTTTTGCCGCAGATCATCTCGGGCGGCATGGCAGTCTGGCCGGTCCGTACCAGCGAACACGAATGGAAACTGGAACTCGACGTGGACTATACGGGTTGGAAATCCAACCGGACCATCGATATCCATTTGACGAACGGTGCCCTGATCCCATTCCCACAAAATTGGCAGAGCACCTATACGGTCATGGTCGGCACAGAATACCGCTGGCTCAACCCGGCTTCCATGCCGAGTTGGGAAGTGGCCTTGCGGGCCGGCTACATGAACCAACAGACGCAAATTCCCGATCGCACCTTCAACCCTGGAGTGCCGTCGGCCAACACCCACGTACCGTCGGCCGGGATCGGGCTGGCCTGCCACGCGAATGGGTCATTCCTTGGGATCATTCGATGCGGCGACCTGGGCATCGGCCGGTTGAAACCGAAGCTGTTCTCCATTGACCTCTCCTATCAAGCCGGGATCTATGAAGTCCGCACCATCGTCGGCAACCAGAATCCGACCGTCAACGGGCGTTACGATACCCTGATCCATGTCGGTTCTCTCTCGCTCCGCTTCAACTACTGACTGCCGACGCCCACTCCTTCCACACTGCGACCCTCCCTGCGCCGCTCCTTTATTTCGCTCGGCTGCCGACCAGCCTGTCCCACAGGCCGATTCAAGAGTCGACCCGCAGGGGACAATGTATCCATTTCCAAGTCGGACCGGCACGGCGGTTGCTTCTTTCAACGGCATACAGCCGTGAGGCACTGATGCAGCTGCGACGAACGGTTCAGTCATTCTCTCGGCGTGGTGTGGAGCCGGTCTCCTGCCGTCGGTGGTCAGCAACCAACCGACCGCGGGTCACGGCCTCCTGGATCGTGCCCATCCAGCGCTGATCGGACCGCCCTTCCGCCCACGCCCCTTGCCGCGTCTCCGCCATCACCGGAGACGCGGCACTGTTTCTTCTTCACGCCTCTCCCACTCCATCCCACGGGTCGCTCCTCCACTCGAACGGTCGCGATGACATGCCGTTCCCTTCGCACGTTGACCCCATTTCAGACCGATCGACCGGCCAACGGATTCGTATCAGATTGGATACGGTCCGCATCTGATCCGATACACCCCGCAGCAGTACGTACGTTCGTCCCTGGATGAGTGGGTCGAATCCGATTGCCGGATGTCCTCAAAATCTCTACAAATCTTTCCATCTGAAGACAGCGATGCGCTGTCCGCACTTCATGGCACGGCCTTTGCGCTTCGACGAGGCAGTTGAATGTTTCCCTAGGAGGGCACACCGACGGGAGAACAGAGATCGACGAGGTCACCATGCTCGCGCTTATCTTCCTTCTTCTCGGTGTCGTGATCCTCCTCGTGGTAGCCGGTCGCATCTGGATCAATCCGACGCCTCTCGGCGCACGAACGAGCGAATCGGTAGCAACGGATCGCCTCGGCGAGCCCGGCACACTGAACAACCTTTCTGAAGGTAAGGACTCCGTGGTCTAGCCACGGAGTACTTCAGAAGCGTAACCGTTCGGCAAAGGGAACAGGAACGGGTGGGGAATGGCTGTGTGCTGCGTGACATCCGGCGAGGGGATGACCGACATTCAGCATCGAGCAGAGTAGCGAGGGGGACGCTCTTCACCCCCTCCAGTATCGCCCGGTGCGGCCGGCACACCGCACAGCGGGAGACTGAGGCCGGAAGGAGTGGGCCACGGATGGCTGCTCAAGTTCCGCGGTCGTTTCGCAACGACTCCTCAATTTCGACAAAGCAGAATTCTGTTTATCAAGCCCGACTCATCCTACAGGTGGTACTGAGTATGAGCGCATTGTGCTTCATGGAACTCGATCCTCCATTGGCTCAAGCCCAGCCAGGCTCTCCAAGTTCAACGCCGAGCGATCCGGCTGCAGGACCTCAGAATGGAGGTTCACCCGCTGCCAAGCCGGAAGATTCATCGATTCCCGAACTGGAACTGATCAAAGAAGAAGAGAGCGTGAGCATCGCTATCGGTCTTGGGAGAGAACAGCCCATTTCCGAATCGCCATCCAACGTGTACGTTATCACGGACGAGGATATACGCCATTCAGGAGCTATCGATATCCCAACCGTGCTGCGACGCATCCCCGGGGTTGAAGTCATGCAGGTGACGGGAGCTGATTTTAACGTGAGCGTCCGAGGAGACAACCAACTTCGGGCTAATAAGTTGCTCGTCTTGATCGATGGGCGTTCGGTCTACCTCGACGTTCAAGGTGAAGTGCTGTGGAAGATGTTCCCGATTACTCTTCCGGAGATTAAGCGCATTGAGGTTCTCAAAGGCCCAGCTTCAGCCTTGTACGGGTTTAACGCCTTTGACGGGGTCATCAACATCATCACGAAATCGCCTGATGAGATGAAAGGCACGACGATCCAGTTTGGCGGAGGAGCCTACGGAACTATTAGCAGCGCGGCCATCTATGCCAACCGGTACAAAGATCTCGGATACCGCCTGTCCATCGGACGCGATCAAAACAATCAGTGGCGTAGCGGCGATTCGTTGGCCTTTCGAGACCATAAGTTCAATATTCAAACGGAATATGCGTTGTCCGGACAATCAAAGATTTCCGTTTCGGGTGGATTTGTGGATGTCAACCGATACGACGGTCCCCTTGTCGGTTCCTTGGCGATATCACAAACTCCTTCGCAGGGATATGCTCACGTAGTCTATGAGCGGCCGAATTTCTTTCTTCGATCCTATTGGACCGGGTTTTCTCAGCCAAGCTTCATCGGCGCAAATCCTTCGCTCGCGCCATTTATCCAAGCTACAGACCTAAGTGGCAATCCTCATCAGTTCTTGACTTGGAATAGTTATAATATCGAGGGTCAGCATTCCATTGAGCTGTGGGCGGCGAACAGACTGACTTATGGTGTGAACTACCGCCACAATACTGTCTCCAGCAACTTTCTTGATCAGTTCACGAGGGAAGATCGCGTAGGAATCTACGTCCAAGACGAATGGCGAGTCACCCAGACCTTGACCGCGATTGCCGGAGTTCGCTATGACATGGACACCTTCATTAACCCAACGGTCAGCCCGCGTTTCTCTCTAGTTTATGCTCCACATCCCAATCATACGTTTCGCGCCGGCGTTGCACAGGCCTACCGGCCGCCGACGATTTTCGAAGAACATTCCCTCTCAGCCGGTATCACAAGAGTTCCCGGCATTCCCACTCCTTTCCCTGGGTTCTTTCAGGGATCAAATCACCTGACGCCTGAAAAAATCACGTCGTACGATCTCGGATATCAGGGCTGGTATTTCAAGCACCGCGTGAGGCTCCGCGCCGATCTATTCTTTAATCACATTTCAGATTTGATTTCCGACACTCGCATAATACCGCCAGTCACCCGTTCCCTGGAAAACGGTGGGGTGGCGGATATCTATGGAGGAGAAGCGGGGCTGGAGTTTCTCGCGACATCGTGGCTTACCGGCTTCGCAAATTTCTCATACCAGGAGATCGGTCAGCATGCGGGCGGAGATGGACGGAACGCTCGCGGTGCTCCACGCTACAAAGCCAATGCCGGTCTGCGAGGGGAATGGGAAAACGGGCTCAATGGTGAGGCAGCTGTTTATTATGTCGGACAGGCTACTTACCCTATCAACCCGTTTTTCCTCACGGCTTCTAGGCCTCCGTTCAACGGCGTGCCTGCCCCTTCGACATTGGTGGGCAGTTACGTGCTTCTCAACCTTCGCGGCGCCTATCGGTTCTGGCAAGAGAAGAGATCAGGCCGCGAGGCGGAGGTTGCAATCACCGCTTTTAATGCGATGAATGACAAACATCGAGAAAACCCCATAGGCGATCTCATCGGCAGCCGTGTCATGGGGTGGTTGACAATTAAGTACTGAACGCTGTCTGTGCAGAAGGGGTGCAAGGCACTCAATGCCGGTATTCATAACCAAGGAGGACAAACATGCCTAAAGGAAGAACGCGAGCTAGAGGTGGCGGGATGGCGGCAGCGAATGGACCGTCGCCAAGGTCAAAAGATAGAAATCCAGGCCACACACAGGAAAAAGGGGACCCGGTAAAGGACGAAGAGCGGTTACTTGAGGACGTGATCGGTCAAGATCACGCTGCCAAGGCGCACGGATTCCCGTATGGCAAAACGAACGGCAATTTGTGGAGAGCACTTGGTTGGCAGTTCATGGGGTATGAACCGTTAACGAATCCTGAACTGCAGGCGGTCGTTGTGGCAATGCAATCCAGACTGGGTGTCTCGTATGATTGGTCCAGAGTATTGCCAGGGGGAAACTATATGGGTGCCTGTTGCTCGACTTGGTAGTAGTGCTTTACTGTTCGGTTTCTTTATCGGCACACACTTACTGAATGGAAAGTGACTGGGCGTGTGAGTGGGCACGCCCAGCAAGAATATGTCTCACGACGTGTCGACCGTAAAGTTGAAGCTTCTGGCGCTGCAGGTCCTTCGGGTCCGCGACGGGGTTATTCTCAAACGAGGATGTTCGGAATTCAGAATAATCGGAGCGGGTGCGGCAGAAATTATTCCAATTCTAATAAGAAAGATGGAAGGGGCACTTGTTACCACCGAAGAGCTGTGTGGGTTTTTCCCTTCGACCGATCGGCCAGTGGTCAAAGAGTTTGTCTCGCGGCTGATACAAGCGCGTCTTTTAGTGGCCTGCGAAGGAATCCAACCGGCCCACACCCAACCTGAAACGAACCTCGACATCTTTTATTGGCATTTTGGAAGCTCAGCCCAAGAAACGGGCCGACAACTGAACAGTCATCGAATTGTCATTCAAGGGGTGAATGGCATCTCACGGCAATTGGTCATCGCACTGACAAATTCAGGGTGGGAGGATGTCGTCGTAGTGGATGAACCGTCCTTGAGGAACTTATCTTTCTTCGACCCGACCGGCAAACTAATCTTCGACAATTGGCATCAGAATCACAAACCACCGATAGATCCCGAGCAATGGGCAAACAAATCCGAAATGACCTCGTCGGATTGTCTGGTCGCGACGTCCGACGTTGGGCCTTTGGAGGCGATGCGCAGGTGGAACGAATACTCTGTCCAACAATTCTGCCATTTTTTCCCCATCGTCCTTCGGAATGGAACAGGATATATCGGCCCGCTCGTCGTCCCCGGCGAAACGGCCTGTTACGAGTGCCTTCGCTCACGGCAGAATGCCAATATGGATGATCCTGAATCTGCTCGGGCGACGGAGGCCTTTGTCTTTGAGGAACAGCGACAGCACGTCTCCGGCTGTCACCCTTCAATGGCCTCTGTCCTCGGCGATATTGCCGGAATGGAACTGACGAAATTCTATAGCGGACTGCTTCCATGGCCAAATGTCGGCTCACTGGTGGAGATCAACTTATTGATTCCCAGTCTACACGTTCGGAGAGTGCTCAAAATTCCACGTTGTATCGTTTGTAACCCGATAAATAGACGGCCGTCCAAGTCTCCATTTAGGACCTGAAGTTAGGAAGACCTCCCACATATTATGGTGTCATCCCCTTCTACAAAACGCCTCTTGGATGTCCTCGAATTTTTAGTAGACGAGAGCGTCGGGGTCGTTCATTTCGTGCAGGAACTGCGAATGGAGGCGGGAGCCCCGGATTTCTTCCACTTTATTGCCCAGTCCTGCAACACGGCGGCTTTCAGCGCCCACGAGAATTCTCGCCTTACCGGAGGCGCGTCCGTTACACGCCAGGGTGCCATGGTTAAAGCTATCGGTGAGGCAGTGGAACGTTATTGTTCCGCGCTGTACGATCCCTCCGAGCTTCCTTTAGCTTCGTATGAGGGTGCACCTTTCCGGTGCGTGGAGCCGAAAGAATTCGCGCTATACAGTCCAACGCAATACTCCTCTGATGACTTTCCGTTCGTGCCGTTCCACACATCCATACCTGTCCGATGGACGCCTGCGATCGACTGCATAAGCGAGACATCCTGTTATATACCTGCGGCTTTCGTGTACGTCCCCTATCGCGCCGACCAAGAGCAGGGGGAACGCCGAATTGCGCAGTCCATTTCAACCGGCCTTGCCTGTCATTGCAGTTGGGAGGAGGCAGCCATTTCGGCAATGTGCGAGGTGGTTGAACGGGATGCGTTCACGATCACCTGGCAAGCCCAGCTTCCCATGCCGCAGATCCGTACTGCCTCCCTGAGCGAGAGCAACAAGGATCTCGTGTCACGCTTTGAGTACACGGGCAGCACGGTCAGTCTGTTCCATCTAGCAATGGACCATCGCATCCCGACAATCATGGCTGTATTGCACAGCACCGCACGGGAGACTCCTGCTTTGGTCTTTTCGGCCGCCTGTCATCCGGATCCAGAGCAGGCCATTGCGAAGAGTCTGGAAGAACTTGCCTTGACACGAGGCTTCGCCCGTCATCTCATGACCAGCCGCCCGCCTTTCTTTGCAGCTCGCCGATACACGAATGTCATCACCCGGGATGACCATGTTCATCTTTACTGTGACCATCGAAACCGTCGTCACGCGGACTTTCTGTTCGCGACTAAGCGACACATCGATGCAGACGAGATTGACAATCTGGCCACAGGTCACCCGAAACGGGATCTGGCAGAGATCATAGAGCAGGTGAAGTCAGTCGGTCATCGAGTACTGTTCTGCGATCTTACCTCCCCGGATATTAAAGACATCGGGCTGGCGGTGGTGCGAGCAGTCATTCCCGGCTTTCATCGCCTCACCTTCGGGCATAGCCTTCGAGCCCTCGGTGGCATCAGACTCTGGGAAGTGCCCAGGAAATTAGGGTATCGGAGCATTACGCCAACATCGGGCGACAACCCGGCACCCCATCCGTTTCCTTAACGAGGGAGTGGTCCATGTCTGGAAAGCGTTGGGAACACCTGCTACTTCCCCGCAGCAACGATGCCATGATTTGGGAGCTATTTCATGAGAACTCCAAAATAGGTCGTTATGGACAATTGTTACCCGACAGGTTGACGCGCAAGTGGATGCATGACTTGCATGAAAGTTTACCCTTCGAAGGATACCCTGCCGTCGAGCTACCTGGACGATTGCCGCGGTTGAAAGATGCTCTGACAGACGTGATGCGGAGGCGCACGTCAGTTCGTGATTTTGTTCCCGGCCCGATCATGCTAAGAGAGCTGGCCGCGATCCTTCACTATGGCTACGGGGTCTCACGTCATCGCAAAAGATCACATAACTCGCGGTCACTCCGCCTGGTCCCTTCAGGCGGGGCCGTCTATCCGTTGGAGATCTTTTTTTACAGTACCCAGATCCGAGGCCTAAGGTCCGGCGTCTACCATTACAATCCGCCACAGAACAACATCCGCTTATTACGACAAGGGGATGCGACTGAGGATTTGGCCTTCAGACTGGTGGAAACGGAGAGTGGACATGGACCAGCCATTGCACGTTCCGCTTCCGTAGTCCTATTCATCACGGCGATCTTCGAGCGATCTACCTTTAAGTACGGTGATCGCGGTTATCGATTGATTTGTCTCGAGGCTGGGCACGTTGCGCAGAATATCAATCTGATCGTCACCGCACTTAACTTGGGGAGCGTGAACATCACGGGTTTTTTCGACCGCGAGATGGATGACTTTCTTCGATTGGACGGTCTATCCCATTCAACGATGTATATGATCGCGATCGGCCAACCAAACAAAAGGACACATGCGCTGCAGGTTGAAAGGACGGGACCATATGAAGCGCATCAATCTGAATAATCGAGAACCGATCAATCCCGACGATCCCAGTTACGCAACGCTGCTGCAAAATATCCAGGGCAATATTCTTAACGACAACGGTCGCCATTACGAACAACTCATATTGGTACGGTTTCCGAACGACCAAGAAAGCGGCAGGCTGTGGGTCAGACGCTTCGCCGAGGAAATCACATCTGCAAAAAAACACCGAGCGGCAGCAAAACTCCGCAATGAACGATTGGAGATACTTAAAGAAGAAATGAAAAACGCAGGGGTGACCTATCCTGATGATATGTGGAAACCGGAATGGGAAAAGAGATGGAAGGCTCTCTACAAAGAAAAGCCATTTGTTGCTTTTTATCTGTCGGCTCAAGGCTACCGCACATTGGGGGTTCCAGAAAGCCAAATTCCCCATGACTTTGCGTTTCAGCGAGGGATGAAAGCGGCTCAAGAGAGGCTTAGGGATGATCATGGTCAATGGGAACTACACTACCTAGACGAACCAGGATTCGATGCATTGATACTATTCGCTCACGATGATGAAGATGCCCTCAGGAATATGATGTTAGAGCATGAGAAACAACTCATCCGGATAGGCGCAACTACTAAAGCAGAAGAAACTGGAGCAGCCCTTTATTCGGGACCTCGGGTTGAAAGAGCCCAACCACGGGAGCATTATGGCTTTCGGGACGGAATCAGTAATCCGCTGTTTTTGGCGACTGACTATTGTCACGACCTCAAGAGACCTCCGCTCCAGAGCGCGCCGACTGCATGCGAAAGAGCAGATGAGGGAATGAAGAAATGGGATCCGTTTGCCCCGCTCGGCTTGGTCCTCGTCGAGGAGCCGGGTGGGGCACCCGATCGCTGTGGAAGCTATCTGGTTCTACGGAAGTTGGAACAGAATGTAAAATTATTCAGGATTGAGATTGAGCGATTAGCAACTCGCCTACAAGGAGCAGGAACGGTATCGCGAGCCGAAGCCATGGCCATGGGACGGTTTCGCGATGGCATGCCAATCGTGTCCAGTGATTCACCTGACAAGAGCCCGATTCACTACAACCATTTCAACTATGAGGACAATATTGGCAGATGCCCATTTCATGCTCATATTCTGAAGGCGAACCCGCGTCGGGATCGCTCGCGCGACGCCGATGTGAATCCTGCATCGGACCGCTGGCGGCGGATTGCACGTCGAGGGATCACTTATGGTGAACGTACCCAGAATCCTGACGGCAGCACCAATTTCGATGACCTTCCCACTAAACCAGTCGGATTGTTTTTCATGTGTTATCAAAGAGACATCATGCATCAATTCGAATTTATTCAACAGTCATGGTTGAACTACATGAATCCGGGAATTGGTCTCGATCCGATCGCCGGGCAAGGCGACGGGGGACATCGTCCCCAACGGTGGCCGGATACTTATGGTGGAGTGCCTAACGTCGAACTCGACCTGAGAAAGACAGTTACGCTGCGAGGAGGCGAATACTTCTTCGCCCCGAGTATCCCTTTCCTCAAAGCCTTGTGACCCATCCACTGTTTGCAATTATCACATGGGGAGTCGCAGGTTAACGCGAGCAAGGTTCTTTCGCACCGCAGACAAGGATCATTCGCTGGATGAAAAGTTCATCAGCAATCCGTGCTGGTCTTGATTTCCCAATCATCGATATCGACGGACACACGATAGAATTTGAGCCCGCTGTATCGGATTACTTGAAGGAGACCGGCGGTCGAAAACTCCTGGTACAGTTTGAGGCCTGGCGACGGACTTGTCTTCGATGGTACGAGTTGTCTTTGGAGGAGCGCCGACGACAACGACCAACACGTATTTCATGGTGGTCCTTACCGACGAAGAACACGCTGGACCGGGCCACTGCCACTCTTCCTAGACTACGCTATGAGCGAATGGACGAGCTCGGTCTGGATTTCACGATCCTGTACCCAAGCCTCGGACTCCTTCTTCCCCATATTGAGAATGAAGAACTTCGTCGAGCAGCTTGCCGTGCTTTCAACAGGCTGAACGCAGACCTCCACTCCGATTACAGATATCGCATGACGCATGCCGCTATCATCCCCACACATACACCGCAAGAGGCCATAGCAGAGTTGGAGTATTCGTCAGATTGTCTGGGTATGAAAGTGGCTATGTGCGCCAGCTACATCCGCAGAACTGTGCAAGCCAACAGTAAAATCTCAGGGACACATTACTGGCTAGACACCTATGGAATCGACAGCCTGTATGACTATGATCCTGTTTGGTCCAAGTGCGCTGAATTGAAAATGGTGCCGACGTTTCATTCAACGGGCATGGGATGGGGAAGCCGAACGTCTATCTCCAGCTTCATGTATAACCACATCGGCAGCTTCGCTGCGGCCGCAGAGCCTGTGTGTAAATCCTTGTTTCTCGGTGGAGTCACAAGGCGGTTTCCGAAGTTAAGATTCGTCTTTCTTGAAGGTGGTGTCGGATGGGCCTGTTCTTTGTATAGCGATCTCGCAGGACACTGGCACAAGCGTAACCGAAAAGTGCTGGAAAACTACGATCCTAAGAATCTCGATGTTGAACAGTTATTAGACCTGTGCCGAAGATATGGATCAGGACCGATAAAGGGAGCGGCCGAGAGACAGATCACAGGAGTATCCATATTAGGTGGGCTATTCGAAGCTCCCGACATGTTGGATGAATGGCAGCAATGTCGAATCAAACGAGCAGAGGATATTCGTAACCTGTTTGCATCGAAGTTTTTCTTCGGGTGCGAAGGCGATGACCCCCTCAATGCTTGGGCGACCAATATCAAGGTTAATCCGTTTGATACTAAACTAAAGGTGCTATTTGGCTCTGATATGGGTCATTGGGACGTGCCAGACATGACAAAGGTCGTTGCGGACGCTTATGGCATGGTCAAGAAAGGTATCCTTACCGAGCCCGCTTTTAGAGATTTTGTATTCGCCAATCCCGTATCCTGTTATGCTGGGCTCAACCCAGCATTCTTCAAAGGCACGGCAGTAGAAAAAGAGGCAGCAGAGGAACTGACCCGCGCAAGGCCGGAGGGTCAATAATTTTTGGTTTCTTTCCGCTCATAGCGGAAATACGAGGATGAGGTGTGAACTCAGGTTTCCAGCGGACACACAACCAAAATTGCCCCGGTATTGTTGCTCTACATTCCTCCTTCCAGCATTGTCCAATCGGATATGCCCGCATCGAATCAGATACAGTGCCATCGGGAGACTATGGCACTGTTCGATTCCTGACCATCAGCCCAAACTCCCTGTACCATCAAAAATTCAAGATGTTTTATTAGCCCAGTAGGCTGTTCCCGCATCCACATCGCTGGCCCATTATTGCTGCGATTCATGCAGGGGGAACAAAAGTCTCGAACCGACAAGGGCCGCACATTCCGTCGCTCAAGCAAGGGACTCCTATGAAACCCGCACACTGGGGGCGTGGTGGACAAAGGCCTGAAAATCAGATAGTATGATTTTCTAATTTTTCTTCTACCGCCCATGGCCAAATCGATTACAGCCACTGATGCAGTCCGACGATTTTCGGATCTTTTGAATACCATTAAGTTTAAAGGTGTGCGCTACACCATCATCAGAGGAGGAAAAGCTGTGGCTACGCTGGGGCCCGCCACTACTTCTGCTCACCACACCACACTGGGCGAACTGCAAGAGCTTCTCACCAAGCTTCCAAGCCTCGGAGATGAGACAGCTGCATTTGAGCAAGACCTCAAGAATATCGCCAAGACACAGCCCATCTTGCCCAAGGGCCGTCGGTGGGCGTGATTATCGATACCAGCCTCTTGATCGCTTGCGAGCGACAAGCAATCGATCTCGATGCCTTCATTCAGGGACGAAGGCAGGAGCCTGTGGGCATCAGCGTCATCACTGCCGCAGAACTTCTGCACGGCGTCCATCGCGCCGATACAGGGAGAAGACGATTGAAGCGATCTGCCTATGTCGAAAAGATTCTCGATCTGATCAGCGTATATCCTTTTGATCTTGCGGCGGCCAAGATTTATGCCGACCTATGGGCGAATCTTCAAAAGCGCGGACAACAGATCGGCTCCCACGACGTCATGATTGCCGCCACTGCGTTATCTCTCGGGTATTCTCTCGCGACGCTTGATCTCCGAGATTACGAACGGATCGAAGGGTTGACCGTCGAACCCCTGGGATGAGAAGCCCAAAAGGCATGGCACCACATCCCTATGCGGTGTGATCTTCGCGTTGAAGCAATCGGAACTCTCCAACCATCTTCAAGAACCGGATCGAGTTTTTCTATCCACATCGCTGGCACGGCTGTTGCTGCTTCTCACAGTGTGAAGAACCTTTCGACCGCACCCTGGACATCGGCGGACCCGTTCGAGACAGAAAGGAGCCTGACATGGAACTCGTCATGGGAGGTTTACTGATCGGCGTGAGCGGCATGCTGGTCCTCTTGATCGTCGCCGCATGGAAAGAGACCGGCACGCACTAGGCTGAAATCCATTCGCCCAGAGGGGGGCCATACCTTGCACAGACACCATCCATGAGCAGCGGATGCATGCGCCGGAATCAGGCAGGAACGCATTCGAGAGGCCTGTGTATCCGCTCCTCTCCTGCAAAGGAGCCGCGCCATGAATCGATTCGTCTATCTACGAACCCACAAACGGCAGCGAATGACCGTCAGTCTCCCTACCGACCTCCTGGAGCGTATACGCGATGCCGCATACTGGATGCCCGGCACCACCATGGCCGGTCTCATTTCATCGGCCCTGGAAAAGTTCCTCACCAACCTTGAATCACAGAACGGCCGGCCCTTCTCGCCCCGGCTTCAGGACTTGAAGCCGGGGCGCCCTCGTACGACCAAAATCCCCGGCACACCTGTATCTGAAGACATACAGCCTGTATCTAGTCGGATACGTGCCTAGAGTATCGCGCCCCCTCTAGGCCCCTCTCCCTTCGACGCGACGCGGTGAATTGCTTGGATTCTCGCAGAATCCCGGCACCCCGTCCGCCTGTGCCATCGACTCTATAAGCATGCCTTTTGCGAGAGACCATAGAGGACCATAGGGCCCTGTTCCATCCATATGTCCGACGATACCTGAAACGGCCGGTCAAGGGATCCACGGTATGTCATGCGCCAAGGGATGCAGCTCTGTCAGAGCGTCCGTCGAGGCGCAGCGCCCCTCCCACAGACCGATCGACCCTCCATGGGTGAACGATCGGTCGGGAACCACCCGGCACCACGATACACCGCCCCTCTGTACGGGGGGCTTCTGATCTTGTGTTGCGCCTCACCACCTTGGCTGAGGACGCGCCTTCTCTCCTTCCCGTTCCCACAGAAGGGGCCTTCGCGAGCGAGAAACCCTTGGGCGACCCCATCGGCCGGCTGGTGATGGGATGGGGCACTGTGGAGTGCTGAGTTGCCCCTCACCCTCCCCTCTCCCCACCGGGGAGAGGGCAAGGGTGAGGGGAGAAGGCAGAGGGTGAGGGGGGAAGGAACGGAGAGCCAAATTGAGCGTGAAACGCACAACCACTCTTACAAAACAACGACACCTTACGCGGCACCTCCGACGTAAGCAGACGGAGGCGGAACACAGGCTCTGGAACGCGCTCCGTTCGCGACAGCTCAACGGACTCAAGTTTCGACGGCAACATCCTCTTGGGCCTTATATCGTGGATTTTTGCTGTCCGGAATTCAAGCTGGCGATCGAGTTAGATGGCGGGCAGCATGCGTTGCAGACAGACGCGGATGAACGTCGATCGCGGGCGTTAGCTCACAAGGGGTACCGCGTGCTCCGTTTCTGGAACGACGAGGTATTGGAGAACCTCGATGGGGTCCTACACCACATTGCCGAGATGGCAAAGCCCTCATGCTTCCCCTCACCCTTGCCCTCTCCCCACCGGGGAGAGGGCAAGGGTGAGGGGAGAAGGTGGGGGATAAGGGGGAAGGCAGGGATGAGGGGAAGCAATCGCAGGGAGAGTTATGAGTTCTGAATTATGAATTCTGAGTCGAACAGAGTCGGGCATCCCCTGCTGGCGGCAGTATTGACGGTCGGCTTGACGGGGACGGCATGGGCCGAATTGTCTGTGTCCGAGCGCCCCGATCAGGCTCCGCCCGCCATGAGCGCCGAACTGGAACTGCTGAAGGAAGAAGAAACCGTGAGCATCGCTTCTCGCTACGAGCAGCCGATCTCGCAGGCGCCGTCCAATGTCTATGTCATCACCGACGAGGACATCCGCCAGTCCGGCGCCATCGACCTGCCCACGATCCTGCGCCGCATTCCCGGGATTGAAGTCATGCAGATGACCGGCGCCGACTTCAACGTGAGTGCAAGGGGAGACAATCAACCCTTCGCAAACAAAATGCTGGTGATGGTGGACGGCCGCTCGATCTACCTCGATGTGCAAGGAATCGTCTATTGGAAATCGATCCCCGTCACGCTCCCGGAGATCAAGCGGATCGAGGTGCTCAAGGGACCGGCCGCAGCCATGTACGGGTTCAACGCCTTCGACGGGGTCATCAACATCATCACCAAAACGCCGGAGGAGATGAAGGGCACCACGCTCCAATTCGGCGGGGGCGAATTGGGCACGATCAGCAGCGCGGCGATCCATGCGGGAACCGTCGGCAAATTCGGTTATCGGCTCTCCATCGGACGCGACCAGACGCAGCAATGGCGGGACCACGACGCCCTGGCGTTCCGGTCGAACAAGTTCAATATACAAACCGACTATGCCCTGTCGGCGATCTCCAAACTGCAACTCTCCGGAGGACTGGTCGAGACCAACCGGTTCGACGGACAGATCGGCGAAATCACAAGTAACTCCGTTCGTCCGTCATTCGGGTACGCCAACGTCCTCTACGAACAGGGCGCGTTGCTGATTCGAGCCTGGTGGTCCGGCTATACAGACGACGCGACGATCAACCCCACCCCGCAATTGGTCAACCTGATCCGGATCACCGATCGGAACGGCTCGTCTACCAATCCCTTCTTCGGCAACACCTATAACGTGGATGTGCAACATGCAGCCGATCTCTGGGACACGAACCGGTTGCTGTACGGGATCAACTATCGTCACAACTCCCTGTCGAGCAGCGCGACGGACCAATTCAGCCGGGAAGATCGGCTGGGTCTGTTCATCCAGGACGAATGGCGGCCGACCGCGTCCCTGACGATCGTCGCCGGCGTGCGTTACGACCTGCATACCCAGATCAACGGGACCTGGAGTCCGCGTATCGCCCTGCTGTATCAGCCGATCGAGGGCCATACGTTCCACGCCTCCGGATCTGTCGCCTATCGTCCCCCGACGCTCTTCGAATCCCATCAAGATCAGCGCGTCACGACGACCATCCCCACCGGATTGCCGCCCCCCTTTCCGCCATCGGTGTCGTCGACGGTTCCAGTCACAGGGAATTCCCTGCTCGACCCCGAACAGATCATCTCCTATGAGGTCGGGTATCAAGGGTGGTACTGGAAACATCGGCTGAGGGTCCGCACCGATCTGTTCTTCAACCATATCTCCGATTTGATCGGCAGCCGTATCACGCCCAGCGGGACTTCCGAATTCGTCAACGACCAAGGATCTGCCGACATCTATGGCGGTGAGGCCGGTGTGGAAATCCTGGCCACGAAGTGGCTGAGCGGATTCGCCAACTATGCCTATGAGGAGATCGGACAGAGCTTCGTAGGGACGGTGCGGAGGGGTGCGCCGCGCTCCAAGGTCAACGCGGGGCTCCGTGCCGAATGGGACAACGGCTTGAGCGGAGAACTCGTGTACAACCATGTCGGCGCGGCCACCTACCCGGTCGCGCAGACATTCACACTCCTCGCCAATATCCCGACCACCGGGGTGATCGTCCCATCCGACCGCGTCGGCAGCTACAACCTCCTGAACATGCGCGCCGGCTATCGCTTCTGGCAGCAACGAGCCGCCGCCGGCTACATGCGTGATGCCGAAGTCGCCGTCTCGGTCTTCAACGCGCTGAACGACCAACACAAGGAACATCCGCTCGGAGACCTCATCGGCCGGCGGGTGATGGGATGGATGACGGTGAAGTTCTGAGTTCCCCTCACCCTCCCCTCTCCCCCGCGGGGAGAGGGCAAGGGTGAGGGGAAAAGGCAGGGATGAGGGGACGAAGCAGTCCGAAATGCTGAATGATGAATTGAGAGGGGGACGGGGTGAGTTCTGAGGTTTCGGAACGTGAACGATGATGCTGCCAGCTGATGGCTGGGACCTATGAAGAGGGCTGAGTTGTGAGACGGAACGTTAGGTAAAAGCGATGCGAACTGAGGAGTCAAGAATGGCGAGCTTAGCAGTGTTTGAAGGCATCCGGCTTCCCGACACCGCTGTACCGTTGGATCACCCGATCGTGCGCAGCCTTCTCGGCATCGTCTCGTTGCACGTTTCGAATGTTCGTCTGACGGTGTACTCGATGGGCACCTTTCTTGGCTCTCCCAATTGTTCGAGCTGTGGACATGGGACCCTCAGCCTCACTTCCTTAAAGATTCTCCAACTCATGGCGAAACTGTTCCGGCGTGAGATCGATCTCTCGGAGGATTTCACGCACCAGGGGGCTGGCCAAGTCTTGGCTTGGATGATGTGGCACAGTCGTCGTCCTGCCATCCGGGTGACGGTAGAACACGTGGCTGCCTTTCTGCCTGGTGTTTTCAAAACCCTATCGAAGCAGGATCTTCTCCATGGTCTTGCAGTCAACGATGGGCAGTCGGCTCACCCGGCAACCTCGATCTGCTGCAAACCGACGAACCGCGGAAGTTCCTCTCCGCTTACCCGGTATTCCTCAAAACATAATTCCAGGACCTCCTTCAAATTCTTTTGGAGGTCATCCAACGTTTTGCCCTGGCTGTGTGCCCCCGAAATTCCCGGCACAAACCCCACATACAGCTGTGTCTCCGGGTCCCATTCCAGATATGCGGCAAAGGTCCTCATCCAGCACCTCCATGTTCCCAAGGGCTTACACCGATTGGTTCACGATAGCAGATATCACCAGATTTGTGGAGGGGCGCGAGGCGGAGAAACGATGCAGCTGCTGAGGCATCCCTCAACCTCTCCTTCTCCCCTCACCCTTGCCCTCTCCCCGCGGGGAGAGGGGAGGGTGAGGACGAATTCAGATCTATACCGAGCCAAGCGAGGTCTCCTATGACTGCCGCAACGTCTGCCTACACCGTGCTTGTCGTGGACGACGATCCGGACATCGTGCTCGCGCTGCAGGACTTCCTCGACCACGATGGGTACCGGGTGAGCGTGGCCGGCACCTGCGCCGACGCCCTCCTGCAGGCGCGCGCCCATCAATACAATGCCGTGCTCTTGGACCTGGGACTGCCGGACGGAGACGGGTCCTCGGTACTCAGGACGTTGCAGGAACAGCAACCGCAGCTGCCGGTGATCATCCTCACGGCCTTTACCAGCACCGACCGCACGGTCGGCTCCTTGACTCAAGGGGCCTTCGCCTACCTCACCAAACCCTACAACCGAGACGAGTTGCGGGCGGTGCTCGCGCGGGCGGTCGGTGTCCAAGCCTTGGCCGCCAAAGCCGAACATGCCGAACATGCCCTGAGCGAGAGCGAAGCGCGGTTCCGATCGTTGGTCGAGGCGGCGACCGACTCCATCGTCTTGGCGGATCACAAAGGGAGCATCCTCTCCTGGAATCGAGCCGCCTCCCGCCTGTTCGGCTACACCGACGAGGAGGTCCGCGGGCGCCCCTTGACCATGTTGATGCCTCTGCGCCACCGCGCCGCCCATGAGCGCGGCCTCGCGCGGGTCAGGGAAACCGGCCAATCCCGCCTCATCGGGCGATTGGTCGAACTGGAAGGGCTGCGCAAGGACGGCAGCGAATTTCCTTTGGAACTGTCCTTGGCCATGTGGAAGGCCGACGACGCGGTCTTCTACAGCGGCATCATTCGCGACATCACGCAACGTCGCCGGGCGGAAGATATTCTCGACCGCCTGCGCCATCTGCACGAAGTCATCCTCACGCAGGCCGGCGAGGGCATCTACGGCCTGGACCAAGCCGGCCTGACGACCTTCGTCAATCCGACGGCGGCTCGATTACTCGGGTATGAGCCTTCCGAGCTCACCGAACAGCCGATGCATGCCCTGCTCCACCACTCTCACCAGGACGGCAGTCCCTATCCACCCGAAGACTGTCCGATCTACGCGGCGTTGCATGACGGCCTGGTGCATCGCGTTTCGACCGACGTGTTCTGGCGCAAAGACGGCACTGCGGTGCCGGTGGAATACGTCAGCACGCCGATCATTGAGAAGGGTGCCGTGGCTGGCGCCGTCGTGGTCTTCCGCGACATCACCGACCGCAAGGAAGCGGAACGCGCCGTCGAGGAGAGCCAAGAGCGGTTTCGCCAGCTGGCGGAGCACATTAAGGAAGTGTTCTGGATCACCGATCCCACAAAGAACCAGGTGATCTACATCAGCCCCGGCTATGAAGAGATTTGGGGACGTTCCTGCGGCAGTCTCTACGCCGCCCCCCTCTCGTGGATGGACGCCATCCATCCCGAAGACCGGCGGCAGGTCCAGGACGCCGCCATGACCAAGCAGAGCCAGGGCACCTACGATGAGGAATACCGCATCCTGCGTCCCGATGGATCGATGCGATGGATTTGGGACCGCGCCTATCCCATCCGTGATGCGACGGGAACCGTCTATCGCATCGTGGGCTTTGCAGAAGATGTGACCGAACGCAAACGGATCGAGGCGGCGCTGATCGAGAGCGAGCGGCGATATCGCGTGCTGTTCGACGACAACCCCTCCATGTATTTCATGGTGGATGCGGAGGGCAGGGTGCTGTCGGTCAACCGCTTCGGGGCCGAGCGTCTCGGATACCAGGTGAACGAACTCCTCGGAGCATCCGTGCTGGAGGTGTTCCATCCGGACGATCGGGATCAGGTGCGCCGGAACCTGGACGCCTGCCTGTCCGAAATGGGGCAACCCATGCGGTGGGAATTCCGCAAGGTCCGGAAGGACGGCAGCGTGATCTGGGTGCGGGAAACCGCCCAGGCCGTACGGAACGACCGAGCGGTTCCGGTGGTGATGATCGTTTGCGAGGACATTACCGCCATCAAGGAGGTCGAACTCGCCCTGCGCGTCAGCGAGGAGCGGATGGAACTGGTCACCCGCGGGTCCAACGACGGGTTTTGGGACGGCCGGCTGCTGCCGGGGCAGCCCTGGTACTCGCCGCGGACTCCGGTCTGGTGGTCGCCGCGCGTACGCGAGATGCTGGGGTACAGCGAAGAGGAGTTCCCCAATGTCCTCGAAAGCTGGGCCTCCCGACTGCACCCAGATGATCGCGAGCGCGTGTTCCAACGGCTCGCCGTCTGTAACGAACCGGACATGCCCCAATACGACGTCGAATACCGCCTGTTGACCAAACAGGGCGAGTATCGATGGTTCCACGCCCGCGCTGAAGTCGTGGAGCGGAACGCCCAGGGCCTTGCCGTCCGCATGGCTGGTTCGCTCCGATGCATCAACGATCGCAAACGCGCCGAAGAGGCCCTCCATCGCAGCGAAGAACTGCTCCGGTCTGTCATCAACAACACCACCGCCGTCATCTATGCGAAGCAGGCCGACGGGCGCTACCTGATCGTCAACCAGCGATTCGAGCAACTGTTCCATCTCACGCAGGATCAGATCCGCGGCAAGACCGATCACGACATCTTCCCGCAAGACATCGCCGATGCGTTTCGGAAGAACGACCGCTGGGTCCTCGAGAACGGCCGCCCGTTGGAAATCGAAGAGTATGCGCCCCATGCCGACGGGTTGCACACGTACCTCTCGGTCAAGGTTCCGATTCTGGACCAAGCGGGCCGCGTCTCCGCCATGTGCGGCATTTCCACCGACATTACGGAACGCAAACAGGCGGAAGAGCAGCTGCGCCTCAGCGAAGAGCGGTTGCGCATGGCCCTCACCGCCTCGGAGGTCGGCATCTGGGATTGGGACGTGCCGTCCGGACGTCTCTATTGGTCCGCCGGCGTCGAGGCCCTGTTCGGTCTGGCCGCAGGGTCCTTTCCCGGCACCTACGCCGCCTATATCGAACTGGTTTACCTGCTGGATCGCGGCACGATCCTCACGAATATCGAACGGAGTCTACGCGACCAGGTCTCCGTCAATGTCACGCATCGCGTCATATGGCCCGACGGCACCTTGCATTGGCTGGCTTGGACCGGACGGATCCAACGAGACGCCCAGGGAGCCGCCGTGCGCGTGTTGGGTATCGTGCATGAAACGAGGGGACGCCGCTAGCCTGCATTATTCATGAGGATTCGTGACGAAATCGCAGAGACGCCAAGCGAGACGGGCGCGTGGAGGCGCGAGAGAGGGAGGCGTCCTTGCAACAGGACGTTGATCGAGCGAGCGACGAGCCCGACCGCCTGCACGCTGCACTTTCGCGTGCAGGCTTGTCGTAGCGGCTGGTCGGCGGTTGCAGTAGAAGCCTTCATGAATAATGCGGGCTGAGGTAGGCCGGCATCGGTCAGCGACATCACGCCTCGAACCAGGGTGATCGGTTCGACGAGGTACAGATTGTGACGGATGCGATCGTACAGAGGGACTCGACCACCGCGCCTGCCGGACTGCTGCGGCAGGCGCGGTGGTCGAGTCTGGTCGTCCTCTTCTCTCTGTTGCTCTGTCCTGCCCTGGCCTCGGCGACGGACATCGTCATTCTCAAATCATCGGACATCGCCGCGTACAACCAGGCCATCGGCGGGTTCAAAGCCGTTCTGCCGGGCGGCATCACGTTATCCGAATACGATTTGCAGGGCGATTTGGAGAAGGGCCGGAAACTGGCCCGCAGGATCCGCGCATCCGATCCGGCCCTCGTGTTCGCCGTGGGGTTGAAGGCGGCGAAAGCGGCGCAACTGGAGCTCGTCGATATTCCGGTGGTCTATTCCATGGTCCTGGATCCGGCCAAGTACGGGCTCAACAGCCCGAACATGACGGGCATCCTCCTGGAAGTTCCGATTGAACGGCAACTGGCGATGATCCGGGCCCTGCTGCCCAACCTGAAACACATCGGCACCCTCTACGATCCCTCTAAAACCGCCGCCGCGATCGACGAAGCCAAGCGCCTGCTCAAACCGAACGGAGCCGACCTCGTTCCGACGCAGGTCACCAGCGAACGGGATGTTCCCGGCGCCCTGCGCACCCTATTACCGTCTGTGGGTGCCTTGTGGCTCGTCCCGGACTCCACGGTCCTGACCGACGAATCACTGCGCTTCATCCTGAACGCGGCATTGGAAGAGCGGGTGCCCGTCATCGGCTTTTCCCGCGAATTTGCGCGAAGCGGAGCCCTCCTGTGCCTGTCCGTCAACTACACGGAGATCGGCCGCCAGGCCGGCCGGCTCTCCGGCAAGATCCTGGACGGGCAGGTTTCGCTCCCCCTGCGTCCCTTGCATCCGGACCGCATCGAAACCAGCCTCAACCTCAAGACGGCCAAGTTCCTTGGGATCGAGATCCCCCGAGACCTCGAAAGTAAAGCCGACGAGGTCTATTGATGAAAGGACCGATCGTGAAAGACCACAGGTTTTCTCTCAAGTCGCCGCCGTTCTTTTCAGGAGGCCCGGGACGGTTCGTCAGCCTCCGGACCAAGTTCGTGGTGTTTTTCAGCTTGATCATTATCCTGACCTGCTCGGGCATGAGCTGGTACTTCATGCAGAGCAAGCGCGTCGCGCTGACCGAACGGGTGAAGGACCTGGGAACCATCCTGGTCAAGAACCTCGCCCACAACGTACGGTACGGGATCATCATCGAAGAGCGCGTCATTCTGGAGCAATTCATCGACGGCGTGATGGGAGTCGATGAGGTGGTCTATGCCATCATCACCGGCGCCGACGGCCAGGTGCTCGCCGCGAAGAGCAAGGGGAAACTCAACAGCCCCTTCGGCACCGTCCGTTCCGCCGAACAACCCTTCTACCCGCGTCCCGACATTGCGGAATCCTTGCTCGCAGCCGCCGAAACTGCTCCGACCATCACGCGACTGCGGCTCAGCGGATCAGGCTCCATTCCCATCCAAGACAAGGAGGTGTCCTTCTTCGTCTCGGCATCCGGCATCGGCGAGGAGACCTTTTACGATTTTGCGATCCCAGTCTTGAAGCGCTCCGAATCGCGCCTGGACGCGCTGGCGCTCCAAGAAGAAGAAACACGCAAAACCCGAACCGCGCAGGCGACGCCCCAGGCCTTCGGCGTCGTGCAAATCGGTCTGACCGAGGTGCCGATGCAGCGCGAATTGGCGAAAGTCCTGCGCAATTTCCTGCTGCTGACGTTGGGCATCATCACGACCGGCATTGTCTTTACCAATCTCCTGGCCCGCCGCATCATTACTCCCCTGCGAAATCTCGCCGCCGGCGCACGCAAGGTCGGCGAAGGCGACCTGTCCACCTTCGTCGTCCCGACGACGCAGGACGAGGTCGGCCAATTGACCGCGTTGTTTAATCTCATGACCAAATCGCTCCAGGAACGCAACCAGGCGATCTCCACGAACCTCGAAACCATCCGGCGACAGATCGCCCAGCTGACGACGCTGAATCAATCCAGCGCGGCGATCACCTCCACGCTGGACCTCGACCGGCTCTTGTCGACCGTCTTGCAGCTGCTCAGCGGCAACCTGGGATTCGTTCGCATGGTCCTGTTCCTGTGGGACGGTGAGCGCGGCATCGCGACAGTCGGGCAACTCCTCGGCATGCCCCCGGAAACGGAGGAGGCCGCCCGCCGACTGGTCATCCCAGTACGCGACGACGGAGGCTTTGCCGCAGAACTCTTGATCCGCGGCAAGCCGGTGCTGGTGTCGAACCTGGAGGCGGTCGCCGACCGTATCACGCCGGCCATACTTCCGATTCTGCGTCAAGCGGGGATTTTTTCCTTCGTGGGTGTGCCTCTCCGCAGCCAACAACGGATTCTCGGCTACCTGGGCGCCGACCGCGGAACCCAGCCCTGCAGCCAGGAGGACCTGGATCTCCTGATGACCATTGCCAGCCACGTGGCGGTTGCGGTGGACAATGCGCGCGCCTACACGGAATTGGCCACCTTGACGGAGAGCCTGGAACAGCGCGTGCAGGACCGGACCCAGGAGTTGCAGACGGCCAACGAGCGCCTCCAGGAACACGACCGGAGGCGGTCGAAATTCGTGTCGGTCGCCTCCCATGAATTGCGCACGCCGATGACCTCCATCAAGGGTTTCGTCGAGAACATGTTGGACGGACTTACCGGCCAACTCTCCGAGCGCCAAGCGCATTATCTGCAACGCATCAAGCACAACGTGGATCGGCTGACGCGGATCATCAACCAACTACTGGACTGGTCCCGGCTGGACGTCGGACGGATCGACATCAAGCCCGAACCGCTGCGCGTCGGCGAGTTCGTAGCGGATGTGGTGGAAAGTTTTCAGACCCTGGCGGAGGAAAAATCCATCCTGCTGGAAGTGGCGCCCTGTGATCCGGCGCTCGTGGTCCGGGCCGATCGGGACAAACTCGAACAGATCCTGTGGAATCTGGTCGGTAACGCCGTCAAGTTCACCCCCAAGTCCGGACGCATCTCGGTGGCATGCGCCGCCCGTGATGCGGGTTTCGTCCAAATCTCGGTGTCCGACACGGGCTGCGGGATTGCGCCCCATGAATTGCCCAACGTGTTCAATGAGTTTTCCAAGGTGGAATCGACGATGCCGGCTTCGCAGGGGGCCCAGCTCGGCCTCTTCATCACCAAGAGCCTCGTGGCCCTCCATGGAGGAGAGATGTGGGTCGAGAGCCTGCTGGGCGTCGGCGCACAGTTCTTCTTCACCTTGCCGATCGACAACGCGCCGCCGCCGAAACAGTAGGTTCGTTCCTCTCGTACCGCGACGGCGCCCGCCGGACTGTATCCGATTCGATAATACACCCATTCATTTGAGCGGACCCTCCCCTCTTTCCTCCGCGCCAGGACGGAACCGCGTCGGATGAACCTTGCGAAGAATCAACAGGTTGATCTGCCTGTTCCGATGTGCGTCACTTGCACACACGCGGCACAGGTATTGCGCCTGCCCCATGGCAACAGCCATGTGTCTTAAGAAAGGCAGAGTGGAGCGCCGTGCAGACCCACATCCTCATCGTCGATGACGATCCCGATATCCGGGAATCGCTCGGCGACATGTTGTCTCACGAAGGCTATGTGGTCCGGAACGCCGCCTCCGGCGCCGAGGCACTTGAGCGCGCCAAGCAGGAGCGCTACGAAGCGGCGTTGCTCGACATTCAGCTGCCGGACCTGAACGGACTCTCCGTCCTTAAGGTGATGATAGAGTTGGACCCTTCCCTACCCATCATCATCCTGACGGGAAATGCCACACCGGAGAATACGATCGGCTCGCTCGCCAAGGGCGCGTTTGCCTATTTGACGAAACCCTATAACTCACAGGAGCTGAAGGCGGTGCTCCGCCGCGCCGTATCGGTGAAGGGACTGGCGGTTCGAGCCGAGCACGTGGAGCAGGCCCTCCACGCCAGTGAAGAGCGGTTTCGAGCGCTGGTGGAGTCGGCGACGGATGCCATCGTGTTGGCCGACCAAAGCGGCCACATCATCTGGTGGAACGGCGCGGCTGAGCGGATGTTCGGCTACAACAAACAGGAGGCGCTGGGCCATTCCCTCACCATGTTGATGCCGGAGCGGTTCCGATCGGCGCACGACGCCGGCATCATGCGTGTTACCCAAGGAGGAACGCCCAAATTGATCGGCTCCACGATCGAACTGGTGGGATTGACGAAAGCGGGACAAGAATTCCCGATCGAACTTTCCCTGGCCTCGTGGCATGCGAAGGAAGGGATTTTCTTCAGCGGCATCATCCGCAACATTACCAGGCGCAAGCGGGCGGAAGAGTCCGTCGTCAGGCTGAGCCATCAGAATGCCTTGATCCTCGACAGTGCCGGGGAGGGTATTTTCGGTCTCGACCTTCAAGGCCGCGCCACCTTCGTCAATGCGACCGGGGCACGGATGCTCGGCTGGAGTTCGGCGGAGTTGATCGGCAAGACCATGGCGCCCCTGCTCTACCGGACGGAAGGAGGCGGATCCTCCCGGACATCCGACCCCTTCTCCCTACAGTCGGCGCTCTGCGACGGCGCCGTCCATCGCATCCAGAACGAGACCTTTGTCAAAAAAGACGGTTCTCCCTTTCCGGTGCACTACGTCACGAGTCCTATTCGGGAACAGGATCGACTGGTCGGCGCCGTGGTGGTCTTTCAAGACATCGCGGAACGGAAACGGCAGGAGAGCCTTCAGCAGGCGCAACTCTCCATCAGCCATCTCCTCGCACAGGCCGGTACCATCGAAGAGGCGATCCCGCAACTCCTTCACGTGGTCGGTGAGATGGGACCATGGGAAATGGCGCTCTTGTGGCACCAGACCCCGAACGGTGAGGCCATGGCTTGCCGGGGGGCCTGGGTCCGTCCGTCCGGTCGCTGGGATGACTTCGTCACCCTCTGCCGCAACAGCGAATTCCCGCCCGGCATCGATTTTCCCGGAGTCGCCTGGAGCACCAAACTCCCCCTCTGGATTCCGGACGCCATGACGGACTCCCGCTTCACCCGCAGGCCGACCGCCTCTCGTCTGGGGCTGCACGGAGCCTGTGCCGTGCCCATCCGGACCGGCGGTGTGATCCACGGCGTCTTGGAGCTGTTTTCCGATGTCAGCCGTCCTGCCGACAGCAACCTCATTCAAATCATGGTCGACACCGGCATGAAGATCGGGCAATTCATCGACCGTGCCCGGGCGGGACAGGCCTTGCGCGCCACCCATGACATGACGCAGAACCTGCTGGCCGGGTTGCCCGGCGCCATTTTCCTCTGCGGGCGCGACTTGCACATTCAGTACGCGAACAACCTGGCCCATCGCTACTTCGGTCAACCCGGAGCATCGCTGATCGGCCGTCCGCTCTCCGACTACCTTGCCCTGTCCGAGCCGGCGACCCAAGCCTTGCTGCGGGAACGGTTGGCCTTGCCGGTCGAGTCGGCCTGGGCCATGCCGGAGCGTGAGTGCGAGATCGCCAAGCGGGTCTATCGTTATCGATTCTTCCCCGTGACCACCCCTGAACAATCCCACTATCAGATGGGCATCGTGCTCTGGGATATCACCGAGGAAAAACAGCTCCAGGATCAACTCATCCAGGCCGAAAAACTCTCCAGCCTCGGCACGATGGTGTCCGGTATGGCTCACGAGATCAACAATCCGGCCCAGGCCATTCTCAGTATGGCCGAGTTGATCCAAGAAGAAGCGGACCCAGCCAAGGTCAAGGAATTCGCGGCCGATATCGTGGACTATGCCCGCCACGTCTCCACCGTGGTACGGGACTTCGCCAGTTACGCCCGCTCGTCGGGCCGGGACGGGGAGACCGTGATCGATGTGGCGGAGCGTCTCATGGAAGCGGTCAAGATGGTCCGGCGGGGTCCCCATTTCGGCTATGTGGAAGTCGTCACGCACTTCGAGGCCCTCGCCTTTCTCCGTGCGCGCAAGGGTGAGATCGATCAGGTGTTCGTCAACTTGATCAACAACGCCGCCCAGGCGATGAACGGAACCGGCCGCTTGACGCTGGCGACCGCACAGGATGGCGGCTGGATCGACGTGGCCGTGGCCGACAACGGTCCCGGCATTCCCCCTTCCGTCCTGCCGAAAATTTTCGACCCGTTTTTCACCACGAAAGAAGCCGGGAAGGGGACCGGCCTCGGGCTCAGTATCGTCCATAAGATCGTCACGAAACATGGCGGAACCATCACGGTGGACAGCATCGAGGGACGGGGCACCACCTTTCGTTTGCGGTTCCCGGCCGTACCCCGGTAACAAGGAGGTGCGCCATGACCGGCGACATTCACAGTCCCAACAGCCCGCGTGAAGGACGCATCCTCGTCGTCGATGATGAACCGTCCATCCGTAAACCGATCCGCATTGCGCTGCTGCAGGCCGGATACGAAGTCGTGGAGGCCGCCGACGGGCAGGAGGCCATCATGACGCTCAGGGATGGAGACAACCCGCTGATGGTGGATGCGGTCCTGTGCGACATCCGCATGCCGCGCATCAACGGAGTCGACGCCATCCTGTACTTTCGGGCGCAGTATCCTTCGATTCCCGTGATCGTGCTGACCGGCTATCCGGATTGTGACCTGGCGATCTCGTTGATGAAACTGGGGGTGAGTGACTACCTGGTGAAACCGATCGCAAAGCAGGACCTGCTGCGGACCCTCAAGCGCGCGGTGGACAATCACCAGCTCTTCAAGGATCAGTTCGTCGCCTAAGCTCGCGGGACGCTCACAAAGGCCGTCCTCTTCGTCCGCCCCCTCACCGTCTCCTCTCCCCCGGTGGGGGAGAGAGCAAGGGAGAGGGGAAGGACACTAGGAGGAAGATTTTGCTGGGGGGCGAGGGGAATAGGCCCGTTTGAACACCGAACGCAATCCGAAGTAGGCGAACGAGTCCTTCAGGTTGGAATAGAGCCTTTTGAACGGGCCCATGTCGGGATTCGTGACGTACTCCATCGTCAACACGATCCGCTCCTCCTGTTCTCCCAGTGGAGTGACCGCATGCCAGAGTTTATCCCCGTTGAAGATCACCAGGTCGCCCGGCGCCGTGGCCAATTCTCGATGGATGGGCTGCTTCCCCGGCACGTCCTTGAATAAATCGCAGACCAAGCGGCACTGCTTCGACCGATCGAGCAACCCCATCAAAATCGTGTAGCGGGCGCCTTTGTAATAGGACGTATCATAGTGGTAGCCGATATGGTCGCCGGCCTCGGTGTAGTAATAGAGCGCGCAGGAATGTGGGTCGTTGTCCGGACAGAGCAGGAGGTTGACCTTAGTCAACCGGTGGAGCATCGCGCGGAAGGCCTCTGAGCGATAGAGGTCGATGAACTGCGGCGCCTGTTCCCTGACCGCATAATAACTGACGCTGCCGCCCTTCTTATGGCCCGGGATGTAATTGCGATTGAGCCCGGCTTTCAGCGCCTGCGCCTGCGGCACCAGCATCGCCTCCACGAATGCTCGCGGCAGGAACTCCGGAATGTAGAGGAATTCATTCTGCTCCCAATAGTCCCGCTCCAACCGATCCAGGTCCAATGCGGCGACCGCCCGCTCCACCGTTTCTGTGACGCTGCTCGTACAGGCCTGGTTCATGCTCCCCTCACCAAGTCCGGAATCATCATTGTGCGTGATTGTGTTCTGCCGGCTGCCGAATCGCCATCTCGCTAGGGTCTGCTCAGCACCGGTGCCCTCACGACTTCTACATCGGGCGGCGTCTTGAAATCAAATAGATCGTCCTTCAAGCCGTTGTTCGGCTTCAATTCCGAGAACTCGAAGGTGGCGATGTTGCCGCTGACCTCATGCAACGAGATGGTCTTGAGGAAGTAGGTTTTCGGCTGCACTTCGATCACGATCCGTTGAATCGCCCGCTCCGGTTCGGCCCGCCCGTCCTTCGGCGTCAACGAGAGGAGCGGAATGCCTCCCGCCCCCCGCTCCCTGTTCGCCGTCGGCGCGATGTCGAACTCCTCATCCAACTTGGCCACGCCCTGCAACAATTGCAGCGGCGCCTGCGAAGCCGCCATGTAGGTCAGCTTGCCGACCAGCACCTGCTTATGCTCCGGGACGTACATCTTGACGTCGTCTTTGTTGACATAGATCTCTTCCGTCGCCGGTTCGATGTAGTCCCAACGGAGGTGTCCCGGTTTCTTGATGTAGAAACGGCCGGTCGAGATCACCGGGGTGGAAAATCCTTCGATCTTCGTCTTCTGTGTGAAGGAGGCTTGGAGGTCCTTGGTCTTTTCATACCGACCCTGGATCTTCTTGACCACCTCCTGCACTTCCTGCAGCGCTCGTTCATCGACCGGCTGTTCTTCAGCCGCCGATTGAGACAGGGCCAGGAGTCCGCTCATGGCGACCATGACCATCACGACACAGATCCGCATCATGTTTCCTCTTCCCCGACCGGTCCGCGACGCCCCAGAACCTCCCGGCGTCCGTCCCGTCCCGCCGCCCCGACCACCCCTTCCGCCTCCATCTGCTCGATCATGCGCGCCGCCCGCGGATACCCTACCCGCAGGCGCCGTTGAATCAGCGACGCGGAAGCCTGCCCGGTGGACAACACCAGGTCCTTGGCCTGTTCATAGACCTCGTCCTTGGCCTCTTCCGCTTCCGCTTCATCCTGTTTGAGTGATTGCAGTTCACGACAATAGGAGGGCAGTGCCTGCTTCTTGACGAATTCCACCACCCGCCGCACATCATCGTCCGAAACGTAACAGCCGTGAATGCGCATCAGCTTGCCGGTTCCCGAGGCGAGGTAGAGCATGTCGCCTCGACCGAGCAGGGCTTCCGCCCCATTGGCATCGAGAATGGTCCGGGAGTCGGTTTTGGATGACACTTGAAAGGCGATGCGCGCGGGAAAGTTCGCCTTGATGAGCCCCGTCAGCACATCCACCGACGGTCTCTGGGTCGCCAACACCAGGTGAATCCCCGAGGCTCGCGCCATCTGGGCCAGCCGCGCAATCTTATCCTCCACATCTTTCGGCGCCACCATCATGAGGTCCGCCAACTCGTCGATCATCACCATGATGTAGGGCAGGGGTTCCGGCGGGGTCGGCGCCACCGAATCGATCGGTCCATTGTCGCCGGCCGGATCGGCGGTCTCGCCCTTCGAGAGCCGGTCTTCCTCGGACAGAAACGTCAGCTCCACCTGCTGCGGCTTCTCCGATTGCCAAGCATCCGAGACAACCCCATGCAGCTCGGAAATCTTACGATTGTAGGCATCGATGTTGCGCACGCCCGCCTCGGCCAGGAGCTTATACCGCCGTTCCATTTCCTGCACCACCCAGCCCAGGCCGCGGGCAGCCGACTTGGGATCGGTGATGACGGGACGGAGCAGATGCGGAATGCCGTCGTAACTTTGGAACTCCAACATTTTCGGATCGATGAGGAGCAGCTTGACTTCATTGGGCCGCGCGCTGAACAGGATGCTGAGCAGCATCGTATTCAAGCTCACGCTCTTACCGGCTCCGGTGGCCCCTGCGACCAGGAGATGGGGCATCGTCTTGAGGTCGGCGCTGACGGCCCCGCCGAAAATATCCTTCCCGAGGGCCAGGCTCAACTTGGAGCGCGACCGGGAGAAGGGCGCACTGGTCACCACTTCCTTCAATGAGACGGTTTCCCGGTGCGGGTTGGGCACCTCGATCCCGACGACCGATTTCCCCGGCAGCGGCGCGACGATCCGCAAACTGATGGCCTTGAGCGCCAAGGCCAAGTCATCGGCCAGATTCACGATGCGCGCGACCTTGGTGCCGGGCGCCGGTTCGAATTCATACATGGTCACGACCGGTCCAGGCCGCACCTCCGTCACCCGCCCCTCGATCGCAAAACTTTTCAAGGCCTTGGTCAGGATCTCGGATTGCAGGTTGAGTTCCTCATCGCTGAGCCTGGCGAGGGGTCCGGAGGGATCACTCAATAACTCTTGGGGGTCGGGCAGGATGTATCCGTCCGAGACGGAGGGGCTCACCGCCACCGTCGCGGCCGGTTCTTCGATTGCAGCGCGTTTCTCCACCTTGATCGGCGGCTGAATCTTGGGCGGCGCCGTGGGAACCGCGATCTGCTCCACCGCTTCCGCCACTACCTGCACCGCTCGGTCCAGTTCCGGCTCTTCGACCTCGCACAGCGCGCGCGGCTTCACGCGGGATCGCTTCGGCTGGCTTTCGTGAGCGACCGGCCAGTCCGGCAACCAATCCGCTATCCGTTCACGTGCTGCGGCCCACCAGCCGGGACAGCGCTGCACCAACAGGGTCAAGGAAACCGGCACCGTGAAGAGGAGGGCGACCATCAATCCGGTGAGGATCACGATGTGCGCGCCGGTATTGGCGAAATAGCTCCTGGTGCCGTCGGCCAACAGCTGGCCGATGATGCCGCCTGCCATGCCGCGATTGACCCACCCGCTGGCGATGGTCGGAACCGCCGTGACCTCCAAGTGCAGGAGCGCGCTCAAGAACACCATCGCCGCTACACCGCTGCCGGCGTTCCTGAGTCGAACCGTGAGGGGGATGGGCGTGAAACAACGGGCACCGAGCAGGCCGAGCAGGATCGGAAACAGATAGGCGGCGCCGCCGACCATGAAGAAACAGGCTGCCGCCGACAGAGCCCCCACCGACCCGATCATGTTCTTGGGCTGACCGGCTGCTGCTCCCGATGCCGCAATCGATTTGGCGTCGCCGGGAACGAACGAGACCAGACTGAGCAGGATCAAGAGACCGGCCGCGATCAGGAGAACCCCGATCACTTCACGCTTCACATGTGAGGAACGGGAAGGGGCTGAGCGGGCGTCACCGCGCTTTGCCGTGGTGGATACACCCATGCGGCGGATCGTAGCACAGGGAAAAGGGCTTTTCAAACAAAGGGCGATGTCGCGCAGGCGGTCGAGACCATGACCCTTCATCGATGACGAGGTCGGAACTCACGCCGGATCCGAATCGAACGAGCGCGAGAGTGATCGATAGTCATCGAGCGTGAGCATCTCGGCCCTGGCCTGCAGCGGCACACCAGCCTCCGCTATCGCACGGGCGATGCGGTCGGCGGAATACCCTTCGTCGCGGAGGGAATTCACCAGCGTTTTACGCCGATGGGCAAACGACGCCCGCACCAGGCGGCGAAACCGTTCGTGTCGGACGGGATCGAACCCATCCTGAGATTTCATGGTGAGCAACACCACCGCCGAGCCGACCGTCGGGCGCGGCCGAAAGCAGCCGGCGGAGACACGAAAGGCCAGTTCCACCTCTGCTGCTTCCTGCGTCAACACCGACAGGATCCCATAGTCCTTGCTGTTCGGCTTGGCCGCCAGCCTGAGGGCGACTTCCGTTTGCAGCATCAGGACCATGCGATCGAGTTTCGCGCGGGCGTCGAGCAGGGCGAACAACAGCGGTGTGGAGGCATAATAGGGCAAATTCGCGACCACCACCGTGCGAAGCGGCAGGCTGTCGAAGGGAAATTCCAACGCATCGCCGATGCGAAGGTCGAGGTTGCGGCAATGGGCGAGCTGTTCCCGCAGATGAGGTTGCAACTGCGGATCGATCTCGACCGCAATGACCCGGCCTGCCTCCGCGCACAAACCTGCCGTGAGGGCCCCCCGCCCAGGCCCGATCTCCAGCACCTGATCGTCGGGACGGAGCGCTGCCAGGGATAGAATCTTGCGGATGATGTTCGGATCGATGAGGAAATTCTGGCCGAGACGTTTGAGGGCTGGGGGAAACGAGCGAGCCATGGTCTCGTCTCGCACTTAACCGGAGGATGGAGGAGCCGCCGCTCGGAGCCGTTTGGCAAGCGCCGTGAGGTGTGAGCGGTAACAATCCACCTCGTCGGTGAATTCCTCGATCAGGTCGTTGCTGAAGGAGGGACCGGGATTCTTACGCGCCAACTCGTCCGCTTCCTTTTTTCCGACATGTTGTAGGAGCAATGCCACCGTGCGGACCTTCCATTTCGCAATGCGTTCCGAGCCCGACACGGTATTGAGGTCCTGGGCGGTCTGTTTCGCAATCGCGTCCAGTTCCTTCACCTGTTGATCGATCACCGACGAGGCAGACGGTCCCGTTTCCGCCATGGAAGTCCTCACAGTCCTTTCTGTCGCGGCGCCCTTGCCCTCGTCGACCAATTGATCGCCAGGCGGGCCGCCACCTTCACCGCCTCCACCAGGCTGCCATGTTCGGCCACCCCCTTGCCGGCGATATCGTAGGCCGTCCCATGGTCCACCGACGTGCGGATGATCGGCAGCCCCACGGTCAGGTTCACGCAGGTCCCGAAGGCCACCAGCTTCAAGGGGATGAGGCCCTGATCATGGTACATCGCCACCACGCCGTCATACGAGCCCCTCGCCGCCTTCCCGAACAGGGTGTCGGCAGGCAACGGATCGCTGGCCTTGATGCCCGCCGCCCTGGCCAGTTGCACGGCCGGAGCGATGCTGGTCGCCTCCTCGTCGCCGAACAAACCATGTTCGCCCGCATGGGGGTTCAACGCCGCCACGCCGATTCTCGGCCGCGCGATGCCGAAGTACTTCGTCAGTCCGAGGTGAGCGAGACGAATGGCCTTGGCGATACGCTCGGTCGTCAACAGCGGAGACAGGGCATTGATCGCAACATGCGTGGTGGTGAACATGATCTTCAGCGGCCCCCCGACGATCATCATCCCGAATTCTGTACTCCCGGTCAGGTCGGCCAACAGCTCCGTATGGCCGGGGTAATGGTAACCGGCCATGTTCATCGCCTCTTTGTTGATGGGCGCCGTGACGATCCCGGCTAAACTCCCAGCCTGCGCCAGTTCGACCGCAGACTTGATGAAGGCCACGGAGGCGGCTCCCGTCACATCCGTCGCCACACCCATCCGGAATTTCGGCAAGGGGCTCCCGAGCGGATCCACCACCGCCACCTGCCCTGCCTTCAGCCTTGCTCCGTTCCCCGGTTCGAACTCCACCACCTGCAGCGGCAGCTTCAGCCATTTGATGGTCCGTTCCAGGATGGGACGAGAGCCGATGACGACCGGGCGGCAGAGACGGCCCAGCGCCTTGTCGGCCAAGGCCTTGGCGATCACTTCCGGTCCGATCCCGGCCGGATCTCCCATGGTGAGGCCCAGCAGGGGAAGCGGTGCCGCCCCACCTCTGACCATTGACGAGCGACGATCGACGGTTTTCTTAGGAGCCATTCGTATAGAGATAGAGGGTATAGCCAAGGTACAGCAGTGCACTACCGCTGAGCAACCAGGGCCGCCATTGCCCGGACCAGAATACTTGCAGCAGGCTCATGCCCATCGCGAACACGGCGAGGACCATCGTAGCCAATGCGGTCGTCCCTAAGGTCCATTCAGTACCGAGCAACCCCACGGACACAGGGAACGTACCCTGGAAGACCATCGCGCCGGTAACGTTACCGACCGCCAGACGGTCCTTCTTGCGGTAGAGCCAGAGGAAACTGTTGGACATCTCCGGCAACTCGGTCGCCAGTGGCGCGATCAACAGGGCGAGGATGAGGGGCGAGACCCGCATGACCGCTGAAATGGATTCAGCCGCCGTGACGAAGAGGTGCGCTCCGCCGACCAATCCCAACAGGCCGACGATCCCTTGCGCCCCGATGACGACATAGGAGGGGCGAGGCGACCGGCTGGCAAACAAAAGAGGTTCAAGTTCGCTGCCCCCTTCGCTCTCCTCGTCCTCCGCCGAAAATTTGAGCTTCATGTAGTAGACGTAGAGCCCGACCAGGACCACCGCCACCACTGCATGGAAGAGGCGTGAAGGGATGGCCGCACAGGTCAAGGCCAACCCATAGCCGACGAGAAAGAAGAGGATATCGACCCGGACTTCGCCGTAGTTGAGCTTGAAGGTCGGCGTCCGTTTTCCGAGCCGCGCATACAACAGCAGCAGCAGCGCCAGGATCGGCAACACCAATGTGCTCAGCATGAAGGGCGCCCCGAGAATCGCCCCCAGCCCGACTTCTGCCTGCTCTTTGCCCGCCCCGAAAAAAATCGCGATGATCGGGATCGAGGTCTCCGGTAAGGTGGTCCCGACCGCCGCAAAGATACTGCCGACCGCACCTTCGGAAATGTTCAGGCGCTTGCCGAGCCACTCGATGCCGTTCGTGAAGAGATGGCACCCGGCCAGGGTGATGACGACCGACGCCGCGAACATGAGCACATACCAGAGGACTGTCAAGGCCGGCCTGCCGATGCGGAATGAACCAGACACGATGGAACGATCGAAACAGTGCTTCTCATTATTTTTACTTTCTACTTTTTCCTTTTGCCTTTCCCTGTAACTGCCGATAGGCCAGCATGGCTTCTTCCAAAATGTCCTTCACCGGCCTGCCGCTCTGTTCGGCGATGCGCTTGCAATCCTCATATTCCGGCGCGGCCTTGCTGCGCCCCGGTTGTGTGTCTGCGAGTTTGATGCGGACCTCTCGGCCATTGACCAACACCGACGTAAATCGACGAGCCAATACCCGCCGTTGTATCTCCTGCGTCCGAACGCCGAGCGCCGTCGTCTCGGCGAACAACACCGCCAAGACCGCCTCCACCTTTTCCCTGGGCGCAAGCACGGAAAGGACGTTGCCCGGCCGGCCCTTTTTCATCGTGACGGGCGCCAAGGTGGCGTCCAGGGCTCCGGCGGCAAACAGCCGGTCGAACACGATCTCATAGACTTGAGGGTTCACATCATCGAGGTTCGTCTGGAGTTCCACGATCGTTTCCACCGACCCGGCGGACACTTCCGCTCCCTCGCCGATCAAGACCCGCAACACATTCGGCCAATGGGCCGGATCTGCCGTCCCGGCGCCGTAACCGACCTGTCGCACCAGCATCGGAGGCAAGGGACCGAATTCCGTCGCCAGGGTGCGCAGCAGCGCCACCCCGGTCGGAGTCGCCAACTCTCGCTGGGGGCCTTGGGCATAGATGGGCAACCCGACGGCGAGCGCAGCCACGGCCGGTCCCGGCACGGGCAACGAGCCATGGGCGGAGGTGAGGGTGCCGGACCCCACATTGATCGCGGAGGCAGTCACACGTTGAATCCCCATGAGGTGCAGGCCAAGCACTCCGCCGACGACATCGACGAACGAATCGATGACGCCCACCTCGTGGAAATGCACCTGCGACGGGTCGACTCCATGGGCCTTCCCCTCGGCGTCGGCCAACCGATCGAACACCGCCTGGCTCTGTTCTTTCACGACGGGCGGCAATCCGCTCTTGAGGAGTATGCGCTTGATCTGCGCCAGGGTCAGCGGCGTCCGAAAGCCCCTGTCGATCAGCACATCGACTTTGATCGCACTCACAGCCCCTCGCGCCACAGACTTCTGCGTCAGGCGAAATCCCTCGACCTGCAACCGGGCGAGTCCACGGACAAGATCTTTGAAGGGTAATCCCGCATCCACCAGCGCGCCTAACATCATGTCGCCGCTGATGCCGGAAAAACAGTCGAAGTGAAGATGCCGTGCCACGCTGCTCCTACGATTCAGAATCCTGTGCGAACGAGCGGCATCTTACCGGAGCCGCATCCAGACAGCAATCATTCCGCTCGTTCATTGACAGCCCTGCCACGCTATGTTATCCCCAATCAAGACAGAGATCCGATCACAGGACTCCCACTCCCTGCGACGCCGATACCCATGATCGTTTCGATGCAATCCGCCGGCACGCCCCCCTCGCGTACTCCGCCGGGCAGACGAGTCGGCCTGCTCCTCGTCCTCAGCACCATCATCCTGTTGATGGGACAGACGGTGGACGGACTGGCCAAGACCAAGGGCAAGGGGGTTCCGCGCCCCGAACCGGAACTGAAGATCCTCTCGTTACAGGCCGCACCGATGCCCTATCGGCCGCAGGATGGCCCCTTTCATTTCACCGCCACGGTGCAATTGCCCAAGGAAGTCGATGAACAGTTGATGCTGGAGGTGTCCGCCCTGGTGACGTCCTCTTCGATGACCTCACTACGGTTCCTGTCGATTCGCCAGCCGGTCAATGAGCATGTCGTTGCGAACAACGGCACGGATGGCGACCCCGCTCAGAAACGCGTGCATGTGGACCTCGCCTGGGACGGCCTCGACCATAACAAACAGCAGGTCCCGGCCGGCTCCTACGAATATGAAGTGCGGGTCAAGTTGCTCAGTAACGGAGAGAAGGGCCAACGCACCCAAATGTTGTCATGGCCCAAACGCGGCAGGTTCGTGGTCAAGGAATAGCAGGACCTCCACCTTCTGTTTCCCCTACCATATTGATTCGATGGGCCAGACAACCGGCCCCGAAACCGTTGTCGATGTTCATCACCCCGACCCCGGCCGCGCAGGAGTTCAACATCGTTAACAACGCGGCCAAGCCGCCGAAATGCGCCCCATAGCCGCGGCTCGTCGGTACGGCAATCACCGGTTGCCTGACTAACCCGCCGACGACGCTCGGAAGCACGCCATCCATTCCTGCCACCACCACCAAGACTCGCGCCCCATGCAGCCGTTCCTGCTGGCCGAGCAGGCGATGCAAGCCTGCCACCCCCACGTCGTACAGGCTGTCCGTCCGGCTTCCCATGATGTCGGCCGTCACGCGTGCCTCTTCCGCTACCGGAATATCGGCGGTGCCGGCGGTGACGATCAACACGGATCCGCGCCGCACCAGCTTCGGCGGCGCAATCGCCACAACCCGCGCCTCCTCATGATAGACCGCCCGCTTGCTGAGCCGCAGCAACGCCCGGGCGACAGGCCGCTCCACCCTCGTGGCCAGCAGGGCATTATTCTTCCGCAGCAGGGTCTTGGCGATGGTAACGACCTGGCGTTCCGTCTTGCCTTCGCAAAAAATCACCTCCGGGAATCCCTGGCGGAGCGCCCGATGGTGGTCCAGCGAGGCAAATCCAAGGTTTTCGTAGGGCAGGGTCCGCAGTCGTTGGAGTGCGTCCGGCACCTCGATGACGCCCCGTTGAACCTGGGTGAGCAACGCCTGCAATTGGTCCTGATTCATGACAGGCTTTTCTCCTCTTTGGCTTCGCGCTCCATGAGGTCGCCGACCGCCCGACGGCAGGGCTTGTCGGCAAAGAGCACCGCGTTCACTTCCTGCACGATCGGCATGTCCACGCCGTAACGTATGGCGAGCCCCAGCGCCGCCTTCGCCGTGCGCACGCCTTCAGCCACCGCCTGCATGCCCGCAAGGATGCCGGCGAGCCGTTCACCCTTCCCCAGTCGTACTCCCACTGAGTGATTCCGGCTCAATGGACCGGTGCAGGTCAGGATGAGGTCCCCGACCCCGGACAGCCCATAGAAGGTGCGCTGGTCTGCGCCCATCGCCGCTCCAAGCCGGATCATTTCGGCCAACCCACGGGTAATGAGGGCGGCGCGGGCGTTATGTCCGAGCGCAAGCCCATCGACGACTCCGGCTGCCAGCGCCATCACGTTTTTCAACGCACCCCCGAGTTGCACCCCGATCAGGTCGTCGTCCGCATAGACGCGGAAACTCGACGTCATCAACAGAGTCTGGATTGCCTTGACGACTCCCGTATCCGGTCCGGCAAGGCAGATGGCACTCGGTTGTCCCTGGCTGACCTCTGCCGCAAAGCTCGGCCCGGACAAGACCATCAAGGACTCCCGCATGGACGCCGGCAACACCTCCTGCATGACCTGCGTCATGAGTTTGAGCGTCTCTTCTTCGATGCCCTTCGTGGCGCTGATCAAGGGGATCGGCTGCAGAAGCAAGGGGCCGATTTGCTTCAGGACCGACCGCGCCACGTGCGAGGGCACGGCGAAGATCACACAGTCGGCCCCCGACAGGGCTTCGGACAACACATTGGTCGCAGACAAGGTCGTCGGAAGGGGCACCCCCGACAAATACAACCGGTTTTCGCGATGACGTTGGATGGCCTGAACGACCTCGACCTCGTAGGCCCACAGCCTGACCGAAATCTCTTTCCCCGCGAGGTGACGAGCCAAGGCCGTCCCCCAGGCCCCGGCCCCAATGACTGCCACTCGTCGAATGGATGGAAGCGTCACGGTCGCTCCAGCGGGAAAGGGTTTTGCGATCGGCCCGCAGCAGCGATCAAGAAAATGAATGGCATGGCGGCGGATTATAGGAAGGGGCTTTGAAACCTGTCAACGAACGGTGCGCAGGACCCGGCGCCTATGGCCCGAACTTCCGATCTTGACGCTGGAATTCCTGCTCCACTCGCGTTAGGCTGCAGACTCCATCTGGAACCTCCTGTATGAAACCCTGCCCCTCCTGCGGACATGCCCTACCTGAAATCAATCGGTACTGCACCCAATGCGGAGCCGCTGTTGAGCCCCTTGCCGTTTCCACTCCTACACAACCAGGCACGGCGGCAAAGGAACAACTGAACCTGAACATTCTGTACGGCATGGTGACGGTCCTGATCGTCGCCCTCCTGATGCCCCCATGGGAAACCCCTCCTTCGCAACCGGCGACATTTCTCGGATTCCACTTCATCCTCTCGCCCCCGCAGCCGGATGCCATCGTGAGTCGCCTGTTGCTCACGATCGAACTCACCACGACGGCGATCGCCGGCCTCTATCTTTCGTTTCTCTTTCGCACTCGGTAGGCGGAACGGGCGGCGGGAATCAGTCGAGGGCGAGGGTCAGGCATTTGGCTGCGCCGCCGGACTTCATGAACTCGTCCAGTTGTACGGCATGGGTCCGATATCCCCTGGCCTCCAGGAGCTGCATTGTGTTGGGGCAGCCGGACGGGATCACGACCTGTTTGCCGACACAGACGGCATTGCAGGCGAACCGCAAGGCTTCGTCTTCCGGTACCGTCAGGCGGCGCTCCTCCGGAAGCCGTTGCGCAATGACCGTCTGGCCGTAGGAGTCGAAGGCCGCGGGAAAATAGAGCAGGTCTCCACCGCTGAGCGGGCAAAAACAGGTGTCCAGATGGTAGAACCGGCTATCGATCAATTCGAGGGGAATGATCTCCCGCTGGAAGATCTCGCTCAACCGGGGAAAGACCCGGATGTCCGACCGCTGCCGATAGCCGCCGAACCAGGTATCAGGAAATCCCAGCAGGTCGCCGGCCCCTTCGAAGTAGAGGGTCTTGTCGAGCGTCAACACCTCATAGCCCTGCTCGCGAAACCACCGTTCGAAGTGCGCTTCCTCCCGTTGCCGCTCCGGGTAACGAAACCGGCTCACGAGCGCCCGCCGGCCCGCCACCACCCCCGCATTGGCCGTGAAGACCAGGTCGGGAAGGCCCTGAACCGGCTGCATCCGTTCGAGGCCTGCACCGACATCCTGTTCCAGCACCTTCATCAGCGCTTGCCATTGGCCGACCGCGCGCACCGGGTCCACGGCGTTCGCCCGCCTCATCCAGGGATTGATTTCGTAGTCGATCTGGAAATAGTCCGGGGGACACACCAACAGCCGGCTCATGGGCGCCACCCGAGTTCCCGCGCGAGTTCCGTGAGAAACGACGCGGCATCCATGACGAGACCGACCGCTTGGAAACTGCCGCGATCCGCCAATTTGGTCGGGACCGCCGGATTCACATCCACGCAGACCGTTGGGACCGTGGCGGGCAACAGATTGCCGGTGGCGATCGCATGGAGCGTGGAGGCGACTAACAGCGCGAGGCCGACACCCGGAATTTCCGCGCGCATGGCCTGCTGAGCCTCCATGGAATCCGTGATCACTCCCGGCAACGGCCCGTCGTCGCGAATGGTGCCGGCCAGCACCATTTTGACATCGCGCCGCACGCAGGCCGCCATGATCCCATCGGCGACGACCCCGGATCGCACGGCCTGTTCGATGCTGCCGATGGCGCGGATCCGATTGATGGTGCGCAGGTGGTGTTCATGGCCATGCGGCAGTGAACGGCCGGCCGTCAGCCCATAGCCGAGGGAAGTTCCGTAGAGACAGGCCTCCATATCGTGAGCCGCCAAGGCATTGCCGCAGAACAATAATTGAATGTAACCAGCCTCGACCAACCAGGCCATCGCGTCCCGCCCCCCGGCATGGACGATCGCCGGTCCGCCTGCGAACAACACCTTTGCACCGGGGCGTCCCTGCCGATGCAGTTCGCGCAACTTCTGCATCCGCTGGGCGATATCGGCGATGACGGGCTGGTGTGGACGCTCCGACGAGACCACCGATTCCATGAATCCGAACACATCGCGTTCGGTCGGGCGCGTGAGGGGCGTGACCCTGATCCCGTCTCGCCCGGTCACGATCAGATCGCCTGCCGCCACCGTTGCCATCGGGATGGTACGAGCGCGGGCCTTGGCCGGATCGACGCAGATGCCGAGATCCATCTCCATGCCCTCGACCTCGACCCACTCGCCGTCGAGACGGATCTGAGTCGGAAGGTGCGTTGTCGCATAAAACTGTTCGGGAAACACACCAGGCGCCGGGGCCGGCTCGAAGCGACAATCCTCTTCCCGCTCGACCGCGGCGCCGTGGGGCTGGATCGCCCGCAGAATCTCCGCCAGCACGCGGCTGGACGGCGCCTTGACGATAATCCGCGCCTGCGACGGCGCTTCCCTTGTCGCACCGATCATGACATCCTGCAGGTCGAAGGTCCCGCCCATCGTCAGAATTCGGTCCAACACCTTCGCCAGGATCAACGAATCGATGATGTGCCCTCGCAGAAACACCGTTTCTTGCGCCGCTGTCATCACCGGCCTCTCTTCAACATTGCATACTCCGTTGCCACAGGACGCATCGTGATGGGCTGCGCCCTCCCCTTTCAAATTCTACCATCTGCCGGGAAGGATGGCGTTTTGACGATTTCCCGCAGCACACTCGTGGCATACGAGCCGGGTGGAAGCCAAAACGAGAGGGTGAGGTCACGCCCCTCCAGCTTCCAGTCCAGACCATTCAGCCGCACACGGAGGGCACGTCGTTCGCCGCGGAATCCGCATTCGGCGCCGGCTTTCGACAAGGCTTCCGGGGTCATTCCCAAGTCGGCTGCCACGGCCCGTTCGACCTCGCCGGGGTACCCAGTCGCCCAGGGCGCACGGGACCCGAAAAGCGGGCCGGTGGGACTGATCTCAAACCGGTCGACGCGAGGCTGATCCACCTCCGGCTGTTCCACGGGAAAGCAGGCGCCGTTCTCCGTCTTCATGGCCCAGTCGCCCTGGAAGACCCGGTCGAGACTCTCGATCCGTTGGGCCAGGATGCGATTGAACAGATGGGATTGGTAGGCATTCATGAACCAGAGGCGCTTGGAACGGCTCATCTTGCTACGGCGCTTCTCGTCCTGCAGCAACTCGGCGCCCAGTTGAAAGTTCGTCCCGGCTCGCCCTTGTCGTTGTGGACCGAAGTAATTCGGCACGCCCCGGCGCAACAGCTCGTCGAACAGCCGTGGCAAGAGGTCTTCGCTTCCTTCTTGCACATCCCGAATCACCAAACGGAAATGGTTGCCGGCATGGTGGCCCTTGCGGAGTCGATTGCGGTGGCGGCCCAAGACTTCCAGCGCCAACAGGCGTTCGTCGGTAGACAAGGCCGCCGCCTGCTCCGCCTTCACCCCCTGCAATGAAACCATTTGCGTGGTGACGGCCTGTGCATCCTTCAGTCCTGCCACCCCGATGGATTGGGCCTTGACGTGGAGTTGAGACGAAAGCCGCAGGACGAGATCCGGCGTGGACAGGCCCCGTTTGGTCACTCGAATATAGAGATGCTCCCCCTCCCCGCAGGGCAGGTACAGGGGCCGTTCCTCGACGCAAAAATCCTCCGGAGTATTGCGAATCCGCCCGCCGATGGCCGGGACCGAGGCAGTCAAATAGGGCACCGTTTCATCGAGCCGTGATGGGGTTGTCATGACCGTTTTTCACCTTTTCCGGGATATCTGACTATTGATCATAATTGAGTGGGCAGGGCGATCGTCCATGTTATACTCGTAACAGGCTTGTAGGACCTCAGTCATTAGCACCGAGCGATCTCGATGCAGCTACGATTCGCCCATATGGGTTGCGCCGTCTGGATGATCTTCTGTGCGGTCACCGCAGGATCCGTACATTCCTCCATGGCCGCAACCGGCTTGACCGGCATCGACGTCTTCGCTCGATTCACCCAACATATCCAACGGCAAGCCAAGACGGACAAACAGGCCTTCGCGGCCGCCAGCCAATGTGTGAACTGGTTTTACAAGCAACAGCAAAAGGGGCCGACCCCTCCCTCCGTGCA